>JBATKF010000218.1:0-1586 GCA_049669185.1 Sedimenticolaceae bacterium | reverse complement strand
TGCCGGCGACGCGCATCCCTGAGGTGGCATCCCTGGTCGATGCTGACCGGGTAGTGATTGGGCATACCAGGGCCAAGGGGTTTTGGGACAAGCTCTTCGCGTCGCTGTCTGAGCGGGTTGTCCACAGTTGCGGCGTGCCGGTCAGCGTGGTGTACCCGGAAGGCGAAGCCGCCGCCGGTGCTGAAGCCCGGTACCGGGAATCGAGAGTCGGTACTGCGGCCGGCAATGCAGCGCTGGATCACTGATTGAGGGCCATCGAGACCGCCTCTTGTCGGTCACGGCAGCACCCGCAGATACGTTCCAGGCTCAGCGCGGGTCTCGAGGCGTCGGCGCCAAAGGCGTTATTGCCAACCCGACCCTGCCGGGATTACCCGGCGGCCGCCGCTCCCTCCGGGACCTCCGCTGGTTCCACGGTCTTTGCCATGCGTTTCGCAAAGTAGTAGATGCGCTGAAGTTTTTCCTCGATATCCACCTCGATCGTGTAGGCCACGATCCGGTTGGGTTCGTCTGCGACCAGGCGCTGCGCCTGGTGGACCGCGGTCGAATTCGCGATGCGTGTGATCTCGTCCTTCATGTGCGTTACCGATGCCGCCGCCGCCGCATCGTTCCCGGCCACCGCGCCCACGGCAGTACTCACTGCGCCGACGACCACGCGATGGAAACCCTTCAGCACCTCTTGGGTCGGCTTACTTATGGAGACGTTTTCATCGATGCGACTTAGGCCCAGATCGACCAGATTGGTCTCCACGATATCGCCTATGCTCTCCAGGTTGTTGACCGCCTCCATCAGGCGCAGGAACTCATGGTTTTGCTCTTCCGTCAGCTCCAATCGGCTGATTTTTCCCAAGTAGCCTACGATCTGAGCCTGCAAGATATCCACGCGCTCGTCCATCTTGCGGATGGCTGTCAGCGAGGTGCGGTCGCCGGCAATAATGGCGGGCATGATTTTCTCGAGCATCTCGTTGACCTGCTGGCCCATGTGCTCGACCTCCATGCGCACCCGATCCAGGGCAAGCGAGGGCGTCGCCAGCAGTTCGTCATCGAGGTACTTGGCGCGAATGATCACGCCTTCCTCCTCCAGTGGCCTGTCGGGTACCAGCCACTCCACGAAGCGCGCGATCTGTGGCGTAAACCAGATAAAGATCAGCGTGTTCGAAATATTGAATATCGTGTGCGCGTTGGCGATCTGGCGCGGTGTCTCGGCCCCCAGTCGCGCGACGCCGGCCAGTTCCGGGTGGGATGGGGAGAACGAGGTGACGAGTGTCGCCAACTGATGGATGAAACCGATCCAAACCAGCACGCCGGCGATGTTGAACAGCACATGTACGACGGCCGCGCGAAAGGCCTCGCGCGTCTTGCCGATTGTCGCCAACAACGCCGTGACGCAGGTGCCGATATTGGCGCCGAAGGCCAGGGCGATGCCGGCCGGCAGGGTGATAAAGCCCTGGCTCGCCATCACGATGACGATACCCGTGGTGGCAGATGACGATTGGATCAGTGCGGTGAACGCTGCCGCGGTCAGGATGCCGACGAAAGGATTCTCCATCGTGACCATCAGGTCGAGGAACGGCTGATAGGTGCGCAGC
>JBATKF010000217.1:0-8426 GCA_049669185.1 Sedimenticolaceae bacterium | reverse complement strand
GGCCTGAACCGGGCGCTGCGCCGAGGCTGAAGCGGCAGCGGCCTGTTGCTGCTCGGCCGCGGTGCGTTGTTGCATGTTACCCAGGATCTTGGTCGCAAAGACGCCGCCGATGAAGGCCCCGGTCTCGCTGGCGAGCACCGAGGTGCTCATGCCGACCGCAGCGGTGCCGAGCGCACAGATCAGAGCGCCCCTTGCAAGTTCGAATCTGATTGCCATGGTTGATTTCCCTCCTCAGAGTGCCGTGCAGGACCCAAATGCCAGGAAGCTGCCGGCGTCGCCGACGCTCGCCGCGCGCATCTCTCCGCTCTTGGTGTCGATCGCTATGTCCCAGCCCCGACCGTTTTCGACGCCTTGCAACACCAGTTGATCACCGTTGCGCTCCACGTTCTTAATCGGCGAAACGGCCTTTTCGCCGCCCTCGTAGGCGGGACGAATCACCTTGTCCTCGGCGTCGAGGATGATGAACTCCGGCAGCTCAAAGCTACTGGCACGCCCCTGCAGACAGCTGCCTTCTTCGACGCAAGCGACCACATCCATTACCGCACAGACGACGTCTTTTTTTCCGTCGATACCCTCCGCGGCCACCGATGTCGAAGTAAATGCCGCAGCCGCCGCGACCCAGGCCGCAATGGCCCAGGCGCCTGTTCGATTTCGCATCGATATTCTCCTCAAAAAAGTCAGAAAATGGTCTCCGCTGATCGCGAGCGATTTCCGGCCTTTTCACGCCGACGCACCACGCTTGCACCACGCCAGTCGATGGCCGATTCAGAGGCACGTAGATCGAGGGCGCAGGCGCCGGCGAAGGAACGCACGCGACCGACAATCCTGAGTGCAACTCTACACACTAACCCGGAGGCCGTCACCGCCGACCTCTCGGCCGCAGCGGCGTGCAGACCTCCGAAGGACCCGGTGCGTAAGGGCCTGCGGAATGCACCCACGCACTATTCCGCATTGCTTGGCTGTCCCTGTGCCCGCACGATCTCGCAAGGATTGGTGAATCCGGTCAGCCTGGTGAACACCGCCTCTGCAAGCAGACTCAATCCTCCGGTCAGATAAGCGGCACCGGCCGTCAACGCGGCGCCGCTGGCATTCAGCTCGACCTCCGGTTGCGCCACTGTGCCGGTCACGCGAACAAATTTATCCGTCAGCCCACGAATGCTGAGCCCCACGCCTTTGCGCTGCGCCGTCTTGAAGGTCAGATCGATCTCGCCGCTGGCGAGCTTGAGACTCCCCGTGCCAAGGATGTTGACGCGATCAGTCCGCAACGCCAATCCCTGCTTACTGGTGGCAACACCCGCGACCACATCCAGATGGAAGACCGCACAGTCCAGCTGCGTAGGGGCTTTCACCGAATCCTCTGCCTTGATGGCCGCCAACAGCGTCGTGAATACGCCGCCGAGCGGAAGACTCCGCGCGATCGCCTCGCTCAGCCGACCCGCACCGGCCAACAAATCGATATTACCCTCTGCGGATCCCAGCACCTCTAACATCGATTTTCCGCTGCCGACCAGATCGATGTCGACGGTGATCTTCTGGTCGCCCTGCGGCGCCCCGGTGGTCGCATCCTTCCCTTCGATTGCCTGCACCAGGCCCAGCTCAAACTTGTTGCGCAGGTGGAGGCGCCATACAGATCCTTTGGGTTGCAGGTCCGCCAGGATGTCCAACTTACCTGCCCGGTCTGTCCCCTTCAGCTGGAGATGCCTGTCGGCCAGTGTCGCTCTTGACTGAACGCCAGCAAAAGACACCTCGGACGCTCTCAGCTGCGCAATATCGAGCCGCAGATCGATATCCCGCTGCGGCAGATCCTCGAATTCCAACGGCCGGCGCAGCCATCCCCAGGGATCGGCGGTGCCGGCCCCTTCCCCCGAGAGCAACGGGGTGAGGTCAAGCGTCTGAGCCTCGAAACTGCCCTCTATCCGACCCCGCTCGGCCAGTGCGACCCGCATCTCACCGGTGACCCGACTGTCCGCGATCTTGACCTCGATATTCTTCAGTTCCAGAATCCCCTCACCGGACCGCGGCGGCGCCGGCCAGGCCAGGGGCGAATCGAGCCTGCCCGAAAGCTGCAACGGCGTTTCGCCAAGCGTGCCGTCAACCTCGAAGTTTATCCACTGCCATGACTTGTCGCCCGACCAGAGCCCGGCAAGCGTGCCGCCGGTCAGCTGGAGCGCGAAAGACTGCTCGCGGTATCGCAGCTCGCTGTGCAGGGACATCGGCTTACCGGCCACCAGCGCGAGGGTGGTCGCATTGGCGTCGATGACCCTGGCTTGTCCGTCCTGTGCTGCCGGCAGCGTGAGGCGCACGAAGCCGACATCCAGTTTGCCGTGTAGATTCGCGATCAGGGCCTCCAGCCCGGTACCACTGGACTTGAATCGCCCGGAGATCCGCTGCAGTGGCCCGACATCGACCGCATTCGGCCCCGATGGGTGCAACGCGGTCGGCAGGACAAAGCGCTCGCCCTGCACCTGCATGTCAACCGTCAGCGCAGCGTCAGGGACTTTCGCATGGCCACTGACGTCGACCACCAGTCCCGCGCTCGACAGGCGTCCGCTGAACGCGCGCCCCGCAGGCGCGGCAACGGCGCCCGAATCCACTTTCGCTTTCAACACGACTGGTGTCTCGGCAAAGCTGAACTCGGCCGCCACCGACGGCGCGTCAGTGCCGAGACCCAGTAGTTCCAGCGTCGAAAAAGCAAACTGCTGCGCCTTGCCATCTGCCGACTGGTAGCGCAGGCGGGATTTCTTGAACGCAAGACTATTGATACTCGGACTGGGAAGCATCGATGGGCCGCCGCCAAACTCCCAGTTGCGGCGACCGTCCTCCGCCGTCTCCAGGGCGACATCCGCTTGCTGCAGCACCACTTCATCGACCGTCAAGTGACCTCCCAGTAGCGCCGCGACGTAGAATCGCACGAACGCCTGGTCGGCACGCGCAAAATACTCACCGCGCGCCCAGGCCGGGTTGCCGATCCAAAGGCCTTTGAGCGTGATCGCAGGCCGCATCGACCATCGCAGCGAGATGCCCTTATCGATACGCACCTCTCTGCCCAGGGCCTCGCTGGCCGCCGATTCCACCAGGGCCTTGTTTCGATCCAGATAGACGAGCAGATACGCCGTGCCGAGCAGCGCGAGGAGGGCGATGAGACCGAGGCCCCATAGAGCGATCTTCATAATCTTTATGCGCACATCTTGGATTCCCTATCCTTCAGTTCACTGCCGCCTTACCGCCATGAGCGGCGAGAAAACGTTGGAAATCCGGATTATTGCGCAACAGTTTGCGGCCGGCACTAATCAGCTTGTCGACCTGTTCGTCGCTCAGGTCGAAACTGGTCGGAATAAGGTTGAAGAATCGCAGCGTCTCAGGCTGACCGATCTCGCTGAAACTCAACTTGATGAAATAAACATCAACCGGCCGGTCCGGCGTCGACAGCTCGTGCGCCCAATCCTTCAACTTGTCATCCAACAGCTGGAGCGTATCCGCATTGTAGCGGCGCAGCTGAATGCTACTCACGGCCCCGATGGTTTCCTTAATGGAGGGACTCCTGTTGGACCTATCCATCTCCCGATCCGGATTCGTGGCGGCATTGACCGACACGACGACAAGGCTGCGTGACCGACTCTTACCGAGTCCCAGGGAAAACGCCCTTGCGCCACCGGCAAGCTCAATGATCTCGTAGAGCGCGCGCAGACCAAGGTTATCCGTGATGCCGCCGTCGACGAAATGAGAATATCTTAAGTCGCTCTTTTTGAAGTAGCTCTTCAGGCCGTTTATGACCTCGATCATCTGCGGGCTGCCCTGTTGGGCTTGTTCTGCAGCCGTCAGCCAATCGGGCGTGTCATTTTTGCAGTCCTGGTAATCCTCGACCACGACCGGATTGAACAATACCGGCACCGCCGACGAGGCAGTGACCGCCCGGGCGACCGGAAACGAAGCGATATCGGAGCACAGCAGATTGAAATACTCCTGAACGAAGGAGAAGCGCACCCCGTAGGAGAGGTCGGATGCATTGATCAGGACCAGCGGTCCGCCTGACTTATGTAGATCCGCGAAGGTCGCGCCGTGAAACACCTGTTCTTCGTAGTACTTGACCGCCAGCTCCGTGCGCCCGTTGGAACTGAACCACTGCAGGGGATTGAACAGCGCGTTGATCAGATGTCCCTGGACATCGCGCCGCAGAAAGACATCCTCGAAATCGTCAAATATCTGATCGCCATAGAGTCCATAGTATGCCGAGGTAAAACTGCCGCCGGACACAGAGCTGATCGCGTCGATCTCGTCCAGCAGCCGCCGTGAACGGCCATCGAAGACCGCCGTCGTATCGCGCAGTTCCTGCAGCACTCCGTAGGCCAGCGCCGCGGCCCGGCTCCCGCCACCCGAAAAGGCGAGATATAGCTTGACATCGTCGTTGTCCGGCCGACGCCCAGGGCCGCGCATTGTATAGGCCTGCTCCGGTGCGGCAGCAGTGAGGGGTTGGTTTTCGATTCGACCATAGGTCGAACAGCCAGATAGGATCATTACCGCCAGCCCGAACATGCAGAGTCTGTGCACCATTCACCTCGCAGCAGTTGATCCCTCGGCCCTGGACTATCGATAGATTCGGCGACGCGGCCGCTATGCTGATTCCCTCAAAGCAGCGGGCTGAGCATCCCGACCGCATTGTTCCAGAGCCGGCGAGCGACCGGCCAGGCCTCGACGTCGGCCATCTTCACGGTCCTGGACAACGCGATATAGCTCTCCTGGCGGGCCCGCATCGCGGCGGTCAGGGTCGCGTCGTAGAGTAGGATATTGTTTTCGTAATTCAGATCGAAGCTGCGCCGATCCATATTGGCGGAACCGATCAGGGTCACCTCGCCGTCCAGGGTGATCGACTTGGTATGGAGCAGACCGCCCTCGTATTCGTAGATCTCCACACCGGCCGCCAGCAGCCCACGATAGTAGCTACGGCTAGCGCCGGCAACCTGCCAGGAGTCGTTGCGGGCGGGAAACACGATTGTCGTCCTGACGCCCCGGTGGGCAGCGGCACAGAGCGCGCTCTGCAGCGTCTCGTTCGGCACATAGTACGGCGTCGTGATGACCAGCTCGCGGCGCGCGCCATACAGCAGGGCCCCGAAGGTCTCAGGCATCGCAGAGCTGCGCACCGTCGGACCGGTGGCGATGACCTGGGCCGCAAAGCCGTCGCCGGTGGCGTCTATCGGGGCCTCCAACAGACCGCGGATGTCTTCATCGACGTAAGTCATCCAGTCACTCGCGAAGACGTGCTGATTCTGACGCGCGACGGGCCCCTCGAAGCGCATCAGGGCGTCCACCCAGGGGGCGAACTTGGGCTTCACGCGAAACTCGGGGTCCGCACAATTCTGGCTTCCGCAATAGGTAATTCGGTCGTCGATGATCACGATCTTGCGGTGATTCCGCAGATCGATCCGCCCGTGCAGGGGACGCAACAAGGGATTACCGATCGGCAGCGCGACGGCGACCTGGACGCCGGCCTCGCGCATCGCCTTCCAGTGTTTCGAGCGGATCATCGCACGCGAGCCCAGCCCATCGGCCATGGCCCGGCACGCCACGCCGCGCGCGGCAGCGCGCTCGAGCGCTTCGACCACCTTGAGGCCGTTGTTGTCTGCCAGCCAGATATAGAAGATCAGGTGGATGTGGTCGGTGGCCGCGTCCATGTCGGCGACCATGCTGTCGATTCCGGAGTTGGAGTCCGCCATCAGTCGGGCCGCATTGCCGCCAACGGGCGGAAATCCATTGATCGTCTCGCCCAGGCGAAACAGCGGCGCATAATGCGCTGGGATCTCCGCGCGATCACGACCCTCTTCGGCCACTTTAGGGGGGGCCGGAGGCGGCAGTTCAGCCAGGACCGCGTGATTCCGGTCGATGCGTTTACGACCGATACTGGTCTCCCCGAACAGGAGATAGGCGAAGATGCCCAGAATCGGGATAGCGGCGATCACTGCCACCCAGGCAATGCGCGATGCCGGGTCCCGGTGTGGGCGGAGGATCGCGCGTGCGATCACCGCCAGCTGGAGCGAGACCAGACCGACCAGACCTACCGTCGTCCACATGTCGCCGCTCCTCAGATTGTCAACCAGGCGCAGCCGGCGAACCATCCGGATCGACTGTGCCGACAAGCGGCCTCTTCAGGCGGGCCGACGGCGCACAAGCTGTTGTTTTGATGTATCATATTGGCCCAATTGTGACGCACAAGCCCGTTAGACTCGATGACCGATCTCCCTCGGCTTCAGCTTCCGCGAGGTTGGCAGGAATAGGCAATCCTCGTAACCGAACCAACGGTGTCATTCATAACAATAAGCTGAAATTTTAACCAATCCGCCAGGCCAGTCCCGACGAGATCGGCAGAGACCTGGTCCACGTTATCACTAAGGAACCAACATGAAGACCAACAATCTCTCCCTATTCGTTACTGCCGGACTGACGGCCGCGCTGTATCAACCGCTGGCAAGCGCCGCCGAGCCCGTGCAAAACTACCTCAACACCCCCTACGGCGGCACCGTGATGAGTGGTAGCGGCGAGTGCGTGCGCACCTCCGATAAGGTCACGGAGTACCGCGAGGACTGCGGTTACGAAATGGTCTTGGAGAAAGATACTGAAGTCGATTCCGGGGCGACCGGGACCGCGGTCACCATCACCGAGAGCGCTGCGATCGTAAAGGGCGACAAGGTGTATGCCGCCGCCGCAGTCATCGAGGAGGTCATTATCAATAACGTCCAGTTCGCGTTCGACAGCGCGGAAATCGCGCCCGAGTACGCGGCTATGCTGGATGAGGCATCGGATCTGCTCAAGCCGCATCGCGCCCAGCTTCGCCAGGGCCTGGCCCAACTCAATGTCATCGGCTACACGGACTCGGTGGGCTCAGAGAGCTACAACCAGGCGTTGTCCGAGCGTCGCGCCAAGGCGGTCGCCGACTACCTGATCCAGCAGGATCCCTCGCGTGCGGCCTTCATCCAGGTCATCGGACGTGGCGAGGCCGACCCGATTGCCGACAACGGCACCGCCGAGGGCCGCGCGCAAAACCGCCGCACGGCACTGCAGGTCGTCGGGAAGTAACTCGCATCGCGGCACGCCGTCCCAGTCCGTCGGGTCGGCGTGCCGCGGGCAGAGACTCGAACGATACGAAAGCGTTTGAAACACCCGCTATCGCTGTCTCGTCTGTCATCCCTTTTCGAGGCGTGATGCCCCTGAAATCAGCGGAAGCGTGACCAGGCGCGCCCGAACCCGGCCGCGATGTCGCCCCAGGCGGACTCGAACTGATGGCGCATCTTCTCCCAGTCGGCTGCCGAGCTCTCCATGAGCGCGGTCATGCGCTTCTCGGCGTCTACCCTGTAGGCCTGCATCTCTTCGATCTGTTGCTCATAGCGATTCTTGACCTCGTCGGATGCGGCACTCATCTGCTCTTGCATCTTGCCAATCTGCTCGTTCCATTCGTCGAGTTTCTTCTTCAGATCGTCGACGTATTGATCGCGGGTCTCCATAGCGGTTCTCCTCGTGGCTGGAAGCCTGATGTGAATCGGCGACGCCTATCTTACGAGGCTTGCGGCTCGCCGCAACCCCCGTGTGATCGCGCGGCGTATCGCTCCGAGGCTGCCGTGTCAGTGAGGCCTATCGTGGAGACGCCCCCTTGATCACCTGGTCCGGAAGCTTGTCCGGTGCCGGCGAAAAGTCGAGCCGTTTGACCGCCGTCAGGGGAATAATGTGCAGCATCCCGTCTGACTCGAGCACTATGCGATCGGCGGTCAAGGCCTCGCGGATCCTTTGCATCTGTTCGTAGTCATCCGCGGCCTGCTTGGGGAAGCTGAAGGTCTCCGAGGTGCCGTCCAGATATTCAATCCGTAGCCAGCGATCTGCCGCCATGTCTGGTTTCTCCATCTGTGGATAAAAAATCGTAAAAAACGAAAACAGATCCAATATCGGCCGAGCGACAAATTCATCCAGTCCGCGTCGCCCGCTGACTGATTCCCCGCCATCAGGTCCCGGTATCCTGGTCCGGCGTCTCGGGCTCCTCCGGCGGTGGTTTTTCCTCTGGTGGACAATTAGGTCCGGAGCAGACGTTGACCTTGACGTCGCTGTCGCTCTCGACAAAGGCATAAATGAGGCCAACACTGGCGGCGAGACCCACCACGGTCCACCAGCCAAGGTCCTTCCGCCCGCTGTCGGCGGTTTCATCCTCGGACGCATAGCGTATTGGCGATCGTACGACGGGGATCCCGTTCATCGACAGCGTCGAGCCATCTTCCCCGCCGAAGCGGAAGTCGATCGTGGCGTTCGGCGCGTCTTCTGGCGCATCACCGGCCAGTGAGAAGATCTGCGAATCAGGGCCCGTCTTGACACCGAAGAACGGACCGTCACCGCCAAACGGCAGGCCAAGATAGGCGTTGAGGCCGAGATCCGTCGCCGGCGCCGATGTG
>JBATKF010000216.1:0-5986 GCA_049669185.1 Sedimenticolaceae bacterium | reverse complement strand
GTTGAAGGAGTTGCCCGACTACTTGGCACGCATGTGCCTGTTCAAGGTCAACAGCGGCACGCGGGACCAGGAGGTGTGCCAACTGCGCTGGGACTGGGAGGTGCCGGTACCGGAACTCGATACGTCGGTGTTCCTGGTGCCTGGTGCGTTCGTGAAGAACCGCGAGGACCGGCTGGTGGTGTTGAACCGGGTCGCGAAGTCCGTGGTGGACGAGGTGCGGGGGCGGCACGAGGCGTACGTTTTCGCCTTCCGGGGGAAACCGATCTTCCAGATGAACAACACCGCCTGGCAGCATGCGCGCAAAGTAATCGGGTTGCCGCACTTGCGGGTGCATGATCTAAAGCACACGTTCGGCAGGCGCCTAAGATCGGCCGGTGTATCCAACGAGACACGCAAGGTGTTGCTCGGCCACCGTAATGGTGACATCACCACGCATTACTCCGCCCCGGAGTTGGAGGAACTGATCGAGGCGGCAAACAGGGTCTGCGCAGAAAAGTCCGGCAAAAGTCCGGCACTGGTGGTTCTGAAGCAGAAAATGGAGACCCGTCAGGCCAAGTAAGTGACTGATCTGACGGGGCTTTTATGGTGGGTCGTACAGGATTCGAACCTGTGACCAATTGATTAAAAGTCAACTGCTCTACCAACTGAGCTAACGACCCGGAAAACCGGTTTTTTGTACCGGTGGGGTGCCGGAAAGACGGCGAATTATACAGGACCCGTCGGCCCGCTCAAGCCGTATGTGACGGTTTTCAGACAGCCTCGAGTTTGCGCAGTTTCTCCGGAAGCAGACGGAGATCGACCAGACTGGTAATGAGCGCCTTGGCGAGGTTGGCGTCGTCTTCATAGACCATCTTGTAGTACTGCACCTTCATGGTCAGCGCGCTGCCGAGGAAGATCGCGATGAAAGTGACGATTGATCCGATTGCCAGTGTCGATACGCCGGTGATGCCTTGCCCAATGGTGCAGCCCATCGCCAGAGTACCACCAAAGCCCATCAATACCGCGCCGATCACGTGACTGAGCACATCCCTCGACGAGCTGAACCACTCGATGCGAAAGCCGCGCGAAAGCAGCGCCCACAGCAGTGAGCCGAGCACCACCCCGAGCACCGCCATCACCCCGAAGTTCAACAGCGAGCGCTCGAACCCCCCGGCCACGTAACCCAGGGTCTGCCCCATTGGGTTGATAAAGGTGTATGACTGCGGCGCCAGTGGACGGCCCTGGGCCGGCTTGCCAATGTCCGAATCGGCCAGCATGTCCCACTGTTGGTAGTACTCCGCCAGGGGGATGTTGCCGTCGAACGACTCCACCCTGATATTGCTGGTCAGATACCAGGCGCCTACAACCGCCAGCCCGACCACCAGGCCGCCGAGGATGTTGTCGCGGTGGCCGCGGAAATCGGCCGATTTGAACGCAAACCCCACCAGCAGGAGGCCGAGTAAGATGCCGATTGCTAGACGCGCGCTTGGGGCCGAATCACCACCGAGCAGATAACCCAGATCCTGCGAGCTACCGAGATTAACCGCCAGCGGCCGGATCCAGTCGTAGAACAGCACGCTCATCAGCGTTATATCCGAGCCCGGGAAGGGATTGATCATGAAATACGCGATCAGCGCAATGATCACTAACACCACGACCGACTTGAGATTGCCGGCGCCGATGCGGATAAGCGTCTTGTTACCGCAGCCACTGGCCAATGTCATGCCGATGCCGAACAACAGACCGCCGAGGATGTTCTCGGCCAGCAGCAGATTGCCGCCGCGATAGGGCGGAAAGGTACTAGTCGCATCAACGAGACCCGTGTATTCGAGCACCGCCACACCCAGCACTGCAATCGCGATCGCGAACAGCCAGGCGCGCATGCGCCCGGTGTCGCCGATGTTCACCAGGTCGGAGACCGCCCCCATGGTGCAGAAATTGGTCTTGTTGACGACCGCGCCGAGCACCAGTGCGATCAGGAACGCGCCCCACAACAGCATCGCTTCCGCGTCGACAAATGTCTCAAAGAGCATACCCCTACCTCCTCTCGTCCAACGTCATACGGCTACGCCATTTTCATTTGGACGAGGGTACCGAATTGCCCGGCGCTGAGCCAGTCGGCGCCGAGCGCGCATGTACCATTAGACGTGGTAGCGCGTGGGATCCGTTATGCCGGCGGCGTGGAAACCCTCCGCACGCAAACGGCAGGAGTCGCAGCGGCCGCAAGCGACGCCGGCAGCGTCCGCCTGATAGCACGACACCGTGAGCGCATAGTCGACCCCCAGCGCGGCACCGGTGCGAATAATCTCGGCCTTGGTCATGTCGATCAACGGCGCATGCACCCGGAACGCACTCCCCTCCACCCCGGCCTTGGTCGCCAGGTTGGCCAGGCGTTCGAACGCAGTGATAAACGCGGGACGACAGTCCGGATACCCGGAGTAGTCGACGGCATTCACACCGACGAACAGGTCGGTCGCACCCAGCACCTCGGCCCAGCCCAGCGCCAGCGCCAGGAACACCGTATTGCGCGCCGGCACATAGGTCACGGGGATACCCTCGCCGCCCGACTCGGGCACCGCAATCGCGCGGTCCGTCAACGCCGAGCCACCGATCGCATCCAGTGACAGCGGCAGGATCTTGTGCTCGACGACGCCTAATGCAGCAGCCACCTGGCGGGCTGCCGCAAGCTCGGCATGATGACGCTGACCATAATCGAGACTGAGCGCGTAGCAGCGGTAGCCTTGGGCGAGCGCGATTGCCAGCACGGTGGCGGAATCCAGCCCACCGGATAATAGGATGACGGCCTTGCTTGGCGTATCGTTCATCGGCCGGGTTCGTCTCCCCACAGGGCTTTGTGCAGCTGGATCTGGAAGCGCACATCGAGGCGGTCACGCAAGATCCAGTCGGCCAATTCGGACGGCGGAAGCGTGCCGGCAACCGGTGAGAACAGCACGTCACAGCGCGTGGCCAGGCTATGGTGGCGCAGCTGCTCGCAACTCCAACGGTAGTCGGCATCGTCGGCGATCACAAACTTCACCTGGTCGCCGGCCCTCAGGTAATCAAGATTTCGATAGAGATTCTTGTCGCACTCCCCAGAGCTCGGCGTCTTAAGATCCATCACCTTGACTACACGCGGATCGACTGGCGCGACATCGATCGCCCCACTGGTCTCGAGCGACACCTGATAGCCGACATCGCACAGCGCGCTCAGCAGCCCGAGGCAATCCGGCTGGGCCAACGGCTCGCCGCCGGTCACAGTCACATAGTGCGCGGCGAATCCCGCCACTTCGTCGAGGATCGCGTCGATCTGCCACCACTCGCCGCCCTTGAAGGCATAGCTGGTGTCGCAATAGCCGCAGCGCAACGGACAGCCAGTGAGGCGCACGAACACCGTACGCCAGCCGACGCTGGCACTCTCGCCTTGCAGCGATTGGAATATCTCGGTGATACGAAGACGTGCCATGAAGACTTGCCCGTCGGGGCAGACTCAGGGGCCGAGCTGTTCCAGGCGTTGTCTAGCGAGACCGGCCGCGGGGGCATTCGGGTAGTCCGTAAGCACCTTTTGGTAACTGGCCCTCGCCGCCTTTGGATTGCCTGCCGCCTGCTGCAGCCGGCCTATCTTGAACAGCGCGCCGGGGGCCTTGGTACTTTCCGGATACCGATTCACCACCTTTTCGAAGGCCTCCAAGGCCTGGTCGTTTTGCTGCGAGACATAGTGAGCCTCTCCCAACCAGTATTGGGCATTCGGCGTGAGTTCATCGTGCGGGTACTTCACCACGAACGCGGCGAACGCGGTCGCGGCCTCACGGTAGCGCTTCTGCTGCGGACTCAGCAGGTCGTAGGCGGCCTGATACTCGGCTTGGATCTGTGCGCGATCCGCTGCGGTTGCGGGCGCGGGGTCAGCCGGCTTAGCCACCATGGCAGGTACGGGAGCAGCCGCACCACCGGGCACCTGCGGTTGCTCGGTGACGGCAGGAGCAGGGGTAAGGTTAGCACCGGGCTGAGCGGCGCCCAAACGCTGATCGATGTCGAGATAGATGTCGCGCTGTTTGCGCTTGAGCTGTTCGATCTCATAGCCGAGATTCTCGACCTGACCGCGCAACTCTCGGTTCTCACGTTGGACTTCGTCGAGCTGCAGCGTCAGATCCGTGATGCGATTGACCCGACGCTCGAGCAGTTCCAGGCGCTGCGACATCGGCGGATCGGCCGCCAGTGTTGCCACCGGCAGCAGACCCAGCAACAGCAGCATACTGCGATCTGATCTCATCGGCGCCCTGCGCGCTAGTAGACCAGTACAGCGCGACGATTCGCTGACCAGGAGACCTCATCGTCGCCGAGCACGGCCGGGCGTTCCTCACCGTAGCTCAGGGTGTTGATCTGGGAACTGTCGACGCCTTCGGCCTCGAGGAAGTTTTGGACCGCGTTGGCGCGACGCTCGCCCAGCCCGATATTGTATTCGCGGGAGCCGCGCTCGTCGGCATGTCCCTCCAGCAACACGCTGGCCGCCCGGTTATTGTTCAGGTAGGCCGCATGCGCGCGCAGCACGTCGATGAATTCGCTGCGTATCGTGCTTTGATCGAAGTCGAAATAAATCGTCTTGGTGTACAGCAGGCTGTTCGGATTCTCCAGCGGACTGCCGGCCCAGGCGCCGCCGGCCTGTGCCCCAGACGTGATGGCACCTGAAGAGCCGCGGTCGTCGATCGAGGCGCCCGGGTCTTCTTCTATCGTCCCGGTGCTCGAACAACCGGCCAACAGCAGCACCGTCAGGACAATGACCGACCAGGCCGTACTCATAGATCTCATTTAGCGACTCCTCTCCAGGTTTTGATGGGGTGACCAGACCGGCTCGCGCACATCTCCTTCTTGCAGACGCAGGCGCTGTTGCACTCGGCCATCGGTCGAGACGGCAGCAAGTACGCCCTTATCCTTCACCCGCGTTGCGTAAATTATCATGCTGCCATTGGGGGCGAAACTGGGCGATTCATCAAGTCGACCAGTGCTCATAATGCGAAAGTCGCGAGTCTCCGTGTCCAGGATCGCAATGCGATATTGGCCGTCGACGCGCGTTACCATGCTCAACAGGCGGCCATCCGGCGAATACGAGGCCCGTGCATTGTAGCTGCCTTCGAACGACACCCGGGTGGCGTCGCCGCCGTTGACCGAGACCTTGTAGATCTGCGGTGAGCCGCCGCGGTCGGAGGTAAAGATTAGCGACTTGCCATCCGGCGCCCAGGCGGGTTCGGTATCGATCGACCGATGTCGGGTCAGCGGGCGCAGGCTGCGGCGCGCGATATCCATCACAAAGATGTCGGGGTTACCGTCTTTCGACAGCGTCATCGCCAGGTAGCGCCCGTCGGGCGACCACGCCGGCGCGCCGTTTATCCCTTTGAACGAGGTCATCTTCTCGCGCCGCCCGGTGAACACCTCCTGCACCCAGATCGACGGCTGGGCGTTCTCGAACGACACATAGGCCAGCTTGGTCCCGTCCGGCGACCAGGCCGGCGACATCAGCGGCTCTTCCGACGAAACAATGGTCTGTGGGTTATAGCCGTCTGCATCGGCGATGCGCAGTTCCACGCGTTCTTTGTCTTTGCCCTGGCGCACCGAGGTCACATAGGCGATACGCGTGGCGAAGGCGCCGGGCTCGCCAGTCAGCGTCTCGTAGATGATGTCGGCGATGTGATGTGCCGTTGCACGCAGGTCGCGGGCCGTCGTCGGCATGCTGTAGCCGGTGATTTGCTCACCCCGAAAAACGTCGTACAGGTAGAACTTGACCAGATAGCCGCCCGGCCCATTCGGCGCGACTTCACCGATCACCAGATTTTCGATGTTCAGCGCCCGCCAGTCGCGAAAATCGACCTCGTCGCCGCGCGTTGGCCTTGCGAGCATCTCGTCGGTCGCTAAGGGCTTGAAACGGCCGCTGCGACGCAGATCCGCGGCGACCACCTCGCCGATCGCATGCGGCGGTGGGCTGGCGGCGCTGCCTCGCCAGGCGAAGGGCACCACC
>JBATKF010000215.1:0-1682 GCA_049669185.1 Sedimenticolaceae bacterium | reverse complement strand
GCTTTGGGCACCCGCTCGAGTACCTTCGGCATCGCGTTGAGTAGGTCGGCAACGCCTTTCTTTGCCACCAGACGGCCGGCGAAAACCAGTACCGGTTCGACGACGGGTGTCGTGGCAGGCACGAACTGCGTCTGTAGCTCGACGCCCATCGAGGCGACGTCGACACGCGTGCCCGGCGGCACTAGCGGCGCGACGCGGTCACGCAGCGCGCGGCTGACGACGCTGATGATATCGGCCGAATCGACCGCCTGGCGTTTCAACCAGCCGACCGGCCAGCGGCCGCCGACATGGACGTCGGCACCATGCGCGGTGATCAGCAATTTCCGTCGGCCGGGAAGCAGCTCCTTGATCACGGCGCCGACCAGCCCGCTCGGGATCAACCAGTGCGAGTGAATTACTGCGGGCTCATTGGCGCGCGCGAGACGGAACGCTGCGCTGAGTTGCGAAAGCAGAAACGATGGGAGCAGCAATGCCAGCCAGGGATTACGCCGCAGCCGCGTCGGAATGCCGCCGTCGTAGGCTAACTTTTCGAGCCGGTCCGGGGCGTAGCGGAAGCGATGCACATCGACCCCGGCCATCGTCTCGTGGCGCGCCGCTCCCGGCGCATGGGGTGCGAGCACGGTCACGTCGAAGGTGTCTGTCAGGCGCCACGCGAGTTCGAACACGAACGGCGGTTCATGGTCATCGGCCCAGCGTGGAAACGTTGTTGTTAGTACCAGCAGACGCGGCTTGTCAGTGTCATCGCTCATCGAATGCGCAGCACCAGAATCAGCGTCGGCTGCAGGCCCGCGCTGGCATCCAGCAATGGCTGCGGCAGTGCGCGCAGCACGGCGGCGATTGCCGGCGAGATGTTCAGCGCATAGTCGGTGGGCGCGTGCAGGATGCGGGTATGCCAGACGTCGATGGCAAAGTGGGTGCGCGTGAGTTGCCGCAGTCTGCGCAGCGACAACAGTTGTAACGGTTCGTCGAGTCGACCAAGATGTCTGCCGATCGGCGAGAAAAGTTCCGTTGGCAGGAAATGCAACAACGGCAGACGTGTATGAAACTCCCACGGCCACCAGCGGTTTGGTGTGGCCAGGTAGGCGATCCCACCCGGGCGTAGCACGCGGCGGATCTCGGCCACGTGGATCGCGGCGTCCGGGAGGTGCTCGATCACGTGATTGGACACCACGACATCGAATGACGCGTTGGCGAATGGTAGTGTGACACCGACGGCGGTGAACGGCAGGTCCACGCCCTGGGTGCGCTGGTCGATGGCGTCACAACAGATGACGCGGGCCCGTGTCGCAAGCTGGGCGGCGATCTCGCCGCTGCCGCAGCCGAGATCGAGGAGCTGGTCTCCGGGCTTTAGCGGACTGCCGGCAGCCGCTAGAATGGCGGCGATTTTTTACGCCTTGGCCTTGCGGCCACCGATGGCGGAGAATACCAACCTTTTCTGCGTACCTACGGTCATGCGGCCTGTCGGTCTGTGCTCAAGAGCCCTCAAACAATGTCAGGCAATACCATCGGAAAACTCTTCACCGTGACCTCCTTCGGCGAGAGCCACGGTATCGCTATCGGCTGCATCGTCGACGGCTGTCCGCCCGGCATGGCGTTGTCGGAGGCCGACATCCAGCCCGATCTGGACCGCCGCCGGCCGGGTCAGTCACGCCACACGACGCAACGGCGCGAGCCTGATGAGG
>JBATKF010000214.1:0-4313 GCA_049669185.1 Sedimenticolaceae bacterium | reverse complement strand
TGCTTTGGTTGATCGATCAATGTGCAACAGGCGTCATGAATCGTCTGCTTTTTGATGAAAGGGCTGGTGCAGAGAAGCTGAATATAGATGTCTGCTGAAGCGTGCGCGATCTGATTGCGCAGCAGCTTGTTCCCGTCCGTTGCATTGGTGGCCAGCTTGGGATCACGCTCGATAAAGCGGCAACCAAAGTGAGTCGCTCCCTTGATAATCTCCTGCGAATCGGTGTCCAGGTAGACTTCGTCGATGAATTCACAGCTCATCAACAACCGAATTGCGTGAAGGTATAAAGGGAGGCCATCGAGAAGTCGGGTGTTCTTGTTCTCGATCCGGTCACTGGATCCCTTTGCGGGTACGAACGCAACTATCTTCTTGCCATGAATAGCCATTACTGAATTCCGTGTTGATTTGTGAGTTCGGCGAGCTGCTGAAATTGCCGGGCCACGCTGTCCAGCGATATGTCCGGGTCGGTCATCCAGCCAGCACGAATAGCCAGCCGCTCGCCGAGATCAGCGACACTGTGACGGACGGGTGCACCGCCGTATCCGTAGAGATAATGTTCCATCAACATCCAGAGGGTCTTGTCAATGCGCTGCCGCATGTCATCCCAGTCTTGCCTTTCCAGGGCGGCCACGATCGTCTTTCGAAGGTCGTTTTCGAAGTACAGGGGAGAGTAGTATGGGCGCAGACATTCGACCGAGGTCCGACCGAGCTGGACCGTTGGTTTCTCCATCAAGAAAGATTCGAACTGAAGCGTGGTCCCCCCAAGGAAGATATCGATATGCGTTGCCGACATCAGATCCAGATGATGTCCTCCATGCCCCTGTAAGACCCTGCAGTCCCCATAGGTTCTGGCCATGAAAGAATTCTTTAGGTTGAGGGGGTGATCCCGAAAGTAGATTCGCGCGTTCGGCAACAAATCTTTCACAATGGAGACGGTCGTCTCAATGGCGCTGTAATAGTCCTCGAAGAGAGGAAAATGGTCTCGCGATGACCTGACCGTCCGGGGGTAGATTCCGGATGGGATGAACTGGGACCAGATGCCGATCGGGGTGGTGGTGTCCGCTCTCGCCGCGCTCGTTTTTTCTTCGGGGTCGGTCGATTTTTGCGATGTGTACTTCTCCCATTTTCCGCTCTGATAGATGCGGCGCGCTTCTGCCAATGCCGCGTGGTCCACTCGAACGTGCTGCAGAAGGCTCTCAAGAGTCAGCGAGCAGGCCAGTTCGGAATAGATACCGAAGCTGCCGCAATCGACCATTAGCGTTTTCGGCAGAAAGCCTCTTTCGAAATTGTAGGTTGGTATCCCGTGATTCCGGCTTGCCTCATCGAGCATTCTCGAAAGCGGGCTGGATTTGTCCCACAGCAAGACAATCGCTGGCTGCAGCGTATTCATCACCTTTTCGAAGAAGAACTGCGTGTGGCGTATGCCTGACTGCGCTTTTCCATCGTCCACGGACCGCGGGCGCCACATCCGATGTTGGGCGATCAACGTCTCCAGTTGACCCAAAGGCGGGATGGGTTCTTCCGGTACTGGCTGATTGTGGAGACCCAGCGGCAGGTAGGGAATGCTCAGACACGGGACATTCAGATCCTCGGACTGGCTCGTCGCGATGAGGCAAAGTTGCAGACCATGGACCCGCATTGACTCACCCAAAGAGTTGATCGCATCAACAATGTCACCTTCGAGGCGCAGGTAACAGGTAGCTAGGCAGATTCGCGCCATGAATTCCTTAACCAATCCAATAAATGCACGCTAGGGCAGGGCGATCACTTCGACGGTCACTCCTTTGTCAGTGGCGAAAGCGCGAATGGTGTTGGCTATCTCCACCGTGAAGGCCGCGGATGCGACAACGAATGTTCTAGCCCCTGCGTTAATTGCGACATCCAGGGGGACGACGTGGAAGCCGAGCATCTCGAATGGCCGGGTCAGCGCCCTTCGGTCTACGACATGTGACACCTGGACACCTGCGGCTAGCAAGCGGGGCAGGAGTTGCTCGAAGAACTTTCCGGCGCCATACACAGCTATTGTCGAATGATTCCCTGCTTTGACAAAGGACGCGAGGGTCTCCGCCTCTTCCTCGTTCTCGGCTCCGCGGCGAAGAAGAAAGTGATCTTGCAACCAGTTTGGATCGATCCTTGTGATCAGACCCTGGGGCCATGAGATCTCGTGCGGCCAAGGCAGTTCGCTGATATGCCTGCGCGAGCGGGTTGCTGAGTCTCGCCAGAACTCGCAGATGCCCATCGCGTTTACATAATCGATGTGTTCATCAGAAATGACCGGGTACCCACAACCCTTCCCAAAGTTGTCGTCGTACGGCATGCCGCCGAGGTGGTGCGCCTCGAAGACCGTCGGAAAGTGGATCATCCTTTCAATCATCTTTGCGGCCGCGATGCCGTCGATCGGCTGGATGATGCGGTTGATGGGTGGTTGCTCGTACACGCAGTTGTAGCTCGCCATTCCGGCTTGGAAGGCATCAAAGCATGCCTGTGAGATGGTTCTCTTGCCGATCTCGACGACATCGGCTACGGCCACAACTTCACTGTCATCCCGCAGCTGATACTCCATGATTGACCCCGAGGTGCCGGTCAGGGGGATTTCGCAGATCTCTCTCGACCGTTTCAGATGCTCAATGGCGGAGAGCGTGAGTTGATTATAAGGAATGAAGGAATCGATCGGCAGGTCGGCCAGTTGTCTGACCGCACCGCCGTGGGCAAAAAAAAGGAAATTGAGCGTTGATTTTAACGCGGGTACCGCCCGATTCATGTGTCGGTGGAAGGATCCGCCACCACCGAAATCGCAGTAGGCAAATCGATTCGATGGGGAGACCCTAGCCTCGAGGAATCTGCGCAGGAGCTGCTTCGAATATAGAAGCTGCTCCTTCACAAGCCCAATATTCTCTTGCACGGAATCCAGCAGTAGCCTTGCTAGCGACCGATCGTTGACGGACTTGGAGAGCGTGTCCGGCATTGGCAGGTCGAGGTATGCGGAAAATCTGTGCTCCAAAAAGGACAATCCCAGCGTAGACAAGAAGGAGCGGACCGAGAACCGAGTGAAGGTGAAGACGACCTGAATCGCCTCGAGCAATTCGTTTTCAGGAATCGAGGCAAAGAAGGTCGATCGGCGGGAGCCCTCGAAGATTTTCGACGTCAGCGCTTCGCCTTCGAACCTGATGTGTCGAGAAAGTGCTTCATGGAAAAGATGGCCCTCCCGTGTCACCGACAGCACCAGATCAATCTGGTTCTTTCGGCAGCTCGCCGTCATCCACGCAGCGAATCCCCTCAGGAGTGGTCCCCAGATCGTGGCGCCGAGCTGGAAAAAGAAACGTTCTGACGCCTCGTGATAGGGATTCATCAACGCGGCAAGGTTGCGTGCTGTGCTCTGGCCGCGAGGAAGCGTCAGGTTGAACCTCTGTTCGATCTTCTGCTGTTCCTCCCATTCCTTGCCAGCAGAAAAATGCAGCGATCGGCATCCTGCACTTCTCGCGCCCTCCAGGTCGGCATACGGGTTGTCGCCAACATGCAGAACGTTTCGCGGTAGCGCGTCCAGTTTGTCACAGACAATCGAGAACAGGCTGCCGTTGGTCTTGCTTAGCCCGTGATCGCTCGACACGATCAGTTCCTCGTAGTCTTCCCCGGGCGAAACAGAATCCAGGGCAATTGCAGCGATCGCGTTGCCGGACAGATACATATTGGATGTTAACGCGACCTTCTTGTTCATCCTGGAGGCCAGCCTGAAGATCTCGTCGGCAAAGGGTGCTAAGAAACTGAAATAGGTTTCTGCCTCGAGCTCCAGCTGCAGGAGCCTTTCGGTGACGTGGGCCGGAAATGGAAGGTGTTCCGCGATTTCGTCCAGCGTGATCTCGTCGTTTGCCGAGGTCCAGCGCGCCTTGAGCGAAGCCCGGTGTCTCAGAAATCGGTACAGGTGAGAGGGGATGACCGGGTCGGTGAGCCGCTCCGACTCGGCGATTGCACCCACGTGTTCGAACACGGACATCGGATCGTCACAGGTCCGGAATACGAGGGTGTCAAACACGTCCAGCGACAAGACCTTGATGTCTTCGTCTTCGAGCCGGTCTTTGATAGCGCAGAAAAGTCTGGACTTTTTGAACAGATCATTGATCGATGTCGCATTCATATCGTGGCGCGCTTCGTTTATTGTCGTGCTTCATCGACCGGCTGGGCGGCGTGACTCATGCCGCGAGCGCTGGCGGTTTCCGGATCGAGATTCTTTGTGTTTGCGCGAACCATTGTGCAAGTGCATTTGCTGGAGAAGCTTCGCGGTCGATCGTATCGAGGTAGGCTGTCCACTCATCGTC
>JBATKF010000213.1:0-6933 GCA_049669185.1 Sedimenticolaceae bacterium | reverse complement strand
GCCCGATACCCTCTCCGGGAGGGGCTGCTCAAGGCGCGGTATTGGCGCTTCAATCCAATATCCGGGACACTGAGCGAATGTTTCAGATCAATGCAACCCAACGTTCAAGCTTCCCAATGAGAGCTGGACCCCCCTGATTGGTCAATGGATACCAAGGACGCCTTCGATAAACAAAATCAAGAGGAAAAACAGCACAATTTTATGAAATTGAAGCAATAGCGCTCCAACAGCGAGACCGCCGACGGTTTGCAGCAAAACACTTGCTCGCTGTTTTCTAGTTTTCCAGATAAAAAGCGCAGCCCCCCAGATCGGAAATCCGCAGCTAATGAGCGCCGCGAGCAAATTAGCGCTGGCCTCCCCTGGATTACTTACAAAAAAGCTTGGGTGAAAGAATCGCCCGTATGGAACGACAACTCCTACGGGATGTCATTGCTTCGAATGTCGATACGAAGTGATCACGGTTTAACAAGCATCCCGCACGCCATGAAAGCGGAGCAGGCATTGACAGCTGCCGCATCGGGAGTCTGCTTTTGGCTGCGGAGCTGTCCTTAGCCGCCAGCGGGGTTCTGGGTATTCTGCCTGCGGCAAAAAACAAAACGGCCACCGGTTGTCAACCGATGGCCGCCTTTGGCGAGCGAACAGACGGACAGACGATCAGGCCGCTTTTTTGGCAACCTTCTCGATGCCTTCGGTCACTACCTTGTAAACATCATTGGCAACTTGCTGGCTGATCGCGGAAACAGCCTTGGCGTCGGCAATGTAGCCTTCGACCAACTCGCGAGCAACCTCGCTCTGGGCAGCCACGTAGTTGTTGGCTTCGGTCGCGTCCTTGACAGACAGGGCCGCACGCCAAGTGGCCATGGCCACATCGGCCTGCTTGCGCATCACGGCCATGTTCATTTCAACCAGCTTCTCTGTGTAGCTGAGAGCAATCTCGTTGATCTTGACGGCAGGTGCGAAAATTTCTTCGAAAGAAGCGAAGTCCAGCTTGTTCATGGAAAAACCCTCGGGGATCGCAGTTGATGAATTCGTCTATGTTGCGGTGCAGCATAGTGGATGTTTTTGTGCAGTGCAACAATTTTATTTCACTGCATCGTAATATCTGTGTCCACGCCCTGGTTCCCGTGGGTATTCCCACCCTACTATTTCATAATCGTGCGCTTCGAAGCGCACCTGAATGCACACTTCTTGGAGTCGATCGCAATGAGCAAGAACTACACGGTGCACTGTGACTGCGGCGCGATTGAACTTGAAATCACTGGCAGCCCCAGGGTCCATGCCTTCTGCCACTGCGAGGATTGCCGGGCCCTGCTGGATGTGCCCTATCACTCGGTCGTAGCCTGGGACGCCGACCAGGTCCGAATCACGTCGGGTGAAGAGCATGCCGTCGAGTACAAGTATCCGACGCTGGAGATGACGCGCGTGTTCTGCGGGCACTGCGGAGAGACGGTCTACAACACCAATGCGATGGGCTGGCGATTGGTTTCACAAATACTCATTCGCAAATGCAACAACGACGAACTACCGGAGGAATTCCAGTCGAACGCCCACTTCCACTACGACCGTCGCATCGTCGACATCGACGACCAGCTACCGAAGGGCTGAGAGCCCCATGGAAAGCCACCCACTTGCCGGCGAGCCGCCGTTGAAGTTCTACTCTGCCTGGTACTGCCCGTTCGCGCAGCGCGCCTGGATGGCGCTGCTGTATAAGGGTTTCGCTTTCGAGTACATCGAAGTCGATCCCTATCGGGAATCGCAATGGTGGCTCGAGATCTCGCGCAAACGGGCCAAGGTACCGGTAATCGTTGTGCCCGGCGGGAGAGCCACAGGCTCGACCACGGTGATCGACTCCACAAGAATCATCGAGTATCTGGAGGATTTGTCCCCCGATACGAACCCCTTGTTTCCCAACACACCAAACGACAAGGCCGAACTCCGCTTCTGGGTCGACCACATCAACGAGCGGATCGTGCCCTACATCTACCGGTATCTTGAGGCGGAACAGCCCGGCGAATATCGAGAAACCTCGCGAGCGGCATTGATCGAGGGCGTTCGGGAGTTGAGCGACGCGATATCCCCGTCCGGACCTTTTTTCGGCGGAACCAGCGTAAACGCGGTCGACCTGTCTCTGATCCCGTTTGCCTACCGAATCGACGCTCTGCTCGGCCATTACCGCGACTTCTCGCTGCCCACCACTGGGGCGACCTGGTCGCGTTACCAACGCTGGTACGCATCAATGTGCAGCACGGATATCTTTCAAGGCACCCTGACAAACCCGGACAACTACCGCCAAAGCCTGATCGAACACTACCTGCCCTACAGTCAGGGGAAAGGACAGCAGGACACCCCTTGAGCCACCGCCCCAGGAAAAGGTTCGCCCTCACCGGATGCAATTCGATGCAGAGGAGCAGATGAGAAAGTCATTAAAGGGGTCGGTGGCTTAGCGCCTGACCACTTGGGCAACACCAGTCACAGCCACCAGCATGCCGGCCATAGCGAGCAGGCCCAGGTTTTCGTCGAACAGCAGAAAGCCGAGAACGGCGGTCAGTGGTGGCGTCAGGTAGAAAAGACTGGTGACGCGGGCTGCCGAGCCGTGTTTGATCAATACCATTAGCAACATCACTGCGCCGATGGAGAGCACAAGGATCAGCCAGCCGAGGGCGAATAGGAATTCGCCGGTCCATTGGATCTCGCGGGTTTCGAACAGCAGGGATCCCAGGCCGAACGCGGTCGCGGCCGATAGGTACTGAATGGTGGTGCCACTGATCAGATCCATGTCCGTGCAGAAACGCTTCTGATACACGGTGGCGATGGTGATTCCGACCAAGGCGGTGAGAATGGCGGCAATGGCGAGAAATGACAGATCACTGCCGCCACCGGTTCTGTCCAGCAGCGTCATCGCGGCGCCGACGAAGCCCAGTAAAAGGCCGGACCATTGCCTCAGGGATACGGTTTCACGCAGGGCAATCTGCGCCAGGATGGCGGTCAGAATCGGCTGCAGACCAACGATCAAGGCCGCAATTCCCGTCGGCATACCCAATTCGATGGCGTAGAACACACCACCGAGGTAGCAGGCATGCAAAAGGAAGCCGACCAAAGCAATATGGCCGGTATCCATCCAACGCGCAGGCCAGCGAGATCTGAGCACAAGACCGACCACTCCCAGCAGGGCGGCGGTGATCGCCAGACGAATGCCAAGGAAGGTGAAGGGTTCCGAATAGGGCAGCCCGAGGCGCGCCCCGATGAACCCCGTGCTCCATAGCATCACGAAGGTGGTCGGAATCAGTATCTGCGCAGTGCGAGTCTGCATGGTATGCCGAAAGTGAAAAAAATAGGACACCACCTTGCGTCAAAGTTTGTCGATTCACCAGGAGACAGACGTCTAAAAACGATGGCAGCGTGGTGATGACGCAGTGTATTTGGGGTCAGAGTAAAAACCCCTTCACAATGCACCGGCCGTGCGCTTCAATGACTCCTCCCGTATCTGGATCAAGGATGATCAAACATGGCGAGATCAACCCGGGCATGCCCCGCCGGCGTGCCACAGCACATCATTCAGCGCGGCAACAATCGCCAACCCTGTTTCGCGTGCGAGGAAGACCTGGCCGCCTACGCCAACTGGCTCGAGGAAGCAGCAGCCAAGTTCCAGGTCGCCATCCACGCCTGGGCATTTATGACCAATCACGTTCATCTGCTGGCCACGCCGTCGGAGCCGGACGGCCTTTCACGCATGATGCAAAGCCTGGGCCGCCGCTATGTGCGCTATTTCAACTACATGTACCGGCGCAGCGGTACGCTCTGGGAAGGACGCTTCAAGTCCTGTGTCATCGACGCGGAGGCCTACCTGCTGCTCTGCCAGCGCTACATCGAACTGAATCCCGTCCGTGCCGGTATGGTTGAGCATCCCGGTAAATATCGATGGTCGAGCTATGCGGCAAACGCCCAAGCCAAGCCCAGGCGTTTGTGGACGCCCCACGACCTGTGGCTACGCCTTGGCCGGACCAACTGTGAACGTGCCGAACGGTATCGAGAAATGTTTCGAGGGCAGATCGACCCAGAGCTACTGAATCAGGTCCGGACGGCCGTAAACAAGGGCCTGGCACTCGGCAATGACCAGTTCAGGCGCGAGATCGAGCGATTGACCGGCGTGCGGGTAAGCCCGAAAAAACGAGGGCCCAAGCCAAGCGCGCCCGAGATGACAGATGGTCAGCAGGAGTTTTTACTCTGACCCCAAACTGTCCATTCCTTTTTTACTCAGTAAATCAATCACTTCCACTTAGAAAAAGCCTATCACCAGCTATCGCGTTCGCGTTAAAGGCCGCCAATAAGACCTTTTCGGGAAGGGCATTCCCGGATGTTTAAACCACCCCAGCAAGAAATTGACTCCAATGCGGAGATAGGGGGGCGTATTGGGGTGTTCGCGCGCTATTGCCGGTTACCTGGCTCAATAAGCATTAAACGCATCAATATCGCTTATTGTTCTATAGATTGGAAGAATAAATGCGGGGCCGCTATAGTTTCGTCCCGATCTGGATACCAATAAATTATCTTAGTTCCGATAAATCCGGTGCCGCGAATCGGCAATGCCCGAGCTGCGGTCACCAGCAGGGCGCCAATCCTAATTCCAACCCTTTGTAAGGAGAATACCTATGAAGGAAGCTGTGAGAGTAGCTGTCACCGGCGCCGCGGGCCAGATAGCCTACGCAATGCTGTTCCGGATCGCCGCCGGCGATATGCTGGGCAAAGATCAACCGGTTATTTTACAGTTGTTGGAAATAACGCCAGCGCTCGGTGCCCTAGAAGGCGTTCGCATGGAACTGGACGACTGCGCGTTTCCGTTACTGCATGGCGTCGTTTGCACCGACGACCCTAACGTCGCTTTCAAAGACGCGAATTATGCCTTATTGGTTGGCGCCAAGCCGCGCGGACCGGGCATGGAGCGCAAAGACCTCCTGATGGACAACGGCGGAATCTTTGGCCCGCAGGGTAGAGCGATGAACGAGCACGCCAGCCGCGACATCAAGGTCCTGGTGGTGGGCAACCCGGCCAATACCAACGCGCTGATTGCAATGAAGAGCGCCCCGGATCTGGACCCGCGGCAATTTACTGCCATGACCCGCCTGGACCACAACCGCGCACTCAGCCAACTGGCCGACAAACTTGACTGCCTGACCACAGACATTCAAAAAATGATCGTTTGGGGTAATCACTCCGCCACTCAGTACCCGGACCTCCACCACGCGCTAGTCAATGGCAAAGCCGCGTTGCCGCAGGTGGATCAGGGCTGGGTGAAGGACGAGTTTATACCGGTCGTACAGCAACGCGGCGCGGCGATCATCAAGGCGCGCGGCGCGTCGTCTGCGGCCTCGGCCGGTTCGGCGGCTATCGACCACATGCGCAGCTGGGCCCTGGGTACAGCCGAGGGCGATTGGGTCAGCATGTCGATCCCCAGCGATGGCAGTTACGGCATCGAGGAAGGCATCATCTACTCCTACCCCTGCGTATGTAAGAACGGCAGCTACGAGATCGTCCAGGGTCTGGACATCAACGACTTCAGCCGCGAGCGCATGGATGCGACGAAGCAGGAGCTACAGGAAGAGCGGGCGGCGGTGCAGCACTTGTTGGGCTGAACGGTTTCCGCCAGTCATATCTTAACGGCCGGGCCTCAGGGTCTGGCCTTTTCGATTCTGGGCCGCGGACGCGGGCCGAACCCGCGCCCCGGAAGTCTAAGGATGGACCACTGGAATGGTATCAGCGGCGCTCCTCGACGGACACGCAGTCCCGCGCGTTGGCGCCGATATATACCTGGCGCGGACGATCGATCTTCGGCGGTTGCACATGCACTTCGCGCCATTGGGCAATCCAGCCCGGCAGGCGACCCATTACGAACATGACCGTGAACGTGTCCTGAGGTATGCCGATGGCGCGCAACATTATCCCGCTGTAGAAATCCACGTTGGGATACGGCTTTCGCGAAACAAAATAGTCATCCTCAAGCGCGATTTCCTCGAGTTGCGTGGCGAGATCGAGCAGCGGATCGTGGATGCCGAGCTTTGCCAAGACACGGTCACAGGACTCCTTTATCAACTTCGCGCGCGGATCGAAATTTCTGTATACACGATGGCCAAAGCCCATGAATCTGACCCCGGCTTCCTTGTTCTTGACTTGATTGACAAAGCTTTCCAGAGTTTGACCACTGTCGTGCAGCCGCTGCAGCATCTCGATCACGGCTTGGTTGGCGCCGCCGTGCAATAGTCCCCACAAGGCCGATCAGCTCAAAATGAAAAACGGATCGCGTCCACTCGTAAGCGGTCATTTTTCGACCTCCGGTCCTTGTCTAGAATTTCCGTATTCTGAGTTGGCGTGGCCGGGGGCAATTCCGTGAGCAGTGAAGTCATCCTGCGGTCTACGTCCGGTGTCCTGAATGCGGGCATCAGGAAGCAGAGACGATGCCCACTGACGCCGCGAGTGGTATCACGAATGCAAAGGCTGCGGAGTATTGCTGAAGCCCAAGCAGGGTGACTGCTGTGCATTTTGTTCTTGCGGGACTGTGCCGTGCCCTCCGATCCAGCTGGACACAAGCTCTTGCTGTAGTTGATGACCCAAAGAGTTGATTCTGGAATGCCGCGCCGCGCCAAAGAGAAAGCCGCCTAGATGGGCGGCTGCGGCTGCAGTATGGTCAATACACGCCTTTGCTGTTGAGAAAGGCGCCCAAAGTCTTATCGAAACCCATGATGTGCGCGAGGAACCAGTCATTGGAGACATCGTATTGCGAATAAAACGCCGGGCGTTCGCCCTTTGATATTGCATTGCATATGTAGTCGAGATGCTTGAGCAGCAGCCTGTGTTCCTTGTGGTGCTTGTTATCGAAGCGATCCACTTTCTTCTCCCACGAGCAGCTGACTCCCCAATCCCTATGGGCATTCCCATCCC
>JBATKF010000212.1:0-1591 GCA_049669185.1 Sedimenticolaceae bacterium | reverse complement strand
GCCTCGTGTTCAATACTGGCGATGGCGGCAGGCTGGTTGCCGTGCTGGCACCGGATGCGTGGCGGTTGATCGAGCTGAATCAAAGCTCGTCATCGTTCTTGAAATTGCTGGCGTGCGGCGCGCCCTCAATACCCTATGCAGCAGCCCAGAACATGACATGGGAAGACCCGATTCCAGTAAGGCCGGCCGGTTGGTGGCGGCTGATGAGCGCGCCCTATCGACGGCGGCAGTTCCAGATTGCGAGCTGCACATGTCTGTCGATACCGAGCGACGCCGGCCAGGCCATTGAGATATCGGCAAGACTACGACCCGGAACGGATCCGACGCTACCCCGTATAACGTGCGAAATCGAATATCTGTGCGGGCCGGTCAAGCTCCATGCGGTTTTCGCAACCGGATCGTTAACATTCAGGCAGCTTTCGTTTCAGCCAGAAACACCTGTCGACTCCTAAGAGACGGCTCACAGCCTGCTAATCGTGTCTAACTGTTACCGAATTCGGCGTGGCACCATTACCAGATCGGCGCACCTCAGATGCGCCAATCGGATCGCCCAATACTCAAGCAAGCAGGTGCGCTGGTGTGCATTGAGCGCGGGCTGCCGGCGAAATCGTCGACAGCCGTCGATCACTCCTCTCTAACTCCAGAGAAAACGCAGAAAAACCAGTCCGGGCAACACTTCTGGCCGAACCTTTTCCTGGGACGGTGGCTCAAGGGGTTAGCCTTCCAAAAGTGCGAGAAATGAAGGCGTTAAGTTTCGGGCAAAACCAAAGGGCTGCGCAAATCAGGCGGTTATTGCGCCAGGCAAAGCTTGGTGAAGGGGGAAGTCATGTAGAAGGATAGCCATGATGGAAACCTTCTGTGCGACCCAGCAGGTGAGAGTCCTGACCCGGCAAAGGTTGGCCACCCGCCGGAACCGAGTGTTGCGTGGTCCGGGGGCGACCCCGGCTGCGAAGCGTACACAGGGTGCTTGCAGGCCGCGTGATTGAGCCTCGAAAGTGACATTGTGGCGGAGCCGACGTCGTTAAGTTCGCGGAAGGCAGCATCGCTGACCCTGAGCTGGCCTGGGTTAAGCGGTCCGCCGGGGTCTAAGAGCGGGGCATGCAGGCAAGGGTCGCCCAGGAACCTGGGAGATCTCGTTTTCTCCACCCCAAGAGGCGGTACGGGCGCCGCGGTAGTAAATAGTCCAGGTCCCGGGAGTTGCCTCGCCCCGGGGAGCGAAGCGGGGCAACGGGTGGTACCGCCAAGCGAAGGCAACGAAGCGCGGCGGGACGGAAGGCGAGAAGTCGGAGTCCACTGATAGTACTGCGGAAGCCGGGGAACCCGCCCCAGGGGACCCGGTGAAGGGAAGCGGTGGACCGGACGATGGGGCTTCTTGAGGGACAGATGACTGGGACCTTGGGCCGAGAGATCATCTCAACAAGACAAGAGAAGCTAGCGGAACTGGCTCGGATCGAGCCGAAGCGGGTACTGACGACGTTGGCGCATCACATCGACGAGGTGTGGCTGCGCGAAGCGTACCGGCGCACGCGCAAGGACGGCGCGGTGGGGATAGACGGCGTGACGGCGGCACAGTACGAGGCCGACCTGGAGG
>JBATKF010000211.1:0-2481 GCA_049669185.1 Sedimenticolaceae bacterium | reverse complement strand
GTTCAACGTCAGTTCGTGGCCCAGCATGACGCCGATTGCGCGACTGAGGACCTGGGCGCGTATCGGCGGCCCTGCGGCGCTTGCCTCGGCTGCCCAGTCAAGTATGTCGCGCCAGCGCAGAGTCATCGGGCCATAGCTGCCTTCAAGTAGTGACACAGACAAGGGGCGATTGGACCGCTTCACAACTCTACGCAACAGATCAAACGTCTCCTCAACTGGGTCGAAGTCCATGATCAGCTGCATCACACCGCGGTTCAGTTCATTCAGAACGCCTGCCAGTGCAAGCAATTCGTTCTCTGCAGCTTCAAAGCTAGGCGTAGATTTGCCATCGCTGGAACGGTGGAAAAATGTACGGGATGTTGTGATTCCCAGTGCCCCGGCCTGCATGGCATCCCTTGCCAGCTCAGACATGGCCTTGAGGTCATCAGGAGTCGCAGATTCACGATCCGCACCGCGCTGTCCCATGACGTAGACGCGCAGTGCGGCATGCGGAAGCTGGCTGCAAACGTCCATATCAAAAGAGCGGCCGGCTAGGTAGTCGAGATACTCGGGATAGCTCTCCCAGGTCCAGGGCAGACCGTCCACCAGCACCGGGTGTGGAATATCTTCCACTCCCTCCATCAGCTGAATTAAAAGTTCGTGCTGATCAGCACGACATGGTGCAAAGCCGACACCACAGTTGCCCATGACAACGGTGGTCACACCATGAGCCGAGGAAGGCACCAAGTGCTTTTCCCATGTGACTTGGCCATCGTAGTGGGTGTGGATATCAACGAAGCCCGGCGTAACCACTTTGCCCCGGGCTTCGATCTCTTCACGCCCTGCTTCTCGGACCTCACCGATTTCGACGATTCGACCTCCGTCAATCGCGACGTCGGCGCAAACCGACTCGCCGCCATTTCCGTCGACGACCTGCCCGTCCCGAATAACCAGATCAATTGTGCCTTTCATGATGCAATCCTCTGAAAACCGACACGGATAGCGACAGCTAGGCTCTATGAAAGCCTAGCTCATCAGCCAGGAAAGGATGCAAATCTTGGGGTCAGCCCAGAGGAGTCTCTCTCAGAAACCGCCAACCAGGGTGACGACAATTGCTTAGGCGAATTTGTCGGCAGTCTTTGTTCACGCCTCTGTAACTCCGCAGAAAACGCAGAAAAACCCCTTCGGGAAACACTTCTGGCCGAACCTTTTCCTGGGGCGGTGGCTCAAGAGCTTGACCTGGTGCTTGCGAAGGAATTCAGACGATTACGAAGTAGCGGGGTGGGAATGCCCACGGGGATCAGGCGGTTAGGTGTTTGTGGGGAGAGATTGGAAGTTGCTTCGATTGTCGCGGCGGTATGAATCGCATCACCGAATGCGGCCATTGCGGTCGTAGAGCTCGACCAGCCGGACAAGCGTTTTGCGTCAACTGCCCGCACGACTGGGTGGGGTCGCGCGACCCGTCGCTCAAGGCGCGATAATTGGAGACGACCAAACAAGCCGCCAGTCATTTGCGGGTATGTGATAGCTGAACATGATGCCAATCCATCAGTCGGATAGCATCGGGTGAACGACCGCTCAGTTGCAAGAGCGGAAGACATCTTTCGGCACGGGTGTTTCTGAGACCAGCTACAAGCAATACTCAAGGCAGGTCGTTCTCTCCGGCCGCTTTAGCGTCAGCCAACAGGCTTTCCGGTTTGATCTCGCTTATGAAAGGGCATAGGCAGCCGGGAGTCCAGATCCCCGGCAAGTGTATAGCAGACAACTTCGACGCCAAACCGGAGGAAGCTTCAGTTCTGATCTGCGGCGGCGTCAACGGAAGGTGCTAGTCAAAGTATCGGGCTGCCACCTTGTCGTGCCTTTGGCTTTGGCAATCGATATGCCAGTACACTGACTTCCATGAACGCAACTTGTTATGGATTCGCCCGGTTACCGCCTGCAAAGGAATGCGACATCGTTGATGAGCGACCGACCACGTTTTGCGGTCCCGCGGTTATCTTCGCCAATCCCTGCTCCCGGCTTCTGCAGACCCCCCTGGCGATCGGGACTGTCGGTGCGTGACGCCGGGAATGGCGTCGGATGGCGTCTGCTGGGGCTGCTGGCATTGCTGTGGTCGGCGGCGGCGCCCTGTACGCCGGCAGACACCGAACTGCGGCTTCCCCTGACGATCCCTTACGCGTTGCTCGGCGATCTGGCCTGGCAGCCGGAAGAGGGCGAAGGGCCGGCCGAATTCGACGACGGCCCCTGTCGGCACCTGCGCATCTACAGTTCGCGGCTGGACCCGCACGACGGCGAACTGCACCTGGTCAGCAGCGTCGAGGCGGTGTTCGGGTTGTCGCTGCTCGGCCACTGCGTCGAGCTCGTCAACTGGCGCGGGACCGTGGATGCCTTGCTCGAGCCATACATCGATGTCGCGTGGCAGTTGCGATTTCGGCTGGGCGAAACCGAACTGCGCGACCTTAAAGGCGCCCCGGCCCGCTGGTTGAACTTCGTGTGGGACCT
>JBATKF010000210.1:0-9163 GCA_049669185.1 Sedimenticolaceae bacterium | reverse complement strand
GCGCCGGCGCGGCCGGCCGCAGACCCAGCCTGCTTCGCCGATTGGGACTGACCGTCGCGGGAAGGGAACGCGCCATGACCCTTCGCGCGAAGCTGGTCTCGGTGCTGGTGGCCGCGTCGGTGCTCGCGGGCGGCTACTGGCTGCTGCAACCCTCACCGACCGATCGCGTGAAGTCGCTGATCGAACAGGAACGCTTCGACGAGGCCCTGGACCTGGCCCGCGGCAGCGAGACAGGCGGCGACAGCGGCGCTCTGATGAGCCGCCTGGCACTGCGGGCGCTGATCACCAAGACGCTGCCGCATTGGCTGGACGCGCTGGACGCAGCCCAGTTCGATGATATGAAGGCCGTCATCGATGACGGCCGCAAGCACGTAGAACCACTCACGGCCGCCGGCGAATACCTCGACCTGCTCGCACTCATCGGCGAAATCCAGGCGACGATCAAAATGCGCGGTGGACCCGAAGTCCCGCTGCGCCTCTTCGACGAGGAGACGGCGGGGCTCGCTGGCCTGGTCGAGGCCTGGGAGAGCCCACGGCCGGGCAATCGTCAGGTCACCGAGCGTCTATTCGCCGCGCTACCGCCCGCACAGGCGGAACTGGCGGGGCGTTACGAGGCCGCCTATCGCCGCGCCGCCTCGCAGATCCGCACGCTGGAGAGCAAGCTGGCGGTTTATTGGCCAGCCCAGCAGCAGATCGCCGGACTCCTGCGCACCCACCTCGCGCAGGGCACCCTAGACCGGCTGGACGTGGAACTGGGCCGCGTGGCGGCGCGCTACGGGCAGTTCACCGGCTTCGACCAACTGCGGCAGGACCTTGCCGGGTACCGAGCCATTCTCGAGGCCTTACAGCAAGACCGCGAGACCGAGGCCGCACGACTCGCCGCAAACGCCCGTTTTAATGCTCCACCCTTCGCCGAGGCGGCGGCCCGCCTTGCGCAGGAGCGGCTCCCCTCCGACAGCTTCCTCGAGGGCTATACGGCGGCGCTGGACCTATGGCGGGCCGGCCAGATCGATGCCGCGCGCGACCGACTGACGCCGCTGCTCGAAACGCCTTGGAAGGCGATCGCGCGCCGTGAAATCGATCGCATGGGGCGCGTCGCTGAAGGTTTCACCGAGGTGCAGGCCGCACGCGGCAGCGATGCCGACGATGACCGCCTGCTGGATTTCTTTCACGCACTCGACGGTGACCGTGATCAGTTTTTCTTGCGGTCGCTGCGAGAGGCTTATCTGCAAAGCCGCGAACAGACCACGCGAAGCGCGCAGCAGGCAGCCGCGGCCGCCGCGGTAGCCTGGTCCTCGTACCAGGATCAAGGCGGCATCAATAGCACCCACCGCCTAGAGTCGCGCATCGGCAAGGCCTACATCGAGCGTGCCGGGGCGCTGTCAACCGCCGCTGCCGCGGCGGAACGCGCCACCCGGGCGTACGCGCGTGCGAAGACAGCGATCCCCGAGGAACAACGCCTGCTGCTGGGGGCAATCGCGCGGGAGGTGGCGCTGCAGCACCAGTCGCTGGATAAACTGCAGGGCGTGCTCAACGATGTGGCATTGAGTCGAAAGCGGGCGTTGCTGCCCCGGATCGCCTCAGGCAAGGTGCAAGACGAGAAAATTAGTGAACCCAAATGAACGGCGAGCAACCCCGCGCGACGCGATTTGGGTCGCAAACCAACGGTGCGCGTAATTTGAACAGGCCCAAATGCGAGCTGAGCTGATGGAAGAACCCGAACTCAAACGCCTGTCGATCGCCCTGGAAGAACACAGTGCCGAAGGCATCGCTATCCTCACGTCCGAACCCTCACGGCTGATCGTGGGCACCATCACCGTGATCGCCGGCCTGATGCTGGCGGCGATCGTCTGGGCCTTCGTCGGGCATGCGGACGTCATCGTCTCGGCCTCCGGCGTGCTGCAGCCCGAAGGCGAGGTACGCCGCTTCTACGCGCCGGTGGAGGGCGAACTGGTCGACCTGTACGTGGCCGAAGGGGTGCCGGTCACGGAGGGCGACGTCATCGCTCGCCTCAATGCAAGGCGGGCGGTCGAGGTGGCTGCCAACGCGCTGGATGCCGAGATTGCGCTGTCGGAGGCAGAATTCCAAATGCGGCGCTTTCCGCAGATCAAGGCGCTGCGGCTGAAAGAGGCCGAGGCGCTCGAGCGACAGATCGAGATTGAGCGCGCGGCGCATGAGAAACGCGTGGCCGAGGGGCTGAGCCGCCTGACCGAGGCGCACAAGGCACGCCTGGCCGAGGCACGGGCCAACCTGGAGACGACCGGCCGCACCCGCGATGTCGCGCTTGCCGAACTGCGCAAGTACGAGCGTCTGTTCAACAGTCCCGGCGAGGGTGGCGTATCGCGGCAGGAGGTCGAAGACCGGCGAAACACCTATGCCACCGCGGATGCCCAGTTCAAGGTCGCGGAGGCTCAGCTGGGGGAACTGGAGTTCGAGTTGTCACGTGCCCGTACCCAGGCCAAGTCCGAGCTCGAGGCCAGCGATCAGACACTGATCGAGCTGGAGATTCGCCACGCACGCATGCTCAAGGACCTGGAACACGAGGGACGCAAGATCGAGGCCGAGCAAAGCAGCGCGCGCCTGCGCGCCCAGGCGGCGGCGCGTGTCAGCTTCGACAACATCGACGCGGAGAACTTTCTGCGCGTGCTCGCGCCGGTGTCCGGCATTGTGACCAGCCTGGCGGTCACACAGCCGGGTGAAAAGGTCGTGGCCAACGCCCCGCTCGGCAGCATAGCGCCGAGCGATGCAAAGGCCGTACTGAAGCTCGAGATCCCGGAGCGCGATCGCGGCTTTCTCCGCGAGGGTCAGCCGGTTAAGCTGAAATTCAACGCCTTTCCGTACCAGCGCTACGGTCAGATCGACGGTGTGCTGGAATACCTGGCACCCGCTGCGCAGATGTCACCGAGTACGAAAGAACCCGTGTACGAGGCCCGCGTCAGCCTGCAGCGCGACCGCTTCGAGGTCGGCGACCAGGTCTACCTACTGCGCTACGGCATGGTGGCGACAGCCGAGATCGTGGTGCGGGAACGGCGCCTGATCGACCTCGCGCTGGATCCGCTGCGCAATATCTGACATCAGTTTTTTTCGCGGCACCGACAGGGCCGCAGGATGGAAACCACAACAGGGGGTCGCATGGCAGAAGTGTTCAGGATCGACGACGAAGTCACCGACGCCGATACGTTCGTCAAGTTACTCAAACTGACCGGGCGCTTCGATTCACTGATCGAGGACCTGGTGAAGGAAAAACTGACCAGCCACGCCGCGATGCGGCACAAGGTCAAGTTGACCGAAGAGGAGATCCAGGAAAGGGCCGACCAGTTGCGGCGTGCGCGCGGCCTGCACCGTGCCGCGGACATGAACCGCTACCTGGACAATCTCGGCGTGACGCTGGATGACTTCGAGCAGCTCATCATCGACACGCTCTACTACGAAAAGATGATGGACGAGGTCTGCAGCGAAGCGGCCGTCGACGAGTATTTCAAGCTCAACTCGCCCAAGTTCGATGCCATCGAAGTCAGCCATATTTTGGTCGATTCCGAAGGGCGTGCCAAGGAGATCAGCTCGATATTGAGCGAGGAGCCGGAGGCGTTCGAGGAATTGGTCGAGGAATACTCGCTGGCCGACACGCGCGACCAGAATGGCCGCATCGGACGCGTTCTGCGCGGCGCACTGCCACCCGAGGTGGAAGGCAAGATCTTCAACGCGGCCGAGGGCGAGGTGATCGGACCCTTCGCCACCCTCGGAGAAGGCTTCTACGAAATCTTCCGTATCGACCGCAAGGAATCGGCCGCGCTGACGGAGGAGACCCGGGAAGAGGTCAAACGGACCTTGCGCGAGGCGTGGTTCGCGACCAAGGCGCGCGAGCATCGCGTCGAGATCTACTGAGGGTTGTCCGGGTTTGGCGTATTCCGGGCGTGGCGCACAAAGGCCCGCAAGGCAGGGTCAGGAGCCATCCAGAGGGAAGTGAGTGAACGAAACTGCTGAACCATCGCTGGCCGACTTTCTCGCGCAGGTCGAATTCTTCTCCGCCTTCACCGCGGACGAGCTCAGGCAGATCGGGCAGCGCGTCGAGGTGCGTCACCTCGACATGGGCGAGAGCATCGCCGACGCAGGCGCCCCCGCCGACCATGTCTTCGTCGTGCGCAAGGGTTCGGTGCGACTCTTTACCCAGGAAGGCGGCAAGGATACGAGCGTCGGCTTGCGCAAGGCCGGCGAGGTCATCGGCGAAATCGCCGCACTGCGCGAGCACCGACACGGCACCTCGTTGCGGACATCGCGCAAGACCGAGCTGCTGGCCATCCCGAGAGATGTCTTCCCTCCCCTGCTGGCGGCCAACCGCGCGGCGCACGAACACCTGACCGGCCTGGTCGCGCGCCGTTCAGCGGGTGACTTCCTGATCAAACTGTTCGATCTGCGTGGCAAGATCGAGCAGGACGAGATCGATCAGGTGATCCGCCAGATCGGCCTGAAGCGCGTGGTCGCGGGACAGACGATTATCGAACAGGGCAACCGCGAAGACCGCCGATTGTATGTGGTCCGGCAGGGCACAGTGGAGCTCAAGCGAGCCGAGGAAGGCAAGACCTATTCGGTGATGAAGCTGGATGCCGGGGAAGTATTTGGCGAGAAGGCCTGCCTGCTGCGCCAGGAACAGCCCGCCCGCGTCGACGCCGTGACCGACGCCGTGCTGCTGGTGATCCCGGAGCAGACCGTGCGCCTGCTGCTCGTGCACAACACCGCGCTCCGCGGGGTGCTGACCGATCGCATCGGATTCTTCGAGCGGGAACTCGAGCGTCAGAAGAAGCTTGAGGAGCGCAGGCACCGTCCGCTCATGCTCGACCTGCACTCGCAACCGAAAATCGGCGAGCGCATCATCAAGCGCTTTCCGCTGGTCAAACAAGCCGAGGAGATGGACTGTGGTGCCGCCTGCCTGGCGATGATCTGCAAGCATCACGGCATCCCGATGACACTGGGCAAACTGCGCGAGATGGCGAACGTCACGACCCAGGGCGCGACGCTCGACAGCCTTTCCCGCGTTGGTGATTCACTGGGGTTCAACACCCGTGGGGTGAAATGCACCTTCGATGCGCTACAAGGCTTTGACCTGCCCTTTATCGCCCACTGGGAGGGGTATCACTACATAATCGTCTACGGCGTTTCCAGCGAGCACGTTTGGGTGGCGGATCCGGGACCGGGTTTCCGGAAGCTCTCGGTGGAAGACTTCGAGAAGGGATGGAGCGGCACCTGCCTGTTGTTCACACCAACGTCCGACATGGTGCAGCTGGCCGCGGCGCGCTCGCCTTGGGTGCGCTTCATCTCTTACCTCAGGCCGTACCGCAAGATCCTCGGCTATCTGTTCCTGGCGACCTTCGTCATCCAGCTGCTCGGCGTTGTACCCCCGGTGATCGTGCAGAACATCCTCGACCGAGTGATCGTGCACCAGGACTTTAGCCTGCTGCATCTGCTGTTGATCGGATTGGTCGTGATGCAGGTGTTCTCCCAGCTGACCGCAGTGATGCGCGCTTTCCTGTCGAACTACATGGTGCGTAATCTCGACTTCGCCATGATGTCGCAGTTCCTGCGGCACACGTTGTCGCTGCCGATGAAGTTTTTCGCGACACGGCGTACAGGTGACATCTTCGCGCGCTTTCAGGAAAACCAGACCATCCGCGCATTCCTGACAGAGTCGACCGTGACCACGGCGCTGAACATCCTGATGCTGTTTATCTATTTCACGATTTTGTTTCTCTATAACGTGAAGATGACGTTGCTGCTCATGGCCTTCGTGGTGCCGCTGGTCGTTCTCACAGTCGCCGTCACACCGCGTCTGAAGCGTTACGCACGCGAGGCCTTCTCTGCCGGCACCGACGCCGAGGCGGTGCTGATGGAGACGCTCGGCGGCTCCGAGACGGTCAAGGGCATGGGGCTCGAGCGGCTGATGCGCATGAAGTGGGAACGCCGTTACGCCAAATCCCTCGATATCCAGTATCGCGCCAAGCGCTTCAACATCCTGGTCGGGGCTGTCAGCCAGCTGTTAAACGCCGCTACCACCGTCGGTATCCTGTGGCTGGGTGCCAGCCTGGTGCTCGCTGGCGAGCTAACCATCGGGCAGCTGATTGCGTTCAACGCGCTTACCGGCAGTGTAATGGCCCCGCTGCTCGGGCTGGTGGGCCTGTGGAACCAGGTTCACGAGGCGGGCGTGGCCATGGAGCGACTGGGCGATGTGCTGGACATAGAACCCGAACAGCGCACCGAAGACGTCGCCTCGCGCGTCGTGCTGCCGGACCTGCACGGCGAGGTGAAGTTCGAGAACGTCTTCTTCCGTTATGGTGACGCCGAGTCGGCCTATGTGCTGAAGAACATCAGCTTCGAGCTCGAGCCGGGCCAGATGGTCGCGGTGGTCGGCCTCAGCGGCTCGGGCAAGACTACGCTGGCCAAGCTGCTGGTGGGTTTTTATCCGCCGACCGAAGGCCGAATCATGGTCGACGGTTACGACCTGACGGCGATGGATCTCGAGTACTACCGTGCGCAGATCGGTTATGTGATGCAGTCCAACCTGCTGTTCTCCGGGAGCATCACTGAGAACATCGCGGCGGGCGACGAGAACCCGGACCGGCGTCACGTCATCGAGGTAGCCAAGATAGCCGACGCGCACGGCTTCATCAGCAACCTCCCGCGCGGCTACGAAGAGGTCGTCGGAGAGCGCGGCGTGGGCCTTTCCGGAGGACAGATCCAACGCCTGTGCATTGCCCGCGCGCTCTACCGCAACCCACGTATGCTCATCCTCGACGAGGCGACGTCCGCGCTGGACACCCAATCGGAAAGCAATATCCTGGAGCAAATGCAGACCATACTGGGGGGGCGCACCGCGCTGGTGATCGCGCACCGGTTGAGCACCATCGTCCAGGCCGACAAGATCCTGGTCCTGTACGATGGCTCTATCGTCGAGGACGGGACGCACGAGGAACTGGTCGACAAACGCGGGATGTACTACCAGTTGGTGAAAAAACAGATGGCCAGCACATCATGAAAATCGTCGACATCGACGCCCAGGAGTCGAATGTCTCCTTCGGCGGGCTGCTGGAGAAGATCGAGATCCTGCGCTCCACGCTGCGCTGGGCCGCGGCACTGGACAGGCCGCAGATCGAGAAGTTGCTCAAACAGTCGAATGCGGTGCGCGATGAGGTGATGCAGCTTTCGCACAAAGAGCGTTTCATTAGCGCGACGACCCGGGTGCAGACCCGGGCACAGCTGTCGCGGGCTGAGCGCCGCCAGGCACTGCTCGACCGTGACTTTGTGTTCGACGGTGTGTTCGGCGAGAATCCACACTTGCTCGAATGCCTGGAGACCGCCGAGCGGGCCGCACCGACGGACCTGCCGGTGTTGGTAGATGGCGAAAGCGGAACCGGCAAGGAGCTTCTGGCCAAGGTGATCCACGCCAATGGCACCCGCGCCGACCAAGAATACGTGTCGGTCAACTGCGGCGCGATCCCGGAGAACCTGATCGAATCCGAGCTGTTCGGTCATAAAAAAGGCGCGTTTACCGGCGCCACCGGCGACCGCAAGGGCAAGTTCGAGTCGGCCCACAACGGCACCATTTTCCTCGACGAGATCGGCGAGCTGCCCCTGCCCGGCCAGGTGAAGCTACTGCGAGTATTGCAGGCGCACGAGATCCAACGCGTGGGTTCCGACCAGCCGATCCCGGTGAACGCTCGGGTGGTCGCAGCAACCAACCGCAATCTGCTGCAGATGGTGCAGGAGGGGACGTTCCGCGAGGATCTCTACTACCGGCTGAGCGTAATCCAGGTGACGCTGCCGCCGCTGCGGGAGAGGCGCGACGAGATCCCGGTACTGATGGAGTTTTTCATCAATGATGCCGCCGAGGTGATGGACCGCCCGCCGCTCAAACTGAGCAGCCGATTGCGGCGGCACCTGCTCAACTACGACTACCCGGGCAACATCCGCGAGCTGCGCAACATCGTGCTGCGGATCAGCTGCCTGGCTGACGAAATCGCGGATATCGAGCACCTGCCGCCGACCGCGCGGCCGACCAAGTCGGCGCGCACCGACGAGGCCGGCATCGACCTCGCCGGCCTGTCGCTCGCTGACGTAAAGAAGGTGGCGAGTGACGAGGCGGAGAAGCACTACCTCGAGGAGGGGCTGCGCGTGGTCAACGGCAAGGTCTCGGAGCTGGCCCGCGAGATCGGCATGAACCGATCACACCTGCAGACCCTGCTGAAAAAGCACGCTATCAGCTACAAGGACTTCCGCAAGTCGGCGCAGACCGCGGACTGAGTCAGACCGCGCATTCCCGGCTAGCCGGCGAAGCCGTCCTGTCCCTGATCGAGGGAGATCTGGACAATCGAGTCCGTTACTTGGCTAGCGTCGACGCTAATGTATTCGACCTGGTTGACGGAGTTGAACACCGGGTTGATCAGCGCGTAGTTATATACCTGAATCTGCCCAATGAATACGCTGTAAGGCGAAGTGCCGGATTGCTCGGTATAAGGTCTGATCCAACCAAAACTCATGCGCCCACCACGGACGGTTGTCATAGCCCGCCGGTCCTGGGCTTCGTTGGCGTGCAGGTCGTCGATGTTGAGTATGGCCATGGGTCAGTCTCCGAATTGGGTCGTCAGTGCGGCTGTGTCGCCGGTCAGTACTTGGTTCAATGTGTAATAGAGAATATGCATGTTGCGTGCCATTCCTTTTTTCCTACGGATCGAATCGATATCTGATTGAATTTGAGAGATATTTTGGATTCGACCTAGCTTCATCTCGTCCGGGGCCGATTGAAAAAGCCTGTAAAAGACAAACAGTTTTTGTTAATCGGTTGGGCATTATCGAACATGCCGACAGGTCAGGCGGTCGGCGATTCCAGACTTTTCTCTCGCTTGATGCCACGCCCGCCGCGGCGAACCAGGCTCTAAATCGGTTGCCAGGAGAACAAGCCCCGGCACTTGCGCGGCGCGCACTCTTGCGGGCTCGACGGGCCGATTCATGGGGTGCATATCCTGTAAGCCCCCCCGATTTGGCGTCGGATCGGGTAGGAGGCGGGGTCGCCCCCGCCGTCCTCCCACACCACCGGACTTACGGATCACGTATCCGGCGGTTTCTGCCTTCCCGTTTCCGGGCTGAGCTTACGTCCCGAGGACTATTCGCCCGT
>JBATKF010000209.1:0-4988 GCA_049669185.1 Sedimenticolaceae bacterium | reverse complement strand
CGCCTCGACCGGGCGTTGCGAGGTGGCTACCGAGGCCTGCCAGCGCCGATTCTGCGCGGCGAACTCGACATCCGCGGTGACGACATCGAGTTCCTCGACGAAGGCGGCCGAGGGGATCGTCAAGATGGCACCGGCGCGCAGCCTGTTGACGTTGCCATCGATGAACGCGCTTGGATTGGCGCGCAGCAATGCCATCGCCATCTGGCGAGTCGTAACACCGCTCGGCTTGAACCTCTCGGCGATTGGCCAGAGTGTCTCTCCCGGGCGCACCGGGCCATAGGTAAACGGGCCGGATGTCGACTCCGATGCCGGGGTCGGTTGCGAGGGAGGTGCTGTCGGCTGGGTGCGCGGACGCGTTGTGCGCGCAGGCCGGACGCGTGCCGGTGGGTCCAGAAGCAGTGTGTATTGCCTGATCAGACTGCCGCCGGGCCAGTTCATCTGCAGTGGGAAGTCAATGAACGGCTCGGTCATTGGTCGATCGCTGCGGACCCTGACCAACCACCGCGGGCCGTCGCGTACGACTGCGAAGGTGAAATCTGCCAGGAAGCTTTCGTAGGCAATGCCAAGGCGATCGAAGTGAGTCTGGTTTGCGATGCGCAGGCGCAGATCCTGGTTCTGCTCCGGCGCCAGGCCGACGATGTCGATCTCGACATCTAAAGGTTGGTGCAGAAAGGAATTGACCCGCGCGTTGCCGAGCGTGACCGCGTCAGCGTTGCCGCCGCACAGCAGGAGGACGCATAAGAGTACTCGGTGAAGGGAGGACGACGCTATAGACTTACTACTTGGCATGTGTCTTTTTTATTCGGTCAGCGGCTGTCGAATTCTGCCGGGACCTGCGAGCGTCCCTTTGCCTCGCGCTCGAACGGCTCGGCACTTCACCGCCATCATGGACCGGCCTCTCGCTACTGTCGCAATCCGTGAAATTGACTCTTTTTCAGGCGAAAGTCTAGCACGCGCCGTGCCGGTTTTTTCGCAGATTATTCATTCAGTTCGCATATCGGCAGGTCGATGCCCGTCTTAAGAGTCACTGGCAGACGCCGAGATACCCGCCCTCGCTGCGCTCTCGGACCACAGGCGGTCCTTGCTTCCGTCCCGGGTTGAATAACGGTATCTTCAGAATGATCGACAACGAAGGGCCACTCGAGGCGACCTGAAATCCGCCCACGAAAGGGCGGGCTGGATCAATCCATTTTAAGAGTCTTCGCGCCTGATATGTTTGATGACAAGTCGGTGTTGGTCACTGGGGGCACGGGCTCCTTCGGTCAAGCGTTTGTCAGGTCTCTGTTGGCGCGCCATGCGCCAAAACGGGTGGTGATTTTCTCACGCGATGAACTCAAGCAATACGAGATGCATCGCGAGTTTGCTGGCCCGATGATGCGATATTTCATCGGTGACGTTCGCGACAACAGTCGGCTGAAGGAGGCCATGCGCGAGATCGATTATGTCGTGCATGCCGCGGCGTTGAAGCATGTTCCGGCCGCCGAGTACAACCCGATGGAGTGCATCAAGACCAATATTCACGGTGCACAGAACGTGATCGAGGCGGCGCTGCAAAACGATGTCGAGCGGGTGATGGCGCTGTCCACCGACAAGGCGGCCAATCCGATCAACCTCTATGGCGCCACGAAATTGGCGTCGGACAAATTGTTCGTTGCCGCCAATAACATCGTCGGCAGACGGGCCACCCGATTCTCGGTGGTGCGCTACGGCAACGTCGTGTGTTCCCGGGGATCTGTCGTGCCGCACTTCAAAGGGCTGTTGAACAAGGGCGTGGACCGCCTGCCGATCACGGATGCGCGCATGACACGCTTCTGGATCACGCTGCAGCAGGGTGTGGATTTCGTTATCAAGTGTTTCTCCCGGATGCACGGGGGTGAGATCTTTGTGCCCAAGATACCCTCGATGCGCATCGTAGACCTGGCGGAGTCCATGGCGCCGGGCCTGCCGCATGAGATCGTGGGGATACGGCCCGGTGAAAAGCTTCACGAGGTCATGTGCCCGGCGGACGACGCCCACCTGACACTGGAATTTGACGATCACTTCGTGATTCGGCCGAGTATCCAGATGTCGCATCCCAGGCGTTATGAAGTCAACAGCCTGGGGGAAACGGGCACGCCAGTCCGGCAGGGATTTGCTTACAGCTCGGGCGACAACGATGATTTCCTGAGCGTGGATGACCTGGCACGGCTGAACGAACAGGCCGGCTGATGATCTCCTACGGCCGGCAAAGCATTAGTCAATCCGATATCGATGCCGTTGTTGAGATATTGCGTGGGGACTGGTTGACCCAAGGGCCCACCGTGGCCCGTTTCGAACAGGCGGTCGCCGACTATTGCGGCACAAGCGGGGCGGTGGCTGTCTCGAGTGGTACCGCGGCGCTCCATCTCGCCTGTCGGTCGCTCGGGTTCGGCAGCGGCGATGTGCTGTGGACATCGCCCAACACCTTCGTCTCATCGGCAAACTGCGCCCTGTTTTGTGGCGGCGACGTGGATTTTGTCGATATCGATCCACGCAGCTATAACCTCTGCCCCGATGCTCTGGAACGCAAGCTGCAGAAGGCCGGCCGCCTGCCGAAGATCGTCATGCCGGTCCATTTTGCCGGACAATCCTGCGATATGCCCCGGATCTGGGACCTAGCCGGTCGCTATGGTTTCAAGGTGGTCGAGGATGCGTCACACGCGCTGGGCGGCCGTTATCTGAACTGCCCGGTCGGCAGTTGCCGGTACTCGGATATCACCGTGTTCAGCTTCCACCCGCTCAAGTCCATAACCACCGGAGAGGGCGGGATGGCGATGACCAACGACCTTTCGCTGCGGCGTCGCATGGTCCAGCTGCGCAGTCACGGCATCGACAGGGAGCCCAGAGATCATCAAGCGCCTGCGCTGGGTGCCTGGTGCTATGAGCAGACGGCGCTCGGCTACAATTACCGCATGACCGACATCCAGGCGGCCCTGGGTGTGAGCCAGCTGGGGCGTCTGGATGCCTTTGTCGCAAGACGCCATGGCCTGGCGGCGCGTTATGACGATCTGCTTTCGGGCCTGCCTATCGGACTGCCCTGGCAGGATGAACGGGTCTATTCGGCGCGCCATCTCTATCCGATCCAGCTGCATGGCGGTGGCGAGATGAGACGCCGCGTGTTCGATCGGCTGCGGGCCAACGGAATCGGCTTGCAGGTGCACTATATCCCGGTGCATACGCAGCCCTTCTACCGGGCGCGCGGTTTCGCTCGGGGCGATTTTCCGGTCGCCGAGGCCTATTACGAACGGGCGATGAGCCTGCCGCTGTTTCCCGATCTGACCCATGCGCAGCAGGACAGCGTGGTTGCCGAACTGCGACGGGCGTTGCAGATGGCGCAGGCCCCCGCGGCTGGCTCGCAGAGTTAGGCGGACATGCCGCGATTGCTGGCGCAGGACACCCTCTACGCTGAGATGCGCTTTCATGCTGCGTTTCCCAGCATTGCCCGCTTCAGCGACGATCATCTGGTGCTGGCATTTCGCCGGGCGCGCGATGGGATGTGGCTGGTGCCGGAGGCGAAGCGCGACGGGTTTGACCCGCTGGCGAGGCTGGACCATCTCGACAGCCGTTCTCATGTCGCGCTGATGGAACTCGATCCGGCGGGTCAACGGCGATCTGAGACGCTCGAGCTGCTCCCGTTCAATCCGGAGGCGGCCGATCAGGACCCCTCCTTGCTCTGCCTGCCGGATGATCGGCTGTTCCTCGCGTCTTTCTCTTATTACCCCTTGCCGTCGGACATCGATGACCTAATGCGCGGCCGCTCGGAGACGCCGGACGAAAAGGCCGGCTGTCGCTATCTGTCGTGGGGAAGCCATGCCTCGCTGCGCCATCGTGCCCGCGACAGCTGGCGATATCACCATGCGTACATCAGGCCAGACCGGGGCTATGGCAGTGCGCTGGGCGTGGAGGAATATCAGCCGACCGTTGGGGCGGTTCGCGGGCAACCGCTGTGGCGCAATGGTGAGATCCTGCTCGGACTCTATTGGGGCAGCCAGCAGGGCTGCGCGCTGTTCGCGAGCGCGGACGACGGCGAGTCATGGTGCTATCGGAGTCGCATCGCCTGCGACGACGAGGCAAAGGTCGCCTTTCAAGAACCTGCGTTGTGTCCGGACGGCAAGGAAGGGATGGTCTGTTTCATGCGTACGGCCGGCGCAGGCGGGCGTCTCGCTACCGTCCGGTCAGGCGATGGGCTGCATTGGAGCGAACCGCGGCTGCACGCGCTGATCGGTCACCCGTTTCATCCGCTGGTCCTGGCCGATAGCCGCGTCCTGTTGAGCTATGGTTATCGCAAAAAGCCGTATGGAATCCGCCTGCGCGTGCTCGAGAATGCGCTGGCCGATCCGGATCGGGCCGAGGAGTTCGTAGTGCGTGCCGATGGAGTGTGCGCGGATGTCGGTTATCCCTGGGCGGTGCAGCTCGCCGATGGCAATGTGCTGCTGGCCTATTATTGGACGGACCCGCAGGGCAGGCGGCAGATCCTGGGCAGCTGGCTGGAGATCTGAAGCGATAATGCCAGACGTGGTGGACCATGACCCGGGGATCGAATTGGCGGGACGGCCCTGTGGCAGGGACCATCCGCCGCTGATGGTCGCCGAGCTGTCCGGCAACCATGGCGGGCGCCTCGAGAATGCGTTGGCGCTCATCGATGCGGCGGCCGACGCAGGGGCCGATCTGATAAAGATCCAGACCTATCGGCCGGATACCATCACGATTGATCACGACGGCCCGGGATTCCGTATCGAGTCCGGCCTGTGGCAGGGCAGGACGCTCTATGAGCTCTACCAGGAGGCGCATACGCCCTGGGAATGGCACGCGGCGCTGTTCGCGCATGCGCGCGAGCGCGGCGTGCCGCTGTTCAGCTCGCCGTTCGATCCGAGCGCGGTCGATCTGCTCGAGTCTCTCGACTGTCCGGCCTACAAGATTGCGTCGTTCGAACTCGTAGACGTCGGCTTGATCGCGCGCGTCGCGGCGAC
>JBATKF010000208.1:0-2296 GCA_049669185.1 Sedimenticolaceae bacterium | reverse complement strand
TGATTTCCTCGCCGGCAGCAACGCGACCGTTGCGGACGTTTGCGGGCGTTCGAAGCCGGTTCTGGCAATGCCCGAATTCCGCCCTTCGCCGGCCAGTAGCGAACAGCAGGTTCATGTCCAAAGCGGCCGACCAGTTAGCATGGTTGCTGGCAGGTCGGAACGCCCGCTACGCTTTTGCTATTGAAATTTTTGAGTAACCTAAACGATTTAGCCTCACAGACCGAGATCGGACCTAGAATGGCGTAGAGCGGCGATCGAAAAATAGGCGGTAGACGCGGCGCGCCCCTCACAACAGACCTAATTTCCGTAAACAAATCTGAAAGGAATTCACTATGTCACTCATTTCCCGTTCAGCGGCCGAGCTAATCGGCACCTTCTGGCTGGTGCTCGGCGGCTGCGGAAGCGCCGTCCTGGCTGCCGTGTTCATGGCCGGTACCAACGATATCGGCATCGGTCTATTGGGCGTGTCATTCGCCTTTGGTCTCACGGTGCTGACCATGGCCTATGCCATCGGACACATCTCCGGCTGCCACCTCAACCCTGCCGTGACGATAGGACTTGCTGTGGGTGGGCGCTTCAGCTTCGCCGAGGCACCTATGTATATCGGCGCCCAGACCGTCGGTGCTATCTTGGCAGCCTCATTGATCCTCATGATCGCGAGCGGCACCGAGGGCTTCGCCCTGACACAGAGCAGCCTGGCAGTAAACGGCTACGGCGAGCTCTCACCCGGCAAATACGGAATGACGACCGCGCTGATCACGGAGATCGTCATGACCGCCATGTTCCTATTCATCATTCTGGGTGTCACTGACAAGCGCGGCACCGCGGTGGCCGGAGGTCTGGCGATCGGGCTGACCCTGACTTTGATCCATCTGATCTCGATACCGGTCACCAACACCTCGGTGAACCCAGCCCGCAGCACAGGTCCGGCTCTGGTCTTGGCGCTCTCGGGCGAGGGCAAGGCACTGGCCCAACTGTGGCTTTTCTGGGTCGCCCCGATGATCGGCGCGGCAATCGCGGGCATGGTCTACCGGGGGTTCGAGACATCTCCAAGCAAGTAGCCCATACCGGGTGTTGATCCACCGTGGCGGGGGCGGTCGTCCGGACGCCCCGCCCTAAGGGTTCGCAGTGGGTCGGGAGTTGCAGCCGCGGCGAGTGATCTGAAGGGTCCGCTTTCGAGAGGCGGAGGATCCGCACCTGCCTTCGCCGTTCCGTCCGGGATTGGCCGGTTGCACGCATCCAAAACCGCGCCATATAGCCGCCATTCGCGACTCCCCAACTCAATCAGACTTCGATCAACCACGAAGGAGTCTGACATGGAAACCAATCAAACACGGGAATCCTGGAACAAAGGTAAGCTGGTCGGCCGAAAGCCACCACTCAAGCCAAAGGACATCTGGGCAATTCGAATCCACCTCCATAATGAACACCAGGTCCGCGATCTGGCCATGTTCAACCTGGCAATCGACAGCAAGCTGCGGGGCTGTGATCTCGTAAACCTGCGGGTTCGGGATGTGATGCACGCCGACCAGACAATGCCCCGAGCGATGGTCGTACAGCGGAAGACCAAACAACCGGTGCAATTCGAATTGACCGAGCCGACGAGGTCAGCGGTTGCCGCATGGACTGAAAAGGCGAATTTGAAGGCCGAGGAGTACCTATTCCCCAGCCGTCAGGCAAAATCGCCGCATATTTCTACTCGCCAATATGCCCGGATCGTGCACCAGTGGGTTGCCGCCATCGGACTCGATTCGACGGTCTATGGCACGCACAGCATGCGGAGGACCAAAGCAACATTGATCTACAATCGAACCAAGAACCTGAGGGCCGTCCAACTTCTGCTTGGCCATACCAAGCTGGACTATGTCCCGCTCAAGACTATGTCCCGTAATCGCTTGCCGGCCTGATCTGCTGCGGGTACGCCGCCTCAGCACTGGACATTGCTATTCTCCTTAGCAGGCACTTCCACCTGAGAGGAGAATGTCATGTAACTTTCGTATGAGAACGCCGATGCGCTGGTTCGTACCATCGGCGACGCTTGGGCGGAGCACCTTGATGCCTTCGTCGGGTCGTTGATCAGCAAGAAATACTCGGTCAACTACGTGTGGCAGTTAGCACGACACGCACTTGCGTTCGGGCGCTGGTGCGAGGCTCGAGATATCTCGCTCCGTGCTCTGAGTGTCGATGATGTCGTGCGGTATCGCCCCGGCAACCCCTTACTGCCGTTCCTCAAAGGTCTATAGTCCGAATTCCTATGTCCCGCAGCCCGCGCGTCGGCCTGCGGCCGGTCTGCCGG
>JBATKF010000207.1:0-3656 GCA_049669185.1 Sedimenticolaceae bacterium | reverse complement strand
GGAATCACGAGGGCCTGTTCGAGAGCGAGATCGCGAGTGACCCGCACTACATGGAGGGTCGCCTGGAGCTGGCAGAAGCGGCCCTCGAGCGGGGCGAGCCAACTGTGGCCCTCAATCACGTGCTCGCAGCCATCGAGGCATCAAGAAACGAGAATTACACCGGCTACTGGTCGGCACGCGACGCCTACTACCTGGCAGGACGAGCGCAATGGGAACTGGGCCTGTTCACAGAGGCGGCCGGCAGCCTCACCACCGCGCTGCAGGAGAGCCCAGGTGACGCGGATGCCCTCTATTGGCTCGGTCTGACACAGTTTTCGATGCAGGAGTTCGGTGCAGCGGAGGCGAGCTTCCGTCAGGCCCTGGCGGCGAGACCCGCGTTCCCCAATGCAGCGGCCGACCTGGGTGTGGCGCTGGTCGGCCAGGAGCGATTCGTCGAGGCCTATCCACTGCTCGCCGACGCCATGGCGCAGGGCCTCGGCAACGCCCGTCGCCATCGTGCAATGGCGCTCACGCTGATCGATGCCAATCGCCTTCAGGATGCGGCACAGCAGCTGGAGCTGGCGCTGGCAATGCGCGAGGATGCCGACGAGCGAGCGCGCCTGGCCTGGGTATCCTGGCGCTTGGGGGAAGCAGAAAAGGCGCGCAGTGATCTGAATATGGCATTGATGATGGAAGAGGAGAGCAGCCCATACGTCGATTGGGTTCGCGTTCAAATACAGACCACCGCGGAAGACGCCGTGGAGGCAGATTGAGACCACATCGACTGCGGTGGCGGTTTCGCAGATAAGCTGGCCCGCTCGCGCGGGCCATGATCAACGTCCGTGAGGAGGCCTCGTAGTCAGGAGCAACCGCCCTGTGAGCCGCAGGTACCGCAACCGCCACCGCCCGAGGTCGGCTGCAGGTTGTTGAACACGAAGCGGGCGTCCCCGTCCCCGGCATCGACAAAATCGATCTCCACGCCGCGGATGTATTCCAGCGTTCCTGCATCGACGATCACCCTGACACCCTCGTATTCGCGCACCATGTCGTCCTGATTCAGTTGGTCAGTGAAGGTCATACCGAAGCTGACGCCACTGCAACCGCCGGGAGTCGCAAAGACCCGCACACCCTCTATATTGTCTTCCACCTGGCCCATCAATTCCGCCATCTTGCCTTGAGCGGGGCTGGTAAGGTTCAAATCGGACTCGGTCAACGCCATGTGGCCCATTGGGATTACCTCTTTAAGTTTCGTGGTAACACGGTATTCTCGAGGGTTTATCTGCGGCCGTCAAAGGGTTCAGTAAAGCCGATCCCGCGCAGAAAGTGCGTAAAGATGACGCTCTGCGTCCACCACATGCTGCCCCCAGTGCTTGCAGAATCCGGTTCGCCAGCGACCCAGCGTGAGTCGGGTGTCGTCGCTGCACTCCAAACGCTGCAGGCCGTGCTTGAGTTCGCAATAGATGTCGGTCAGATCGTCCGCCAGGCTCCCGCTCATTTCCTGACGGTCGGGGGCGATATCGAACTCCATCCAGTAGGCGTCGAGGTCCCCTAGGCGGTTGCGCAGGCGGCTGAACAACTCGAATCGCTGGTCGAGATCCTCGCCGGTCTCGTCTGCACCCTCATCGTGCGGCGGTCCGACGCCGGTCATCGCCGCATGCAGTCGCGGCAGCACCTCGTTCAACTGCGCCAGCGGCGCCCGATTGCCTTCACCCAGAGACTCGATCAATTCGCAGTAGCGGCGTGCGATGGACAGCAGCTCTGCAGCGTCTGTTTGCATGGCCCCTCCCAGAAACGACAGCGCGGAGGCAAGGACACCTGGACCACAACTCTTTGATTTTGCGGCACTTGATACACGCGCTTGGCTGATCACTAGTGTAGTTCAGATTTCGCGCGGGCCTAGCCTGCATATATCACCGTTTTTCCTAACGAGGGCGCCGAGCCGCCGCTGTGGCGGGGTGTGCACAATGGAAACCGGTGAAGGCGTAGCGACACTACGTCGAACCGCCTGCAACGAGTACGCCCCGTCAGGGCAAGGGTATCGGGGGCCGCAGCAAGAAATAGGTGAGACATGCAGGCTAGGTGCAGCGCTGACAAAGAAGGCTTTCGGGCCTGGCTTTGGGGTTCCACCCAGGCCGGAAGTGCAGGCGGGCGGCCGGAGTCAGATCTCCACCATCTCGAAGTCTTCTTTGCCGGCACCACACTCCGGGCACTGCCAGTTCAACGGTACGTCCTCCCAGCGCGTACCGGGCGCGATATCCTCATCGGGAATGCCCTTGGCCTCGTCATAGATATAGCCACAGATCACACACATGTACTGCTTCATGTCGTTTACGTCCTCTCTGAAATGGGAACCTGGGTACCGACCCAGCCGGGATTTTGCCAGATGTTTGGACCCAATTGGCCGCGACCGGACAAGATTCGGGATAGCCGCCCGGACGCTGGGCCCTGGTAGAATCCCCGGGCAATGATCAACTGCCCGCGCATCCTGTGTATCGGTGGCCTGGACCCGACGGGTGGTGCCGGGGTCCAGGCTGACATCGAGACGGTAGCGGCGCTCGGCGGCCAGGCAATGACCCTGGTGACCGCCCTGACTGTGCAGGACAGCCGAGATATTCAAGCCATTTATCCGACGCCTATAGGCTTTTTCAAAGACCAACTCGACGTCCTGATGCGCGATATTCGGCCTGATGCGGTAAAAATCGGCCTGATCGGGTCGATCGAACTGGTGCCGCTGCTGAGCGGCCTGCTTCAGGCATTCGAAGGACCCGTGGTAATCGACCCAGTGCTCGCCGCCGGAGGCGGCTACGACCTCGACCGCGGCGAGATTGCCGCGCTAATCGCCAATCAGCTGCTTCAATCGACGACATTGATCACCCCGAACCGGGCCGAGGCCCGGCGCCTCAGCGGACAGCGGGACGTCGCGGGGGCCGCGCAGGCGCTATTGCAGGCCGGGGTCGGCGCCGTACTTATTACCGGCGCCGATGAGGCAAGCGGTAATCTGGTGGAAAATCAGCTCTTCACGGCCGATGGCAGGGTCGAGGCCTTCGACTGGCCGCGCCTTGCCCAGCAATATCACGGCTCTGGTTGCACGCTGGCCAGTGCCTGCGCTACCCAGCTCGCGCTCGGTGACGACCTGCGCGACGCCGCGTTGGCGGCACAGAGGTTCGCCTGGCATGCGCTGGAGCGAGGGGCGCCTGCCGGCGCTGGTCAGTGGCTGCCGAGACGACTGGGATGACACACGATCTCTGGGGTCTGTACGTCATCACCGACGATCGCCGGTCCGGGCCCGAGCCTCTTTCAGCCCAGGTGGCGGCTGCGCTCACCGGCGGGGCACGGGTCGTGCAATACCGCGACAAGTCCACCGACCAGGAACGACGCCTCGCAGAGGCACGGGTCCTTGGAGACCTTTGTCGACAACGTCAGATACCGCTGCTGATCAATGATGACGTCGATCTGGCAGTGGCGGTCAATGCAAACGGCGTACACCTGGGACGTGACGATGCCGGCATAGCCAGCGCACGCGAAAGGCTGCCGGCCGGCAGCCTGGTCGGGGTGTCCTGCTACGACGATTTCGAATTGGCACGCGAGGCAGCGCGCGGGGGCGCGGACTACATCGCGTTCGGCAGCTTCTTTCCGTCGCCGACCAAGCCGGACGCCGTACCCGCGCAGCCCGACCT
>JBATKF010000206.1:0-3514 GCA_049669185.1 Sedimenticolaceae bacterium | reverse complement strand
GAAAGCGGGCAGACCTTCGAGGCCGCCCTGGCCGTCACCCGCGCGGGCAACCTGTTCACCACCCACACCGCCGTGGCCGCCGGCTTCGACCGTTTTGCCCCGGCGCTGATCGAGCAATACCTTGGTGGTTATGCCGAGCAGAGGCTCGGCATAACCCGCCACGATTTGCTGGCCCTGGGCCGTGAGAATCCGAACGACGCGGCGGAACCGTTCAACATGGCCTATCTGGCTATCCGTGGCAGTGGCGCGGTGAATGGCGTGAGCAGCTTGCATGGCAGGGTGAGTCGCTACCTGTTCGAACCGCTGTTTCCGCGCTGGCCGACGGAAGAGGTACCTGTCGGACACGTGACCAACGGCGTTCATGTGCCGACCTGGGATTCGGCACCGGCCGATGACCTCTGGACGGAGGCCTGCGGCAAGGATCGCTGGCTGGGGACGGTCGAGACGCTGGAGCAGGACATACGCCGGGTTCCGGACGCCAGGCTCTGGCAATTCCGCACCGCTGCCAGCAAAGCGCTCGTAGAGTACGCTCGCGACCGATTATCGCGCCAACTGGCCGCCTCCGGTGCCTCGCCAGAGCGGGTCGATGCGGCGAAACATCTGTTTGACTGCAATACCCTGACGCTGGGTTTTGCGCGACGTTTCGCAACCTACAAAAGACCGAACCTGCTGCTGCACAACCCGGAGCGCCTGCTGCGCCTGCTGACCCATTCGCAGCGCCCGGTACAGCTGATCATGGCCGGCAAGGCACACCCGGCGGACCAGGCTGGCAAGGACCTGATCCAGCAATGGCTGCATTTCATCCGGCGTCCCGAGGTACGTCCCCATGTGATCTTCCTCGGTGACTACGACATGCTCCTGACCGAGCACCTGGTGCAGGGCGTTGATGTCTGGCTCAACACGCCACGCCGCCCCTGGGAGGCATGCGGGACCAGCGGTATGAAGGTGCTGGTCAATGGCGGCATCAATCTCTCGGAACTGGACGGCTGGTGGGCGGAGGCCTACACGCCGGACGTGGGCTGGGCATTGGGGGATGGCCAGGAGCATGATGACGTTTCCGCCTGGGACGCCCGCGAAGCCGAGGCGCTTTACGATCTGCTCGAACGCGAGGTGATCCCCGAGTTCTATTCCCGCGACGAGCAGGGTATCCCGCGCGCCTGGGTGGCACGGATGAGGGAAAGCATGGCGCTGCTGACGCCACGCTTTTCCACCAACCGCGCGGTGCGTGAATACACCGAGCAATACTACCTTCCGGCTGCCTCGGCCTATCGTGAGCGGGCTGCCGACCAAGGCGCGTGCGGCGTCGACATGGTGAATTGGCGGCACGCGCTGGAACAGAAATGGCCCGCGCTGCGCTTCGGCGAAGTGACACTTGAATCCGATGCCGAGCAACATGTATTCGAGATTCAGGTGTATCTGGATGAACTCGACCCGACAGCGGTGAGAGTTGAGCTTTGCGCCGACGGCGCCGCGGGGGCAGCGCCGGAGCGCGTGGAGATGAAGTGCGTGCGACAACTGGTGGGCGCCGTAAACGGCTACGCCTATCGCGCAGCGGTGCCTGCAGCCCGAACGGCGACGGCCTATACGCCCCGTCTCATACCGCAGCATGATGGCGTTGCGATACCACTGGAAGACGCACGTATTCTCTGGCAGCAGTAATGGGGGATGCCCGCATATATGCGACTTAACGCTTACGGCATGAATACGTGGCGGAGGTCTCGCAACGTATCGAGGTTCGGATTGCAGAAAGACAAAGGAATTATCCCTGAAAACCGCTGATCTCCGTATCCTGACGATCAACGGTGGATCGTCGAGCATCAAGTTCGCGCTGTTCGAAGCCGGTGACACGCTCCGACGGATATTGGAGGGCGGGATCGAGCGGATTGGACTGCCACAGGCCCACTTTCGGGTGAAGGGGTTGACTCCGGCAGACAACCTGGCACGTCCGATCAAGGCGCCGGATCATACGGTCGCGGTGGGTGTACTGATGGATTGGATTGAGGACCGCAGTGGGCATGATGCATTGACCGCCGTTGGGCACCGGGTGGTGCATGGTGGGCCGATGTACTGCGAACCACTGCGCATCACGCCACAAATGCTTGAGCAACTGCACCGTCTCAGCCCATTCGCTCCAGCGCACCTGCCTCAGGAGATCCTGTTGGCCGAGGCAATTCAACACCGATTCCCCGACCTTCCTCAGGTGGCGTGCTTCGACACCGCTTTTCATCATGACCTGCCGCGTGTGGCGCGCCTGTTGCCGATCCCGCGCCGCTACGAAGGGCAGGGGGTGAGACGCTACGGCTTTCACGGCTTGTCCTACGCTTTTCTCATGAAGGAACTAGGGCGCCTGGTCGGAACCGAGGCGGCACACGGCCGGGTGATCCTCGCCCACCTCGGCAACGGGGCGAGCCTGGCAGCGGTACAGGGTGGGAAGAGTATCGACACCAGTATGGGCTTCACACCCGCAGCGGGCGTCCCGATGAGCACCCGCTCGGGTGATCTGGACCCCCGGACTGCCGGGGTATCTTGCGCGCACGGAAGACATGAGCGCAAAGCAATTCGACGAGATGGCCAATTCCCAGTCCGGATTGCTCGGCATGTCGGAGACCAGTTCCGACATGCGCGACCTGCTTGACCGTGAAGCGCAGGACGTGCGGGCGGCCGAGGCGGTCGCCCTGTTTTGCTATCAGATCAAGAAAGGGATCGGTGCATACGCGGCGGCGTTGGGTGGACTGGATACGTTGGTATTCGCGGGCGGCATTGGCGAACACGCACCCACGGTCCGCGCGCGGATTTGTGATGGCCTGGGATTTCTTGGCATTGAATTCGATGAACAGTGCAACGCTGCAAACGAGGCTGTGATTTCGAAGGAAAAGGCGCCTGTCGCTGTCCGCGTCATGCATACGGATGAGGAAGTCATGATCGCGAACTCGGTCTGTCGCGTTCTGAATATCGCAATGGAAAAGGAATACGAACATGGTCAGCCAGATGCAAGCGTCTAAGCACACGGACAAGCCACTTTCGGCAGATCTTCTGCAAAAGATGGATGCCTATTGGCGCGCAGCCGACTATCTATCGGTTGGCCAGATTTACCTGTACGACAATCCGCTGCTCAAAGAGCCCTTGCGGCTGGAGCATGTGAAGCCACGCCTGCTGGGGCACTGGGGCACCACGCCAGGCTTGAATTTTGTCTACGTCCACCTCAACCGGATCATCCGGCAATTCGATTTGAACGTAATCAACGTCACGGGCCCCGGGCATGGTGGGCCGGCGATGGTGGCCAACACCTATCTGGAGGGGACCTACAGCGAGTTTTATCCAAACATCTCGCAGGACGAACAGGGGATGAAGAGGTTGTTCACCCAGTTTTCCTTTCCCGGCGGCATACCCAGCCACGTCGCACCGGAAACCCCCGGCTCCATCAACGAAGGCGGCGAACTTGGCTATGCCCTGTCGCATGCCTATGGCGCCGCGTTCGACAATCCCGACCTGCTGGTGGCCTGCGTGGTGGGCG
>JBATKF010000205.1:0-2733 GCA_049669185.1 Sedimenticolaceae bacterium | reverse complement strand
GCCATGGGTAGGGTGCCGCGGTCTGCGGTGGCGCGATCACCCCCATGCGCGCCCGGGCGGCAGCGCCGACCACAGCAAACGGCAGGCTCCGCAAAACGATCAATATCACCCCCAAAACGGCTCTAGCCAAGTCTAGACCGTCAGATACTGATGGATAAGGTCGTCGTTTAGATCGGGCATGGCGCCCTTCGCCACGGCGCGACCACGGTCCATCAGGCAGAAACGATCCGCGACCTTGCGCGCAAAGGGCAGCTTCTGTTCGACCAGCAGCACGGTGAGTCCCATCTCGCGATTCAGGCGACGCACAATGCTGCCGATGTCCGCCACGATATTCGGCTGGATTCCCTCGGTTGGCTCGTCGAGGATGAGCAACCTGGGGTCGGTGACCAGCGCTCGGCCGATCGCCAGCTGCTGTTGCTGACCCCCGGAGAGGTCGCCACCGCGGCGACCGAGCATATCGTTGAGTACCGGAAACAGCTCGAAGATGAAGTCCGGGATCTTGCGCAGCCCATCACGACGCGCCGGCAAGCCGATCAACAGGTTCTCTTCGACACTGAGCAGCGGAAAGATCTGGCGACCCTGGGGCACATAGCCGATGCCCAGACCAGCGCGGCGCTCGGCACTGACGCGACTCAGCTCGGTACCCGCGTACGTCAGGCTGCCGGACTTGATCGGCAGCAGACCCATGATGCATTGCAGCAGCGTGGTCTTGCCGACGCCGTTGCGCCCCATTAGAACCGTGCATTCCCCCTCGGGCACGTCGAGGCTGAGATCCCACAGCGTGTGCGACTGTCCGTAATACTGATTCAGCTGCTCGATCTTCAGCATCATGGCATTTCCGCGGCCCGACACGCACAGGATACGTCCATGCAGCCGAAGTCCAGCTCACCCCACGGCGCGTGCGACTGGCCGTAGAACTGGTTCAGGGTGTCGGTGCTCAGCATGATGGTCGCGTATCACCCGCGCTCTGCTGATTCGCCAAGATACACCTCCACCACCTTCGGATCGTTCTGAACCTGGTCCATGCTGCCCTCGGCCAATACAGAACCCTGATGCAGCACGGTAACCCGCGAATTCAGTGCCCGAACAAAGTCCATGTCGTGCTCGACCACCACCACCGAGTGTTCACCGGCGAGTGAACTCAGCAGCTCTACCGTTCGGTCCATCTCCTGATGGGTCATGCCGGCGGCCGGTTCGTCAACCAGGAGGAGCAGCGGGTTCTGCATCAGCAGCATCCCGATCTCCAACCACTGCTTCTGACCATGAGACAGCGCACCGGCAAGGCGCTGCGTTTCGTCTGCGAGGCCGATGAGCACCAGTACTTCGTCGATGCGCGCATGCTCCGACGGACTTAGACGAGCGCGTAGGGTGCGCCAAACGCCCTTGGGTCCGGCCATCGACAACTCGAGGTTTTCGAACACGCTGTGGTGTTCGAAGACCGTTGGCTTTTGAAATTTGCGGCCGATGCCGGCGAGGGCGATCTCGGGCTCGCTCATCTGCAGCAGATTCATGCGCGCGCCAAACCAGCAGGTCCCGGTATCTGGCCGAGTCTTGCCGGTGATGATATCCATCATCGTGGTCTTGCCGGCGCCGTTGGGCCCGATCAGGCAGCGCAGCTCCCCGGCGTTGACATAGAAGTTCAGGGCATTGATCGCCTTGAAGCCGTCAAAACTGACCGAGACATCCTCCATATACAGCACGGTGCCGTGCGACAGATCGAGATCGTCGACCACCTTCGGCACCATGAAGTCGAATACCCGGTCGCGACGGAACAGCCCCTGTACGGCGCTCATGTGTCGCGCTCCCGACGCCGCCACAGTCCGGCGATACCGCGCGGTAGCAACAGCGTGACCAGCACGAACAGCGCGCCCAGGGCGAACAGCCAGGCCTCGGGGAAGGCGCCGGTGAACCAGGTCTTCGCATAATTCACGCCGATCCCGCCGAGAACCGCACCATACAGCGTGGCGCGCCCGCCGATCGCGACCCAGATGACGACCTCAATAGAATTGAGCGGTGCGAATTCGCCGGGGTTGATGATGCCGACCTGGGGCACGTAGAGCGCGCCCGCGACACCGGCCAGCATCGCCGAAAAGGTAAATACGGCGAGCTTCACGTGCTCCACCTTGTAGCCGATGAATCGCGTCCGGTCTTCGGTGTCGCGGATCGCCACCGCGACCCGGCCGAGGCGTGATTTGACCAGCGCCCGACACGCCAGATAACCGATCGCGAGCGCGATACCCGAGGCAATGAACAAGCCGATGCGGGTACTGTCCGCCTGCAGACTGAAGCCAAGGATGTCCTTGAAATCGGTCAGCCCGTTGTTGCCGCCGAAGCCCATTTCATTACGGAAAAAGGCGAGCATCAGCGCATAGGTCAGCGCCTGCGTGATGATCGACAGATAGACACCGGTCACGCGTGAACGGAACGCCAGCCAGCCGAACACGAAGGCCAGCAGGCCGGGGGCGAGAAACACCATCAGCAGCGCAAACCAGAACTGGTCGAAGCCGTACCAGAACCACGGCAGTTCCTGCCAGTTCAGGAAGACCATGAAGTCCGGGAGCTCGGGATTGCCATAGACGCCGCGATCGCCGATCTGGCGCATCAGATACATCCCCATGGCATAGCCACCCAGCGCGAAGAAGGCCGCATGACCCAGGCTGAGAATACCGAGATAGCCCCACACCAGATCCACCGCCACGGCGAGCAGCGCATAGGTGAGGTATTTACCGAGCA
>JBATKF010000204.1:0-2431 GCA_049669185.1 Sedimenticolaceae bacterium | reverse complement strand
CGCAAGATCATCGAGCACGGACGGCGAATCCGCGCCTGCCTCAAGCAGCCGGAATTCGCCCCGGTGTCGGTGCCCGCACAGATCGCCATCCTGCTCGCGGTGACCGCAGGGTTCTTCGACAAGGTGTCGCTTGAGCGGATGACGAACGCCGAGCAAGCCGTGCGCATGGCGGCGGCGGACATCCCGGACGATGTGATTGAGCGATTGGGTACCGCCGGGCAATTGAGCGATGTGGATCGCGAAACGATCATCGACATAGCCCACCATGCGCTCGTTCGCTTCCAGCCAAAGCCTGAACCCAGGCCCGACGCGGTGGCGAAAGAGAAAGCATGAGCAACACCACAGCGAGCCTGCGCCGAAAGATCGGCAGCGCCGGAGATCTGCAATCGGTCGTGCGCACGATGAAAGCCCTGGCCGCCTCGAACATCGGCCAATACGAAAACTCGGTGCGCGCATTGGGCGACTACTATCGCAGCGTGGAGATGGGGTTGAGCATCTGTTTTCGTGAAATCGCGCCGGCGGCGCAGGTTGAAATCAAGGCGCGTCCCGGAGAAGGGGCCATAGGCGCGGTCGTGTTCGGCTCGGACCAGGGACTGGTGGGCCGGTTCAACGACGTGGTGGCCGATTTTGCCCTGAAGACCCTCGCCGCGCTGCCAGGAAAACCCCAGGTCTGGGCCGTCGGTGAGCGCGTACATGCCCGCCTGTCGGACGCAGGCCTGCCATTGGAAGGCCGCTTCACCGTCCCGAACTCGGTCAAGGCCATCGCGCCGCTGGTTGGACAGATTCTGGTGGAGAGCGAGGCGCGCTACAGCCAGGGCGCAATCAGCGAACTCCATCTTTTCTATAACCGCCCCACGCTCGGCGCAATATATGAGCCTTTCCCGCAGCGGCTGCTGCCGTTGGACGAAATTTGGCGACGGCAAATCGCCGAGCTCCCCTGGCCAACAGAGAGCCTGCCGGAAGTCATGGGCGGCGAAACCGATACCTTGCGGGCGCTCATCCGCGAGTATCTCTTCGTCTCTCTGTTCAGGGCATGCGCCGAATCCCTCGCCAGCGAGAACGCGAGCCGGCTTGCGGCGATGCAGCGCGCCGAGAAAAATATCGGCGAATTGCTGGAGGACCTCAACGGGGCATTCCACCGTTTGCGCCAGAGTGGCATCGACGAGGAGTTGTTCGACGTGATTTCCGGCTTCGAAGCGCTGAGCGTCGAGGCGAGTTGAGATTGCGACTTACAGCGGTCTTCAAGGCCGCCGGTTAGGTGAAGACGCGGCCTGGGTATCTTGCCTGATGGGGAGCGACGATCACGTCTCCGAGAACGATTCGAACGGTTGGTCGCCATGGCCTTCGACCAGCGAGTGCTTCCCTACGATTGATCCGCAGCCCGCATCTATGGTGAGCTGATGGGTGATTGCAAGGAACTCAGACTTCCGATGCGCGTATCCGATGGGCAGATCGCCGCAATCGTTAGTCTTAGCCATCTGGCGATGGCGATCCGGAATGTCTTCGACTATGAAAACTGTGGCATCGTAAAATTGGAATAGGGGACTTTGCGGCGGCACCGGTTCCCGGGGCCGCCAGAGCCTTTTGAGACTTGGGATCCTTGGCACGCTGACCGTTTTTTGTGAACACGATGTGATCGCCCGAGCGCGTTGACAAGCGCGTCGGCAGCGCCGGTCGGTTAAGGCTGGGGCGGCGCGAAGGCGTCCGACTCAGCGAAGGCCCGGTGCTACGGTATTCGTGCTAACCTCCCCGGCGGAGGCAGCCCATGTCCGTGCTGACGATCCACCACCAGACGATCTATCGCTACCGCACCCCGATGGCGTTCGGCCCCCACCGGCTTATGCTGCGGCCGCGCGAGAGCCGTGCGCTGCGGTTGTACGAGCACGAACTGGCGATCGCGCCCGCCGCTATCGTTACCTGGGCACATGACGTCGCCGGCAACAGCGTGGCGACCGCCAGTTTCTTTGAACCGTCCGACACACTGACCATCGACAGCACCGCGACCTTATCGATCGACGTCGATCGCTGGCCGGTCTTCGACATTGCCGCTTCGGCCCAGCGCTTCCCGTTCCTGCTGAGCGAGGACGAGATGACCGATCTCGGCGCGCTGCGCCTGCAGGCCTATCTCGACAGTGCCGGGCGGGTGCGTGAATGGGCGCAAAGTTTCATGGCCGGTGCTGGAACGGACACGCTGTCGCTCCTGAAGGACATAAGCGCTGGCGTCGCAGCTGGGGTCGCTTACGAGATGCGGGAGGACGAAGATGCACAGTCGCCCGACGAGACGCTGGCGCGCCGCAGTGGGTCGTGCCGCGATTTCGCAGTGTTGTTCGTCGATGCGGTGCGCAGCCTGGGCTTCGGCGCGCGCATCGTATCGGGTTATCTCTACGATCCCGATCGCGATATGCGCGGCTCGGCCGGCGCCGGTTCGACG
>JBATKF010000203.1:0-14135 GCA_049669185.1 Sedimenticolaceae bacterium | reverse complement strand
ATCACCGAGCTTCGTTTCGGAGGATTTTCAAGCAGCAAGCGATCACCAGTGACCAGAATGCTCCCCGAGTAGGCGTTCAACAGGGCCCAAAGATGGTCGTCGCCCCGGTCGGGCGCAGGAGAACCCGGCCTCGTTTCACGCCAAATCGCGTTGGCCGTCAGTTCAACGAGCAGGTGATCAATCTGTGCTCCTGTCAAACCGTGAAGCTTCACGAGCTTCGGTCTAGACAGTACTGAGCGATACTCATCGAGAAGTGCCGGCGATAACAGGAAGACCAGCGTCCCCGACAACATCGCATCCAGAACCAGTGCAACCGGGCTACGGCTCGAACCCGTGACCAAGCCAGCGACCACTACATTGGTGTCAACGACGTAGACCGGTGGACTCATCGCTTGCGCGCGGCACGTGTCTCCTCGACGGCCAACTCCAGTGCCACGTCCGGATCGAGCTGCGCTCGCTTGCGAGCCTGTGCGACCAAAGCACGTGCACTTGCCTGATCCTGTATACCGCGCAGGCGCAGGCTCTCCTCGATTATTGAAGCAATGGAACGCCCCTGCCGCGCCGCCGTCTCCTTCAGGGCACGGTGCAAATCGTCATCGAGAGTAACAGTCAAACGACTCATACCGAGTCTCTCTTGATTTCACCCGCTACAGCCTAGCATATAGACACCAATACACCAAAACATCACATTCAATTTTGGGCCCCCTGGGGCTCAGAAAGATATCTCGGGAGCTACGCATACTGGTGCTAAACCTTCTCATTTCCTAACAGATCTATGCGGGGTATCTGCGGGGACATATCCGACATTGCGTATTCTAAGCCGTTGTTTTACAAGCAAATATGATTGTCGCCGCCTCCACCAATAATTTCGTTATTTTTCATACGGATACGATGCCTTTATAAAGCATCACTTTAAGATGAAAACCGCCGAGTGTCATTCCGCATGCAGAAATCACGCTCCGCCGCTCCAAGCGACTGAAATCGCAGCTTTATTCGCCGCTCATCGCCCTCTCCTGCTTTTCCGAATACTTCGTAGCCTCTCATGGGCACATTGCCCCGCTCGTCAGTGAACCTTGTCCCTGGGAGAGCGAAATGGGGGTATTAAATGAGCACGGCAGAAAATACCCCCACGCAGTCACCATGAAGACGTTTGGCTGTCAGCAACGGATTTCCTTGAGGTCATGTCGGCGCCAGTCAGCTTGCGTCAGCTAAGCGCGTCGAGACCTTTCTGATCGACGATATTGAGCATTTTCAGCGATGGACCGTTCGGTTGTTTTTTACCCTGCTCCCATTTCTGAACAGTAGACGGGCTGGTGTTCAAGTATGCGGCGAACACAGCCTGGCTCGCTTTGTAGCGCAGCCGCAGCTTCTTGATCTGCCCAGCACTGTAGTGTTTGACAGGTGGCAGACACAAGGCGTCGAACTCACGCATTGTGGTCGCATCCATAGTGCCCGCCTTGTGCAAGCCTTTCGCCGTCTCGTGCACGGCATCCAGGACGGTCTTACTCGTCATCTGTCACTACCTCGATCAGTTCTTTCGCCCCAAGCGCTTTGTCGATCCGCACGTCTCCATAATTGAGCAGTTCGTCCGCCAATCGCCGAAGCACCTTCAGTTCAGCAGAGGACTGTATTCTTCAGGTCCGACTACTTGATGACGCGTGCCAAATCGATTCAGTTTCAGCCCGTGGAGAACGGATTCATGATCTTGAGCCGCTCATCGATCACTTGCCCGTGTTGCAGATCTTCGGTAAACACAATCCGGCAACCCGCCAGCTGCGCCGAGGCAAGGATTGTCCCATCGTAGATCGAAAAGCCGTAACGCTCGGCCAACGCCAAGCCGAGATCATGCGTCTCCAGCCCCAATGGCTCGACTCGACACACCGCACAGATCGTCTCCAATACTTCGCGCATATCGGGCCAAGACATCCCAAGCTTGCGGGATGCGACCGATGCGAATTCGTTGAGGACCTGAACGCTGATAATACCACCCGCCGCGACGAGGGCTTCCGCACGGTCCGCCTTGGATGCATCGCCAGACAGCAAATAAAGCAACACGTTCGTGTCGAAAAACGCGTCAGTCTCGCTCATGGGCTTCGAGTCGATCGAACACGAATCCGTCGGGTAAGCGGCCGCGGTGCTTCCGCAACCGCGCCAGCAACTCGCGATGGTCAGGCGGCTTTTTCACGCTGAACACACGCGAACCTTCGACATGGATCTCGATATCGTCACCCTCTTTGAGCCCCAAGGCCTCTACAACTGCCGCAGGCAGGCGCACGGCCAGACTGTTTCCCCACTTCGACACTTGCATATGCGGTTCCCGGAAGTCGATAGGATATACATAGTTTAATTGTATATCCATACGAACTTTATATCCAACCGAGGAACATTTCGACCTACAGCGGCAGCCGCGCACAAGCTCCCGCGGTAGGCGGAGGAAAGGGATGCCACTGTTACCCATGCACAAGTAGAAGATGGTCTACCGGGAAGGCGACACCCTCGTACCCATCATCTCGCGCGCTCCGGAGGACGAGCGGCTGGATGCCGCACAGCTCGAGAACGTGCTGGTATACAGCCCCACCGCGCAGCGTCACTTGCCGATCGGCCAACTCATCGACGAGGTTGAAGTCGTCTGGGTCGACGCCATCATTCGGCGGGTCAATGGCTTCCCGACGATCAAGGCCCAAGCCGATCCACTGCCCGGCGAACAGTCCGCGCCGCTGTTGGCTCGTCTGCGGCCGGCTATTGAGGCCGTCGACCTGCCGCCGGGCTACGTGCTCGCGTGGGAGGGCTAGTACAAGGCGTCCCGCGAGGCCAACGAGGGGCTCGCGCTTTCCGCGCCGTTTGGCTTCACTGCCATGGTGTTGGCGGTCGTCGTGATGTTCAACGCGCTACGTCAGCCGGTGGTGATCTGGTTGACCGCGCCTCTGGCCCTGATCGGCGTCACGATCGGGCTTTTGCTGTTCAAGGTCCCCTTTGAGTTGATGGCGATACTCGGCTTCCTGAGCCTGATCGGCATGCTCGTGAAGAACTCGATCGTGCTCGTCGACGAGGCCGATGCGGAGATTCGGGCCGGCAAGCAGAGGCTGGCGGCGGTCACCGACGCGGCCGTCAGTCGTGCGCGCCCCGTGTTTCTCGGTGCACTGACGGCGATACTCGGCGTGGCGCCGCTACTGGCCGACCCCTTCTTCACGAGCATGGCGGTCACCATTATGTTCGGGCTAGCATTTGCTACGGTTCTGACGCTGGTGGTCGTGCCATTGCTTTATGCGGCACTCTTCAGGATTTCCAGCGATGTCTGACCCGGTCCCCTTAGAGCACTCCCAGCGGCTCGCTTCCCGGGCTGCGCTGAACCACCCGCAAGCCGCCGGACAGGAACGAGCCATTGGCTAACTGAAAGAAGGCGCCAAGACCCTCATTGAGCGCGCGGCGTCTTCCGAGGGAAAGACCGCCGCATCCTGCACCACTCGCATATCAGCTAGATCAAGGGCGACAGCTACCGGCTCAGGGAGAAACGCAAGGCTGGCATCGTGCAGACCGCCAGCACCAGCAACAACCGACCGGGTGGGTCAATTTTCAACTGCAGAAGCAGTCGCCAAGTGGATCAGTTTTCAGTTGCCGTTGACACTGTCATGGTAACTACCCGTGACGTCCCGGAGTTTGTTCCAAGCGCTGGCGACCTCGGTTGCCGTTCACCGCACTTCGGCATGCCCGATGTCGTCACCGGCCACCCAGATCCGGTAACGCACGGAGAAGCCTTCGGGGATGTAGGTCACGATCGGCAGTCTGCTGTTGTAGGGCTGGATGAAGCCTCTACCCCGCACCTGCACGAAAGCTTCGGTCTGCTCCTCCCCCGGCGGGCACGCCATCCTGGTCGAAGCCGGGCCACCGGCCCTCGGTAACACGAAATAGGGGTACCCCCATCCCGCTGCGACCCGCCGCTCGAGGTCCCCACCGAACCAGAGGTGGTTGCAGTCGACCATCAGCATTTTTCCGACAATGATCTCCACTTTTCGATCGGCCTCGTTCTCCACCTCTGGCACGCGGAACACCATCCGCACGAAGCCCACGTCGGCGGCTGGATAAGGCATCATCTCGTCGGTACCACCTGCAGCGGGCAGGCTGGAAACCATGGCGGCCAATAGGGGAAACAGGTAGGCAGTTCTCATGTCAGTTCTCTCCAAAAAAAACAGCAACCGATTCAGCGTCGCCCGGCGCACCGGCGCAAGCAGGCCTCGGCGCACGACTACTCCAGGTCGATGGCCCGGATCGCTTTTTGCAGAAACGCGATGCGCGCAGCGACCTGCGGGCTCACATCGCCGTTTCGCGCCTGGGAAATGCTCATATCGCCGAGCAGCTGTGCCAACAGCCAGCCCCGAACCATGACGTAGTAGCGCGAATCCAAACCCAGCTCAAGAACCGCCACCATCGCATCCGGCGCGTCCGGATTACGGACGGCCGCGGCGATTGCAAGCACCCGCTGACCGAGCCACAACGCATGGTCGTCAGCCCGTAACGGATCGACTGGCTCGAGCCGACCGCCGCCGGCGCTCCCGATTGCGGGTAGCAGCAGCGCAAAAGCAACGACGACACACATAACGGCGGAGCAAGACCGTGCGCGGTTTCCGTGCGTCATTGATTCCTCTCCTGATCGTGTTCGCCGACCCGGGTTTCACGGATTGATCATCGGCGTCTGGTTCAACGCTCCACCCCTCGGCATTGGCCTGCTGCGGGAGCTTCGGATTGCCATGCTGGACAAAACTCCACATCGTGTCGGCCGAGCGGTACCCTTAAGCGCCCCTCGGCGTGTAATCGGGGGAACCCTTCGGTGGATAGTCCAGAATATTCTCGAGCCGGTCGCGCTCTTCTTCCTCGAATTCCGGAAACGGCAGTTTCCCGGTGGCCCGTCGCCTCTGCATATCGCGTTCAGCCGCTTCGCCTCGCTCCGCATCCAGGCCGGCATCGCGCGCAAGATAGGCCGTCTGAGAGGGGAAAGCGAAGCCGGTGCCCGCCTCGTTGACGATATCCTCTATCCGCAGCAGCAGGTCCTCTTGGATAGCGAGAAAATCATTTTCTTCCCTGCATGCAAAGTAGCAATAAACATCCACGTCCTTCGAATAAGCGCCGAGGCTGATGTAGCGGACGCGAGCCGGTGTCGCAGTGACCATCGGGTGGCCAAGTAGGAGCTCGCGCAGCCTTGTCAGGACAAAGCGCATCTGTTCCGGCGTTGTCTCATAGCGAAGCTGCAGCGTCGTCCTGAACAATCGCTGGTCGCGCTCGGTCAGGTTGACGATGTGCATCTTGGAGAATTCGGCGTTGGGAATGGTTGTCAGCGTCCGATCGATCCCCCGCACACGCGTCGACATCCACCCGATTTGCTCGATCGTACCAATGCGCCACCATCCCGGCGCGGGATCCTCGCCATAGCGGCAGAAATCCCCGACCCGAACCGGTTTGTCGATGAACAGAATCAAACCGCCGATGAAATTCGCGATCGTGGTTTGCGCAGCCAACGCGACCGCCAGACCGCCGACGCCGAGACCGGCGAGGATGGGGATCAGCTCCGCACCCAGTGCGCGAACGCCCGCTATGACGACCCAGACTGCGCCCATCAAACCGATAGCCATCGCGCTAATCCGTAACAGAGCGGCTTCTGAACGCCGCTGCTGCCATTGCGGCCGGGCAATAATCGTCTCGGCAAGGGCACTGGACAGCAGGTAGAAGGCCCAAGCGCCCATAACCGTGACGATCAGTCTTCCAGCCGCGAGAATCGCGTTGCTCAAGTCGCCCGAGATGTTGAGGTCGTTGTCGATGAAATCGGCGATAACACTGGCGAGCAGCGCAATAATGACGGGCGCGAGAAACATCAACCAACCGTCGAACGGCGCACCGATTCGCTGCCCGGTGCGCTTGAGCACCCGAAAGACCACATAGGCCAGAGCGGCAAGTGCTAGAACGCTGGCCACGAGGCCAATCCACTGCCAACGCGTCTGCTGGCCATGCAAGGTCTTGAGCCAAGGCGGCAGGGCATCCATCGCCTTGCCGAAGGGATGGGCCTGCGGGATCAGGTAACCGGGTGACGAGATGAAATGATCGAAGAAGCCTTCGGACTTGCCAGGCGAAATCCACTGAGTCGACCTTACGCCCTCACGGTAGGGCAGGCTCTCTATCTGCTGGTAGAATTGGCCTACGCGCCGGACCGTCGCGGCGCTGAAGAGAAACTCCCCCTGGCGCTCGCCTTCGGTGACTTCGACGATCTCCACCCCGGTATTCGGATATCGCCATCGGATAGCCCCACTACCCTGCTCACGAGCGACTGCGACCATCGCAGGATCGGGGACGGTGTCCACCGGCGGTAGCTGAATCCGGTCGAAGATCTCTTTCAGCTGCAGTACCGACTCGACACCGACGTTGTCACGCAGCGCATCGGGCACCTCGTTCAGGTCGAGTGTGCGGACCGCGCGCTGCAGAAAGTTACTGGCGGTTACTTCGATCTCGCGCGCCTGTTGCTTCGTCAATGTCGGTGGCGTGGCCCGCAATGCGGCCTCGGTTTCCGTAACGAGGGCGTATGCGCGGTTAACACTGTCGAGGAAGCCTTCCATGGTGGATCGAGGGCTCGCGGTGTCGACCGGCTGTAGACGGTTCCGCACTTCCTGCTCCGGCGCGAGCGGTCCGGTGTTGGCCCCCAACCACTGCTCATAGAGGCCGACCACGGCACCGGGCCTGGGCGGCAGGTCCTTTACGCTCTCGTAGAATCGATGTAGCCGTTGAACCGTGTCGGCCGAAAACAGGAATTCGCCCTTGCGCGGACCCGCCTCGACGCTTGCAATCGTGATCGCCGTATTAGGAATCGTCCACTCGGCCACGGCCCCGTCGGCCACCGCTTGCTCGCCCGGAATCGCCTCTTCCGGCGGCAGCTCGATGCGACCAAGCAGCTCCGCTAATAACAAGACGCGCCGAGTTCGCTCCAACCAGGCGTCACCATTGGGCGTCGTGCTGAAGTCGAGCGTATTGATCGCACGCAGGAATGCGCGACCCGTCTTGACACTGAATTGGCCTAGGCGCTGGTCGTCGATGACGTCGCCAAGATCATTGCGGAAAGATTGCAGCGTGGCCCGCGGGCTCGACGTGTCGGCCGTTCGCAGCGGATTGGGGTCGAGCATGTCATCCTCCTGTGTGCCGGCCATGGCGACCGACAGACCGAAGACAAGCGAAAGCATGGAGACAAGAAGGAAGGCCCTTGCAAACCATCTCCAAGCCAATCTGGTAAATCTCACGGCGTCTGCTTCCTCACAGGCCCGCTTGTCATGCTGCAAAACGGGCTCCCGGTCTCGCTGCGCGACTGCGCCTGAGATTCAGCGCAGGCCTGTCAGAGTTGCCGCTCGACGGGCAACAGGCGCAACACCATCGCCTGGAACCTTGCCCAGAGCCCCGACTCCGGTTCTCGATCGTATCGACGACTCTCACGCCCCTCCTCATGACTGACCCATACCAAGCGTGTCTCTTCGCCGGCAGGTGAATGTGGCGTGGCGACCCGCTCCAGGTCGACTCGCCAGGCCACATCAGCAAGCCCTCGATCGCGCCAATCGCCGATAGCGCTCGCCAGTTCCGGGCTTTCGATCAGGATGGCCATTTCCGTATTGAGAAGACGGGACCGCGGGTCGAGATTCATGGAGCCGACCAGCACGCGCTCCCGGTCGAACACGATGGTCTTGGCATGCAGACTGGCTTGCGACTCGCCAAAGCGGCGACGGCCCGCCTCCTCGGCAGTTTGCGCAGGTCGCATCTCGTAGATCTCGACCCCGGCGTCGACCAGTGACCGACGGTAGCGCGCATAGCCTGCGTGTACCGCCGCGACATCCGTTGCCGCAAGCGAATTGGTCAGCACGGTCACCCGGCGCCCGCGTTCCACCAGCGAACGCAACAGCGCCGTCCCCTCCCTGCCCGGCACGAAATAAGGAGACACAAGGATCACTTCGGTCTGAACCGAGGCCAGGAGATCGTCCAGTTCAGGGCCGAGATGGGTGCTGCGATCGTCAGGGTCCGTACGTACCTTCTCCGGAAGGTCATAGAGGAGGCGCGCAGGCCCCCAGAAGAAATCGACGTTGCGGTCTCTGAAGCGCTGCGTGAGCTTCGCTTCCTGCAGCCGTCGACCATAAACGGTATCCGGCAATGCTTCGATGTCAGCCGCCAGCCGGGTGCGCGCGCGTTCGAGCAATTCCGGCTCGCCCGTGGCACCCAGTGCTTCAACCGGGACAGCGAGTTCGCTGTTCCAGTAAACATCGAACGCCGCGCTCACCTCACGCACGATGGGTCCGACCGCCAACACATCCATGTCGCCGAAGTTGACCCCCGCAGCCGCCTCGAAATACTTATCGCCGATATTCCGGCCGCCAACGATCGCCAACTGATTGTCAACCGTGAAAGACTTGTTGTGCATGCGACGGGTGACCGTACCGAAGTGGGTAAGGAAATTCAGCAAGCGCATGCCCCGCGAGGGGAAGGGGTTGAAGAGACGGATCTCGATATTCGGATGCAGCGAGACGGTTGCAAGGCCCGCATCCTTTCCCCCCATGTCCATATCGTCGAGAAGCAGTCGCACGCGGACACCGCGGTCGGCCGCCCGAAGCAGATGCGCGGCGAGCAGACGCCCTGTCACATCGTCGTGGAACAGGTAGTACTGGACGTCAAGTGTCCGGTCCGCAGCCTCGGCCAGCGCCAGCCTCGCGACGAAGGCATCCAACCCGTTGCCGAGTGTAAAGAAACCCGACTTCCCGGGTTGCACGGTCAGCAACGGGGCGACTTCGCGCCCGATCCGCGTATCGTCAGTATGGTGCAACGCCTCGGAGCGCTGGCGAGGATAGTCAGTCGGCAAGCCTGCACAGCCGCCCAGGAAAACGGCCAAGAACACCCATACGATACCTGGCGGTAAGGACATCGAACGGCGCCATCTACTCGAGTCGCTCTCCATCGGCTGGAGCCGCGCTTTTCTCCACCGTCTCGAGGTGCAACCTCCGCGGAATACTCCGGAAGAACCCCTTCCCTCTGGAAACTGAGACGCCGCGCAATCGCAAGCGCCGGGTGCTGCGTCTGCCGCAAAGCGCCCTGCGGCACCATTGGATGAGGGGGTCCGCGGAAATACCCAACGATCGTGATCTTTTTTGAGTTTCGAAAGCATGAGGGTTTGCGTATCTTCACCGGCGTTTATGGTGCACGAATCTTGATGTGCGTGCGGGGGTAACCGTCTGCGCCATCAACCCATTGTTCGGCCGTATTGTGTTGTATAACCGCAATAATCACAAAGGCAAAAAGCGCCTGATTGACAGTGCGGGGACCCAGGCACATTCGTTATGCTTATTGAACTGGAGACTCTCTGTATGCCTGCTTTCTCGTCCAACCTACTTGCCGTCGTGGCGATTGGCGCCCTGACCTTGGGGGCCACCAGCAGTATCGCCGCACAGCGCATACCGCTCTCTGCTGCGCAGTCCGACCCCACGATACTCGGCTGGATGCAAGGCTTCCCGCCGCCACCGGAGAGACTGATCACCCAGCCAGACTCGAACTACTTCAGCTTCCCCAAACTGCGCTGGACGGTCTGCCATCTCCGCGAATTCCTGCCCACCGAGCAGGTCAGTCGCGGCATCGGTGCCCCCGTTCCCTTGGAATATGATCTCGACGAAACGACCATCGATGCGCTGACGTTCCAACCCCTGGGCGGCGACGAAGAGATGACCTGGAGAGAATCGCTGTCGGCCAATTACACCGATGGCATGCTCATCCTTCACAAAGGGAAGATCGTCTACGAGCGCTACCTCGGCTGCCTCGACGAGGTGGGCAAGCACGGCGCCATGTCGATGACCAAGTCCCTGACCGGCCTGCTCGCCGAGATCCTGGTCGCGGAGGGTAAACTCGACGATACGGCGCTGGTGTCTTCGATCGTTCCCGAACTCAGCGACAGCGCCTTCGGCAACGCCACCGTCCGCCAGGTCATGGACATGACCACCGGACTCGCCTACAGCGAGGACTATTCCGACCCGAATGCCGATATCTGGAAGTACTCCGCGGCCGCAAGTCCGCTTCCCAAGCCGTCGGACTATGAAGGCCCGGATGGGTACTTCGAATATCTGCAGACGGTGCGGCCCGAAGGCGCGCATGGCGATGCGTTTCACTACAAAACGATCAACACGGACGCGCTGGGGTGGATTGTCTCGCGCGTGAGTGGCAAGGAAGTCACCGAACTGCTGTCGGATAGGATATGGAGCCGCATGGGTGCGGAGCAAGACGGCTATATGACGGTGGACGGCAAGGGTACGCCCTTCGCAGGCGGCGGGCTGAGCGCCGGCCTGCGCGACCTCGGGCGCATCGGGCTTTTGATGTTGAACGAGGGCGAGCTCAACGGCCAGCGCCTGTTCCCCTCGCAGGTCGTCGCCAATATCCGCTCGGGCGGCAGCAAGCAGGCCTTCGCGAAGGCGGGTTACAAGACGCTGGAGGGCGGCAGTTACCGCGGCATGTGGTGGCTGTTCCACAACGACCACCAGGCATTCGCCGCACGCGGCGTCCACGGGCAGACGATCTATGTCGACCCGACGGCCGACATGGTCATCGTGAGGTTCGCCTCCTACCCGACAGCCAAGAACGCCAAGATCGACCCGACGTCGCTACCGGCCTACCAGGCCGTAGCGGAATACCTGCTGTCCAAGCCGTAGAACTGCGCCGTAACTTTATATTCGATTTACGACAGAAGCCAAAACGGATAGCGGCTGAGGCGATCAACCGCCGTTACACCCGCTGGACACCGTACCAGGAAAGGGTTCAGTCAGCGCTGTTCTGCAACATCGTCGGGCCGATCGAGGTTATCGGCGCATACAGGGAATGCGATGCCTGATCCAGTCATATACTCGTCGAAACAGGTCCGGAAACCGCGATGTGCCTAACCGGAACGACATTTCAAGCGGTGAACGATCCGCTCGTTTCCATCTTCCCGGAGTTACGATGACGCCACTATCACGCAGCATATTGAGGGCATGCATCCTTGCATTCGCCATCTCCTTGCCCCTGTTCGTATCGGCAGAGGAGCAAGCCTGCGACACGGTCACCGCGATCGAGACTGCGACGCCCGGCGAGATCGTCGATTTCTTCAAACGCGCCGACAAGCGCGTCGTGACCTTTATCGGCTACTCCGGCGCGGAGTATGAGCACAGGGACGCGATGCTGGCCACGGCGGAAAGTATCCTCGATACGCTCGATCCGGCGAAAACGCTCGTCAATATCGGCGCAACGCCCGAGGGCATCGGCGCCGTCTATTCGCTGGCCAGGAGCAAGGGCTTTGTCGCGACGGGCATCGTGTCGACGCAGGCGAAAGAGTACGACGCCGCGCTCGCACCCTGCATCGACCGTGTCTTCTACGTGGAGGACGCGACCTGGGGCGGTTTCCTCGAGGGAACCGACAAGCTGTCGCCCACCTCGACGGCGATGGTCGAGAGCAGCGATCTCCTGATCGGCATCGGCGGCGGCGCGGTCGGCAGGGACGAACTGACCGCCGCGAAGCGCATGGGCAAGGAGGTGCGCTTTTTCAGCGCCGACATGAATCACCGCAAAGCCATCGAGAAGGCGGAGAAGAAAGGCCTGCCCGCCCCGACAAGTTTCAGCGGAGCAGCCGACGAGGTGTTCTGAAAGCACCCTGCTTGTGCGGTAGAGCCGGCGCAAGAGCACAACCCGGCGATCTCCGGAAACGCCTGTCGTGAGCAGCCCGCGACGGGCTCGTCGGACAGCGGCTCCTCGACTCTGAGGCCTCTCTTCACTCCGCTCGTCGAATGGGACGCTGGCTGTCCCCCCTTCGCACAGCTGCTCGACGTCCTGATCGTACTGATCAGTATCCCGTTGTGGTCGGTGCCGCAGTGGATGGAATCCCGATGGAACAACTCATGGGTTCGTCGATCACCTACCGCATCGCCGTCGGTCCGCAGCAGGGACGCAAGGTGTTCACGCTGCAGACGCTGCCGGCGTGCGATGAGCCCTTTGATTTCAGAAGCTGTGATAGAGGCTGGCCTGCAGCGTGGTCCAGGGCTCGGTCGCGCCGACCAGCTTCAGCGCGTCACCCGGATAGGCGCGTGACGCAACGACCTGCAGGTATTTTTCCCGGTCGATCGCCCAGCGCAGGGTCGCGGTGAATTCTTGTCCGATATCGCGCGATCCAAGCTGCGAAAGCGCCGGATTGCCGCCGATGTTGTTCAGTTCATCGGCGCGCAGCCGGTGATAGGTGAAGGTCACGTTCATGCCCCGTTGCGGCGCGACGTTCCCCTGGATACGGTGCGTGTTGAGGTTGCCGTTGCGATAGACCTTGCCCAAAGAGATCCCCTGCAGCCAGATGCCGAGCCCGGAGCTCATCAGCGAATCGAACCGCTCGAAGCGCTCCGTGCTCGGATCGTCCCCCGAAAAGGTCGCGTAGCGATAGGAAAGACTCGGCTTCCATGCTGAACTGCCGAAAATGTAGCCAACGGTGCCATAAGCCGCGTGGGCTGACATGTCGTAATCGCTATTGTCCTGAAGGTATCCTTCGGCCTCGATCCAGATATGGTCTGGCGTAAGCGGACGATAAAGGCCGTGCAGGCCGTAAGTCCTCGTCCCTTTACGGTCAAGCGCTTCACCGTCGGGTGTGCGATAGGTCGATTTTGAATTGGGGATGACGATCGCGCTGGCATCGAGCGACAACGCATCGGTGAACCGGTAGCCGAGATTGGCGCCGGCGAAGGTGGTGTCTGATTCGAGGTCCTCAAGTTCGTTGGGATCGATATAGAACAGCGAGACCCGGGCGCGGCCGAACTCGCCGTTGAACAGGGCCGAGAAATCGGTCGCATTGCGCGGGCCGAGATAGGTCGCACCGCGCTCCCCGGCATTGGACGATCCGGCGATCATCGATATGAGGAAGCCGTCATTCAGCGTCCACGTCTGACGTCCGAGGGATAGCTTGGCCGAATCGCCGGTATCGCGATCAGCGTAGAGCAATCCGGCATAGCCGCGCTCGAAAGCGACGAACTCACGCCCCTCTTCGGTGAAGATGTCCTGCCCGTGCGAAAAGCTGGCCAGTGCGCTGACCGCACCGAAGGCATAGACATTGCTGTCGGCGATCTGAGTGATACCGCCGATACCGAGTTCGGCGAAGCCTTCCACCCATGTGCTGCTATCGCCCGGCAGTTCTCCCGCCAGCGGATTCAACGCGTTGAACAGTTCGGGATCGCCAAACCATGCATTGCTGTCCGAATACACGCCGAGCCCAAGGTTGGCGATGATCGTGAGCTTCGAACGGTCATCCTCGTGCAGGACCGGAAAGGCGGGCTTGTCCGCCTTGCGCGCCGCCTCTGCAACCGCCGCCGGTGCGAAGTCGAGCGTAACACGCAGCCCCAGTGTACCTTGGGCGCCGTCATAAGCGGGCCGGTGGGTTGCCGCACCAACCGTACCATTAGCAACGAACGGTGCGAGCGTGCCTTCGACGAGGTCCGGACGATATTCGCGTCCGATCAGGCCCTGGACCGCCTTGCGTACTGCCTGCGCCGCTCTGGCTTCTCTCGCCTCATCGCAGGCCGACGAGGCGATCTCGACCTCGACACTCGTGATACCCTGACCGACCGCATCCCGGCCCTGCGGAATGACGGCAGGACCGAACTGCCCGACCCCACCCGCGCCGTCCTGCGCCGCAGCGGTCCCGCCGAGGGCCATGAGGCCCACGGCGGCTAGCAGTATCTGCGGAAGCGCGCGGCGCCAAGACCGGGCGCCAATCGTCATCAGGAACCGAACAGCCGAACGACGTTTCCGCCGCCGTGGACGCTGACCGTCTGCCCGCTGATCCAGCTCGCTGCGGGCGAGCAGAAAAACAGCATGGCATTGGCGATGTCCGCAGGCGAGCCAGGGCGGCCAATCAGGTTGTCGGGCTTGGACAGTCTTTCGACGACCTCGGGGCTCAGACCGGCATCGCCATAACCTTCGGTCACGACGGTCCCGATCAGGATGGAGTTCACCCGCACCCGCTTGTTGAGCATATGGGCGAGAGAGACCATCATCTGGTTGAGCGCTGCTTTGGCCGTGCCGTAGGGCAGGATGTCATAGGCCGGCACCGCCGAAGAGAACGAACCCGAATTGGT
>JBATKF010000202.1:0-2090 GCA_049669185.1 Sedimenticolaceae bacterium | reverse complement strand
GCAGTCGTGCTTTCTTCTGTCGGAACTCCGTCAAAGTACTTGAGCGTCCCGATAGATGTTTGGACCTCATCCGGCGCGGTAAACGCTTTCGGAATTGACGTGGTCATTTTCATTTTAGGTGGTGTGATCCGGGCCGGTGCAGGTGCGGTAACCGTTTCGGGTGCGGTAACCGGTTCGGGTGCGACAGCAGTCACGGCCACATCTTCGTCCTGTTGTTGGCAGCCAATGATGGCCAGCAAACTGCACGCCGTGATTGTCAAGATGGCGAGTTTTCTCATGTTTCTATCCTCCGTTGTTTAGTGCGCGGCGGCAGTGCCAGGGCAAGCCGCCGCGCCTTTTCTGTGCTACTTGACCAGTTCAATCTCACCAGGGCGCCATCCGCCGTCATACCAGACCTGGGTGGGGCCGTAGATACGCCACAGCAAATTCCAACCTTTGGAAGGATCGGTCTGGATCCAGTTCACTTTTCCAGCAGGCTTCTTCGGTCCGATGTAAACGTCGTAAGAGCCGTCTGCATTCTGCACAATGGCCGGGTCAATACTGGTGGATCCCGGGTAGGGAGTATCGGTTTGCAACAGGGAACGGGTCTGGTTGTCGTAGACGGTGATATCCCAGAAGCGCTTGGCCGGTACATTGGGTGGAATGTGAATCCTGTAGGTCTTGCTACCATCCAGTGCGTTGCCCTCGGAATCACGCAGACCGATCACGTACTGTGAGCCCGCGCCGACCGGCGGTTTGACCATCACGGGTGTAATGCCAGTGGCGTAGAAATGGAACCGCGTGCGTGAATTGATCAGGCTGACACCATCGTTGAGAAACTCGTGGCTACCGCCGGCAAAGCCGATCTCCCAGCTCTTGCTGCCGGGCCAGATTACGACGTTCTCATCGCGGTTGCGAAACAGGATGGTACGCTGCGCAGCGGTACCCACGGCGGCGGCCTCACTCAGGATTTTCTTCATGCGGGCATCAGGATTGAAGGGTTTGCCCTTCTGAATTCCGATGGAAGCCAGCAGTCCGAGTATCTCCGGATCCTCCGCTGAATTGGGCTCTTCCTGAACCGTGATATTGACCTCGTCAAAGAAGGTCGCATCCTGCGCGTGCAGCGTATTGAAATCCTCCATGGCCGTGTTGACCCATTTGACTTCCTTCGGTGCACTGCCCAGCGAGTAGAGGCGGAAGTATTTCTTCATGTTCGCGACCACCGGGTCGGGGTCGAAGTTCGTCATAAAGCCACGCATGGCCAGCCAGTGACCGTAAGTCCTGGACTTCTTGACGATGTAGCCTTCGGGAATCTCGCCACTATAGTCAGGGGGCACCAGCAGGAATTTTCCGCCCTTGCCCATGTCCGGACCGGCATTGCCGAAATCGGTGAGGTAGTGGAACCACGCGTCGTCGATGATACCCAGCACATTGGGTGGTGTTTCCATGACCATGGGACCATCCTTGAGGTCGATCCACATGAAGGTGTAGACCACCGTGGTGTTACCCGTCAGGAGCAAGCCTTTGGAATCGAGGCGTCCACCCCAGTAGATCATGGTCTCGTTGTCGGGCCCCCACTTCTGGATACCCTTGCGAAACCCCTGCAACGAGGCCGCGGGCGTGGTCATGATCATGACCTCCACCGCACGCGAGAAGTCCATGTGATCCCAGACCTTTTGCGCTGTTGCTTCGGAGGGGAAACCGTCGACGAACTCCAGGGTGCCGATACGTGTTTCTGTCCGGTCCGGTGTTATGACATTTGCCGGAATTTCAGTCGAATACTTCATATCCGCCCAGGCTGATGCGGATACACCCGCTGTGACCAGTCCAGCCACGGTAAACGCTAATAATGTGTTAATTTTCATAGATATTTCCTCAGTCAAAAATTCAAATTTCATGGACCGCCGCTTGGTTGCTTTGGGCGGGGCGAGCGCTAACCCGCCCCGTTTATTTGTCTTGAGTGAATTACTTCACCAACTCCAGCTCACTCGGCCGCCAGGTCTTATCCAACCAAGGCTCAAGCGGGCCGTACATACGCAGGAGGATGAACCAGCTTTTGCCGGGGATGGTCTGGATCCAGTTGCTTTCCTTGCCCTTTGGCGCTTTGGGAG
>JBATKF010000201.1:0-2578 GCA_049669185.1 Sedimenticolaceae bacterium | reverse complement strand
AAGGCACAAGCAGCGTGGGCTGTGTTGCAGTCCTTGAAAAGGGCGGGCCATTCCCTGCGGACTGCGCCTTGCACACAATGCTTGTGCCTTGGCTGAGCATTACACAATTAACCGCTTGGCCCACTAGTTCCACGCATGTGCGAAGGGGGTCTGGTGCGACAACCGACTTGCGGCAAAAAAGGGATCCTCGGCGCTGTCTTTCTTGTCAGGGGCGTCGCTGGAAGCGCCAAACTTGAGCAAAAAAGCCGCTTTGGCAGCGGCTGTGCAAACGCGATAAGGTTCACCGAAGTCCGTCAGTCGACAGGCTTCGGTATCCGATCTTGATATGTCACCTCAGCAGACGCCAATGCATCAGACCGACACAAGCCAGTCTGACTCTAGCCTGCAAATCTGACTGATTTCCCGCTTCGCCCACCGATACCCTCACCACGACGGGGCGCACACGTTATAGACGTGCTCGACGCAGTGTCGACTACGCCCGCACCGCCTTCCACTGTGTGCACCCCGCCTTGGCGTCTTGGCAGACTCGTTGCCAAAAACGGTGACACTTTCAGGCTGTTTATTTCGACTTGAGACGACCGAGCACGAGCACTTCCACCCGCCGGTTCTCCGTCCGACCTTCCGGGGTGTTGTTACTTGCGATCGGCATACGTTCACCGGCGCCTACAGCGAGCATTTTGTTGCCATCTGCACCCGTGGCGATCAAATAATCACGCACGGTATTGGCCCGTTGCTCTGAAAGATCCTGGTTGTATGCGTCGTCGCCCACGTCGTCCGTGTGGCCAAGCACTTCGATGTAGACAGCCCGCTGCAGCATTTCCCTGGCGTCATTGCGATGCTTTTCCAGCACCTTCTTGCCTTCAGGTGTCAATTCAGCGCTTCGACGAGGGAACAGCGCCACACTGGGGAAGCGCATGGCATCAAAACCCCGCAGCTCAGCGACTACGATCACCTCTACACGCCGATTCAGTGCCTGACCTTCCGGCGTGTCGTTCGGTGCAATGGGGTCGTTCTCGCCACGACCGATGAAACGCAGCTTTTCGGCCGGCGTGCCGGTTGCGACCAGATAATCGTGCACCGCCTCTGCCCGGCGCAGCGAGAGCTCATGATTGTACTTCTCATCTCCTGTACTGTCGGTGTGCCCAATGATAACGGCGGCGGCCGCATCCGTGATTGCGGGCGCAAATTGCGCTCGGTACTCCTCCAACGCATTCTTGCCTTCCGGTGTCACTTCGGCGCTATCGAATGCAAACAGAGAGGCGGCGGGGATAACAAAGCCCTCCACGATCCCGGTCGGCTGGCCCACAACGATCTCTACCGGAGCATCCAGGGTGACATCATCGCAGCCAACGACGGTTGCCTTGTCTGTGGTCCAGTCCCCGCTGCGCACGCATTCACCCGTTCCGGTGCGAAGGACGCTGCCTTCGATATCACCGACGTAGCCAGCAGCAGCATCTCGTTTCTCGGCAGCTGTTGCTCCGGCGATCAGCAGCGAAGCGGCAACAGCGGCCGCTTGCCAAATCTCCAAGATACGGTTTTGGTTATGCATCGATCTCGTTCTCCTCGTTTACAAACCCTTTGGATTCCGTGTCAATCGTCCAGCTCGCGTCGGCGGCAAGGCTCAGTGTTCGCCTCATCCATTTTTGCGGCGCGCCAGTCTATCGATCGCGAATAGGCATGGCAATCAACCACTGCATCTGATGCAGCGGCTCTGGCCGCTTCCCTCCAGGCGTGCGGCAAATCGGTGGGAGCCGCCCATCGTGGCGGTTGGCTCTGTGACCGGATCTTAACCTCGATCTCTGGGCTACCGGTAGATGCGCCGGTCCCAAGACGATATCAAGGCATGAGGAACCATCAGAATAGTCCGATCGAGTAACACACCCTCTCAGCGAGGTTATTTAGGCCGCTCTAAACTGACCCTCGTCTTGATTTGTCGCGATGCTTCCGTCGGTATTCCATCGGCGACATGCCAGTCCATCGCCTAACCCGCATATCTCACCGATTCTCCGCTGCGCCCCCCCGATACCCTCGCCCTGACGGGGCGTACTCTTTGCAGGCGTCTCGGCGCCCTCGTTACGAAGGACGGTGAGATATGCAGGTTAAGTCACGTTACCGAGTCTTGTCCGCAGCACAATGAACACAAACGCGGTGACATTCATCAACAGCGCGTAGATAACGCTCGGGATCGCGAGTTCAGGGAGCGCCAGTACCGAGATAGCCAGGGTGATGCCCAGCGCGCTGTTCTGCATGCCGCACTCCATGGCCAGTGCGATGCGCCCGCGTACCGGCAGGCGAACCGCTGCACCCAGGAGGCCGCCGGTCGTCATCGTCAGCAGATTGAGCAACGACAGGGGTCGGGACCCGCTGGAATAAGCCCATCAGGCGAAAAGCGAGACGATCCCGATGAGCAGTATCGGCAGCCGCTGATCGCCACCAGAAAGGCGCCGCTGATCAGCGCCAGACCAAGGCCAACAGCGCCGCGCGCCGCACCTGTCGCGGGGCCGCCAGACCGGCAGCGGTCACCCGCAGCGGACCAAGTCGCTCCGGTCCGTCATTGCCCCGCTGCGCATCGCTGACA
>JBATKF010000200.1:0-4344 GCA_049669185.1 Sedimenticolaceae bacterium | reverse complement strand
GTGTGGATGATCGCCAGTTCGAGCGCAAGCGCCTGCTCTCGCTGTTCGTCCGAGGCGCCACGCACCCCGACTGGGATCATGCCGTGGCCGCGCAGCATACCCACGAGCATCGGGAACTCGGCGAGCGGCGCACTACTGGGAAGCGCGGATAGGTCGATTGCGACCGGGGCCTGGTCGAAAAAGGACGGGAGGCGGGCCACCTGCTGCGCGAGAAAGGCGTCCAGGCCGGTGATGTCGTTGTCTCGCAGTACCAGGGTCGGCAGCGTCAACTGCCCCGCCTTCATATCAAATCGGGGCATTTGCTGGACGCTGCGTACAGAAACCTCGGACACTGGGAACGGCTCCGCTGGGGGCGTTGGCCTCGCCCTATATTGCCTCGGGAGTTTATACGAATCCAGCCCGCTTTTCTCACCGGCTTTCCTACTGCGGTCGCAGCGACAGGGGGCGCCTGGCCGCGTCAGTTGGGGAGAATCGGGTTCATGGCCCCCATGGGGCCGGAGAACTGGCGGACATTCAGGCGCATGATCCCCATCGCGCCCGTGATCTCGCCCATACGGTGGTTGATGCCGCCCATGGCCCCCGTCATGAAGTGCATGTCGCGGTCGATGACCGACATGTCGCCATTGAGCCGGTCCATGTTCTCGCGCACGCCCGGCATCTCCTGGCTGATTCCCTGCATGTTCACGGTGATCGGCGCCATGCTCTGCATGTGCCGCTCGAAGCGATTCACGCGCCCGGCGATCAGGTCCATGTCGTCGCTGACGCGGTCCATGTTTCGGTACATGGAATCCATGTTGTTGACGATGCCATCGAGGTCCTGATAAAGCACCGTCACGTAGTACACATTGACGAATGCCAGAAAGATCAGCAGGAAGGAGATGACCAGGATCACCTTGTCGGTGATCTTGAAGTGCCGGTGACGCTCATCCAGGTGCAGCTGGGTCTCGCGCCCGAGGCGCGCCATGACCTGGATAATCGGACGGCGTGGATCGACGGCCATATGCGCTCCTACGGAAACGGAAAGATGTTATTCATCGTTCGTGCGGGTTTCGCCATACGGTGCATCTCGGCCCCCATCCCCTGCACCTCGTTATTCATCGCACCCATCGTCAGCGAGATGTTCTCGACGTTCTGGCGAGCACCGGCCATGTGGGCCCCGATATTCAGCACACTCGCCTGAATAGTCGTCATATTGGTCGCGATCTGCTCCATCTCGACCTGCATCGTGGCGGTGCTCTGCTCGATGGATTGTAGCTGAGCGACCTGTACCTCCATGGACGCGAGATTCTCAGAGATTTCATCCATGCGCAGCGTGATCGAGGAGAAATGGGTGTTCATCGCCCCGACCACGTTCGAGATCCGGTTGATCTGCGAACTCAGGGTAAGCAGCAGGATGAGGATGGAAAAGGCGATCACCGACAGGATGATCAGCCCGGCGCGGATGCTGTAGTTGAGGCGGTCGCCGAGCGCGTTCTTGACGTCGATCTGGCTGAGAACGATGCCCTCGAAGGAACTCAGCGCGCGCAGATATTGCTGCTGCAGTACGGTGTCGTCAGGGCCGGTAGAGGGTTCCTGGGGCTCGCCTGCCATAGTTGGGCCGCTTCCTCATGATGCTCGAACCACCTCGTACCCGCGGCACGCGGGTACAGCGCAGGCGGCGAGGGCTAATTGTTAATTCTGGCACATTCAGGGACGGACCGCTGGAACAACACCTGGGAAACGACCAACAATTAATAGCCTCAAGCGGCTCAGTGTCCCCCACTGCGGGCCTGTCGCAGCAGTTCACCGGCCTCGGTGGGCGGGACAGGCCGCGAAAACCAAAAGCCCTGGGCCTCGGGACACTGCAAGGATACCAATGCATCGATCTGACTCTGCGACTCGACGCCCTCTGCGACCACGTTCATGTTGAGCATGCGCCCCAGGCCGACGATGGTGCGGACTATTGCGAGGCTTTGGTCCTCGCTGCCCAGACTCTGTACGAAAGAGCGATCGATCTTCAGGGTGTCATAGGCACAGCGCTGCAGATAGGACAGCGAAGAGTAGCCGGTACCGAAGTCGTCCATGTGGATACTGACCCCGAAGTCGCGCAGTTCGCTCAACACCGCGTGCGTGGCCTCTTCGTGATCCATGCAGTCGCGCTCGGTCAATTCCAGTGACAGCGTCTGCGGTGCGATGCCGCTGTGGCGAACGATGCTCTTGAGGCGCTCGGCCGCGTGCTCGGCGCGGAACATGCTCGCCGAGACATTCACGCTGATACCCAGCGGGGTCCCGTTGACGAACAGCGTACGCCACTCCTGGGCCTGCACACAGGCCTGTTCCAGCACCCACCAGCTGAGCTTCGCCAGCATGCCGGAGTCTTCCACGACCGGCAGAAAGCTCTGCGGCGACAGCAGGCCTTTTTCCGGATGCAGCCAGCGCAGCAGGGCCTCGAAGGCGACAATACGGCGTTCCGTCAGGGTCACGATCGGCTGGTAATAGACCAGGAACTCACCGCGCGCGAACGCGCGCCGCAGGTCTGTCTCCATGTTGAGGCGCGAAACGGCGGCCTGATGCATGGTGGTATCGAAGATCACGGTGTTCTCGGTCTCTGAGCGCTTGGCCCGATACATCGCCAGATCCGCGTCGCGCAGGACCTCTTCCGGCGACTGATACTGGTTAGTGGCGATCGCGATACCAATGCTGGCACTGGAGTACATGCCGCGACCGGCGATGGAAAACTCCTGCTGAAACAGCGTGTGGATGCGTTCGGCAACCTGCGCAGTATCCGATTCGTCCTCGATGTCGCTGACCAGCACCGCAAACTCGTCGCCGCCCATTCGGGCAACGGTGTCGCCCGGTCGGATCACGCTCATCAGACGGCGTGCGATCGATACCAGCAGGCTGTCGCCGGCCGAATGGCCGAGGCTGTCATTGACGAACTTGAAGCGATCGAGATCAAAGTAAAGCACTGCAAAACGCAAATGATTATTGCGCTTGTAGCGGCGCAATGCCTGCTGCAGGCGATCGATGAACAGCATCCGGTTTGGGAGCCCGGTCAGGGCATCGTGCAGTGCACGGTGAATCAGCTCGTGCTCTGTCTCCTTGCGCTTGGCGATGCTGCTGATCGAACCCGCCATGCGCACCACCTTCCCACTGTCATCGGCAAGAATCACGCCCCGCGCATAGACCCAGATATAGTCGCCACTCTCGTGACGAAGCCGGTGCTCGTGCTCGATATGGCGACGCTCGCCCTCTGGCCTGGCCGCAATGACGCGGCGCAGTTCGGCGATGTCTTCCGGGTGTACGCGTTCGAACCAATCTTCCAGTCGCTCTATCGTGACGTCTAGCGGGAGACCAACCAGTTCGTTCCAACGGGGCGAGAAGTACGCCACATCGCTGGTTGCATCCCAGTCCCAGATGCAGTCGTTAGCACCCGCCACGGCCAGTGCATAACGCTCCTGCACCTTCACCAACGCACTTTCTGAACGCTGTCGCTCGATTGCATACAGGATCGCGCGGTGCAACAGCGCGGCATTCACCTCACGTTTGATGAGATAGTCCTGCGCCCCATTGCGCACCGCCCTGGCCGCGGTGCTCTCTTCGTTGAAATTGGTGAGGATGATTGTCGGTACGCCGGGGGCCGCCGCGGCTACGTGCTTATAACCATCGAGCCCTTGCGTATCGGGCAGATGCAAATCGAGCAGGATCACGCTGGGCAGCGGCCCTGCGCCCATCTCCGTCAATGCACCGCTGATGCTGCGAACATGCCGAATGGTGTATTTATGCGAATACCGCTTGGCCAAATACAGACGAACGATCTCCGCCTCCTGCGGGTTATCTTCCACCAGAAGGACGTCAATACTCTCGCCGTTCATCTAAACCTTTCGACATCGCCTGCCACGCTTAATTGTTATTTGACGAGTACCTCGGCCGCGTCATCCGCCTGTGGTACCGAGAATATGAACACGCTGCCGCTACCGAAGGAGGAACGCACCCAGATCTTCCCACCGTGGTTTTGCACGATGCGCTTGCAGATTGCAAGCCCCATGCCGGTGCCCGGATAATCCGCTGCCGCGCTGCCTCGTTCAAACATACCAAATATCCGGCCTGCATCCTCTTCAGAGATGCCGACGCCGTTGTCCTTGATGCCGATGCGCCATTCATTGCGCACGCGCTGAGCACGAACCGCAATATGCAGAGGGCGTTCGCTGCGAAACTTGATGGCGTTGCCGATCAGATTCTGGAATACGCGCAGGAACTGTCGACGATCCACTACCAGGGTGGGCAGGCTTTGCTGCCGCACGATTGAACCGCCGATCTCATCCAGGGTGATTTTATACAGCGCGGTGACCTCATCCAGCAGGT
>JBATKF010000199.1:0-26683 GCA_049669185.1 Sedimenticolaceae bacterium | reverse complement strand
CCGCTCCGCTGGCGCGAATTCCGCCCCGCGCCGGCGCCCGGCACGGCGTCCGCCTCGACCGGGCTGGCAGTTGCTCTTTCGCCCCGGGTAGTGCGCCGGGAAATGATCGGGGTGTTTAGGTTTCTGCCGGCCGGGAAATCAGAAAGCCGCCGTTGGCTCGCATTTCCTTACCCATGTCCGTGTAACCAATCCATTGCGGTCGCAGCCGGGTTGAATCTCGATCGGCAACTTTGGCCGATTATGCACCGTTCTTGATTATGTGAAATTGCAGGGTGGACTGCCTTGAAAGCTAAGCGGTAAGCGGCGCGGTATCGGATGATGCTGACGTCAGCTGTACATAATTTCTGCGGTCGTCCGAGGTAATTATTTCACCACATGAGCCTCTTCGTGAAGACGCGCCAGGCCGCGTGAGACGAGGGGCATCCACCATTCTCATCGCGAATTGCCGGGAAGCGTGCCTGAAACAAGGGCACCTGCGCGCAATTTCGAAGGTCGGACCACGGCGATGCGCTGACACGAGATACCGACTCTGAGCCGAGCTCCTGTGTCTACCTGCTTCCTCCGCAACAGAGAGCCGACAATCAAAACCTGACTTCTATGATCCACTGACCGTCCGGACCAGGCGAAAGCGGAAGTGTTCTGCTCAATGTCAAAAACGCTGAACAACTACACCGGGATCGGGCGACGGTAGAACAACTTCGCGAAACCAGCATCAGTCCGCTTGCCTTAAAGCCTTTGCAGATGGGCATAAGGCGGCAGGGTCTGCAGGCGATCGTCGGTCAGTGGTCCACCCAGGGTGAAGTGATACAGACTCTGTAGACGGTCGTCCTGTAAGGCCAGCATGTCGTGTACCCCATCATCGAAAAAACAGCCGATACCGGTGCCGCGCAGTCCCGCCGCTTCGGCTTCCAGATACAGCACCTGGCCGATCATGCCGGTCTCCCAGAACAAGCGCCGATAGCGCCAAGGCGCCTGGCTGAGTGTGTCCTGGAATTCGGCCAGCATGCCCAGACTAAACGCACCGTCGGCGGCGATCTCCTGGTGGCAGGACAAAGTCTGCGCGGCTTCACGCGTATCGGCGGCCAGCAACTGAAACAGCAGCAGATGCGCCGGGGCATCAGGCACCGCCTGCCAGCTGAAGTCCCGACCTAGAGCGGCCTTGAGCTTGTCCACAGAAGCGGAATTACGCAGCAACAGATACAGGCCTGGCACCAGCCCATCTACCCGATGCACAAACAGCAGCAGATGCACGCACGGCGTCCAGCCGGTGACATCCCAAGGCGCCACGTTTGTACGGGGCAGGGTCATATCGAGCATACGGAAAAAGCTGTCGCGGCTGATACCTGTCTTTCCATCAAAGGCCTGCGCGCTGCGGCGTTGGCGGATCAGCGCGTCAGCCGCCAGGGTGCAGGCACTCGGCAGGGGTTCAGGTATCGCCGGTGACGACCACGGTATTTCGGGCGCCGTTGGGGCTTTGTGGCAGGCATCAGCCACGGTGTCGATAAGCGGCCACTGGTGGCTGTGATCTTCGGACAGCATATTGGCCTGGCCCTGCCAGTGTCCGACGCGCGCGGCCGTTGGCAAGTTGTCTGGTGACACAAGCTGAGCGGCGACTGGGCCAGCGGTTATTTGCAGCATCAGGTCAGCATGTTCGGCTTCGGCACGACCAAAGTCCTGAGCGCGATCCAGTCCCAGTAAGGTTGCCGTTTGATCATCGCCCCAGTGATCGAGTAGCTTGACCTGCCATCCGAGCAAGGCCGCCGCATAGCGCACTGCCGCAATGGCATGACCAATATCATGCTGACAGTAGCGAAAGGCGCGCTCGCCATACTTCCATGCCTCGCGCCAATGGATGGAGCTAAATCCCAGTAGCAGCGTGTCGACAGGTAACAGCGTGCCCGGGCCGTCTGTCGTCAAGGTGCAACGGTGTTCCAGCAGATGATCGCGGCTCAGGTAATGATATACCCCGCCCGTAGTGTCATCACAGCCATCGACCACAACATACGCCTCGGTGGGATGCAGGTTGCCACTGGATGGATTGCAACGCAGCGCCCAGCGAGATCCGCCAAGTTGCTTCCAGGCCGACAGACCCATTGACAGCTCAAGGAGCGCGGCAATAGATGCCGTCGTCAACGGCTGCGTCAAAATCTTCCCCGGCGCGTACAGATCCACATAGCGAGGCCGTGCAGCATCAGCCAGCAAGGGCAGCAGCACTTGGGGACTACCCGAAAAATATCGAAAGGCCGCAGGCTGATTCGCCCAGTCCAACCCACTCGGGCCGGCCGCATAACCTTGAAAATGGTGCTTGGTACGCTGGTGATAGGCCAGCACGGTATCGAGTGTTTGGGTCACGAGTCTGACTGCATCTGGAATACGGATATACTTCGAAACAGAACCGTCCCGGAAATCTCGGAGACTGTCTTGCTTGAGTCAGGCCGCCATGGCTGACTTTTCCTGTTAACGATGATACGCCGCTTCAAACCCTGCTGGCGGGATGTTGCCGATCGGCTCAAGTAGTCGCCGGTTGTTGAATCAGTCGACCCACTCCAGCGTGGCTGATTCGACAGCATCGCGATTACGCCAAGGCCCGCACCGGCGAGCCACTTCCGTCTTGTAGACGCGTTGATGGTCTCGGCCAAGGCGTTGTCGTAGGAATCACCACGGCTGCCGACGGAATTCTCGATCCCGACCTCGGCCGGGCGTTCGCCGTGCCCTATCGACAGTTACTGGCTGCCGCTCGGTTTCAAAATAGTGGATTGGATATATCAACGATTTTCCTATGCCCGCGGGCTCCTGCAGCTTGCCTGTGATCCGCCTTCGTGGTCCTATCGTTGCCAGCATCGGGAAAGAGAGCCCGCAGATTCGATGGCGGGGCCTTGGGTGGCGTCGCACATCGGGGTGAAGGATATGCCGTCCTGCTATCCGCCCGCCGTGTCCAGTGCATTTTCTCGAATGGTGGATCTTGCAGCGGAACCTAATTTCAAGGAGAACACCCGTGCCAGTACTCCTGCAACGGGTTGTGGCTGCCGCCCTTACGGCGGTTTTTTTGCTCGGCGGCCAAGCTGAAGCGGCCAAGTTGCCGACTTACAATGTGGACCTGGGCCAGACCTCGGTCTCGGGCATTTCCTCGGGCGGCTTCATGAGCGTGCAGCTGCATCTGGCCCATTCCTCGATCATCAGTGGGGTCGGCGTGTTTGCCGGCGGGCCTTATGATTGCGCTCGCAACAGCGTCAATCGCGCGCTGGAGACCTGCATGGGCGGCAAGGCGGACGCGGCGGTGTCCATCGAGCGGACCCGCGTTTTGGCCCGCAACGGCGCCATCGACGACCCCGCCAACCTGGCCGACGACAGGGTCTGGTTATTCTCCGGCTACAACGACGGGGTGGTGAAGCAGGAGACCATGGACGCCTTGTTCGCGTACTACCGACACTTCACCGATACCGGCAGTGTCTACTATCGTGACAACCTGGAAGCCGGTCATGCCCTGGTGACGCTGGACTTCGGCGGAGCCTGTGCCACTACCGGCGGTGCATTCATCAACGATTGCGATTTCGACGGCGCCGGCGCGCTGCTCCAGCATATCTACGGCAGGCTCGAGCCAAAGGCGAGTGGTGAACTGAGCGGCCAGGTGCTCGACTTCGAGCAGGAAGAGTTTGTTGGCGGCGATCTCTCGCGCAGCGGACTGGCGGCAACCGGTTACGTCTATGTCCCCGCGGCTTGCGCCCAGGGCGCGCGCTGCCGGGTTCACGTCGCCTTGCACGGCTGCCTGCAAAATGCGGGACGGGTCGGGGACGCGTTCTATCGCGACGCCGGTTACAACGAGTGGGCCGATGGCAACCGGATCATCGTGCTCTATCCACAGACTTCTGCCAGCAGCCTGGCACCCTATAATCCGAATGCCTGTTGGGACTGGTGGGGTTATACGGACGGTCATTACGCGACCCGCAAGGGTCGGCAGATCGGGGCCGTGCGGGCAATGCTGGGACGTTTGGCCAGGGAAGAAGAGCCGGTTGAGGTGGATCAGGACAGCCGCGTCGATGTCGCTCCACCCCTTAAGCTGACCGCCATCGACAGCGCGGACGACGCGATCGAGTTAGCCTGGTCGCGAAACGCAGGTGCCAGGGGTTTCAACGTCTACCGAGCGGCACGCGCCGACGGAGATTATGTCAGGCTCAACCTGGCGCCAATCGCCGGCAACAGCTACGCCGACTCCGGGCTGACGCCGGAGACGGAGTATTTCTACGCGGTCACCGCAGTCGGCCCTGAAGGGGAGAGCGATCAGGCTGGCCCCGTCCGCGTCGCGACAGGTCCGGAGGCGCCGCCCTGCGACCCCTATTTCGCCGACAATTTCACCCACACCCTGCGTGGCCGCGCGTACGCCCTATTTGGCCTGACCTACGCCTGGGGATCCAACGATCCCATGGGGTGGTGGAACATCTACACGGAGACGAATCTGTACCGGGACGGCGGTCGCTACCGTGTGGGCACCTGCCCGAACAATCGATAACCCGAGCTTGGGCACAGCTGCGGGCCCGGTCGCAGTATCGACACGCGGCGGGGTTCCCCGTCGCGCCAAGGATATCGCGAGGACTTGACGATCGATCGCTATCCCGTGCAAACCTGCCGAAAGCACCCGTCGAGGATCGCATTGGTAACGGGACAGATACCGAATAGACGGTCGATAGTCCATCGAGGCGGGGCCGATCCTTGCGCATTGCTCAGCCAATCTGTCTCCGGGTCTCATAGTGGTGTCAGCGTTACCGTGCGGCGGACAGCAGCTGCGGCCACACGGTGTCGAGCCCAGCACCGCGAACTGCCTCAAACCGGCATGCCGGCGCACGAATCGACCTCTACGACGCGTTCGCGGGCACGTTTTTCGCCGAGTCACCGATTACCATGCCAGCCGCCATCGCAGCCGCGCCGCTAGCCGTTCCGCGTTCATCACCGTCGGACCGACAGTCCCCCGGTTCATGGCTGCCGCCGATGCGAGGAAAGCCCAGGTCAGCCCTTTTGTCGGTGCAACTCGATGGCGAAATGCCTGCGAAAATGGTCGTGTAGCTCGAGTCGTGCGGCGAGAGAATCGCTGGTGTGGATCAGATGGCCAATATCCTGTCCAGCGCCCTGCCGCGCGTTGATCGTATCTCCGGGCTGAATCTTGAGCCGGAATTCACGCGTAGCGGGATGCTGTCTGACCATGCCATCACCTTGTATCGCCACGACTAGTCCGGCGCCGGGATGGAAAATATCCACACAGCTGTAGGCGCTGACCCTGTCGGGGAAATCGAAGTCTTCACCCAACTCCATAGCGACCCATGCTGCCCACGGATCAAACCCGTAGGCGTACTTCATCGCACTCATGATGTAACCACCCGGCGGGCGCAGCGCGATTTCGCCAAACAGAAGTCCGTCATCGGCAAGATAGACTTCAAGGTGGGCGATGCCCCAGTTGATTTTCAGGGCCTCGATGACGCGGCGGTTCAGCACATCAAGGGATTCAAGCAAGGCATCATCGAATCCCGAAGGCACGAGGTTCACATGGCCTTTCTCGAGGTAACGCGTGGTGTTGGTGAAGCGGATCCGGCTGTCATCTACGAACGATTCGACACTCGCCTCGGGCGCGGACACATAGTGTTCCAAGATGTTCCGCCCATCCTGCCGCAGGACCAGGTCTTGTTCGCGCCCAATCAGCTCCAGTCCGCGGCCGCCTGAGGATTTTCTGCGTTTTCGCACGATCGGGCTGCCAAGGCGCGCGAATGCCTCTGCGGGAGAACGGACGGTCGACTCGGCCATGAAGTCGGTCATGGGGATGTCGAAATCCGACAAGTATTCCTTCATCGCCAGCTTGTCACGGCAGCGCAGTGCTGTGGTGGCCGGCGACAGCCTTGCTTCAAGTACCCGGCGGGCCACGGCGGCCGGATAGACAGCCGCTTCGGTGCCTGCGACCACATGCGTGTACTTCGCGCCGCCGAATGACTCGCCGATGAACTTCCTGAGCTTGGATGTCGTGTTCCACAACGGTGCCGTGACCAGTTGCTGAGCATCCTTAACGGGAAATGTCGCTTCTTCGCGCCATACGGCAAACGGGATGTCTCTGTTGCGCAATACCTCGATCAGTGCACGACGTGGGCCGATGACCAATACGCGATACATGCTCAACTCCGGATTTCCCCATCACCAACCATCAAGGCAGGCACCATCGGCATTGTGGCAGCAAAATTATTCATGCGCCCGATCGTACGGGGACTCATCGTGCCCCTCCAGGGAACCCGGTAAGGGCGGACTCAGCGATCTGCACCGCGCTTCGCCATCGGCACATAGTTCATCGTCCGACGGGCTACCGGTATAGATCTGGCGCGGCCGCGCGATCCGTCCCGTGTCGCCCTGATGCTGTTCCCACCAGTGGGCGATCCAGCCCGGCAGCCGTCCGATCGCGAACATCACCGTGAACATATTGGCCGGGATGCCGATCGCGCGCAGGATGATCCCGCTATAGAAATCTACATTCGGGTACAACTTGCGGTCGATGAAGTAAGGATCACTCAGTGCGATTTCTTCCGGGCGGCGAGCGATGTCGAGCAAGGGGTCTGGCCTGCCCAGGCTGGCCAGCAGACGTTCAGCGACCCCGCCAAGCATCTGCGCACGCGGGTCGAAGTCTTTATAGACCCGGTGTCCGAAACCCATCAGGCGAACCTTGCTATCCTTGTCTTTGGGAATTCGGACATAGTCATCGGGCGTGATATTGCCCCGGTGGATTTGCTCGAGCATTTAAAGAACCGCGACGTTCGCGCCGCCGTGTAAAGGCCCCCTCGCGCTGGCCATACAGTCGTTGGGCCTCTCATGCGACGACCGGTCCATTGAGTACTCGACCATGGTGACTGCCCAACTGAGCGAGTTCAACCGCCGCGAGAATCGACGCGACCCCGATCTTCCACCCGCGAGCGCCTACCACCCTGATCCCGTGGGCATTCCCAGCCGGACAATTCCTAATCCGCTGAATTCCTTCGCAATCACCAGGACAACCCCTTGAGCCACCGCTCCAGGAAACGGTTCGCCTGCTCTGCCCGTGAAACGCTGCGATGATTGCTTAGAAGATTTCTGCAAAACCTTTTTGCTATGGCAAAGTGGCCGGAAACTTCACTGCTGACTTTTGCGACACGAGCGTTCGGTCGCCCCCTCAACTGGCCAGGGTCTCGGTACGCTTCTTCGCTCTCCTTCTGAAAATCTTGCCAAAATTTGCCAAGCAAACTAAATCGCGGACATGGGCACGATGAACATCGCTCTTCGAGACTCGATGCGCGCGCTACGCCCATGAGCTGAGCCTGCCGGACTTGCGATTCTGGCTGGTTCCAGGCTATCCATACGTCGTCTTCTATATAGAGTGCGACGACCATGTCGATGTGTGGCGCGTTCTGCACGCCCAGCGGGATATCCCATCGTGGATGGCTGAGTAACCTCGCGGCACTGATGTGACTGCTGAGACTCAGGACTGTGCTTATTCAGAATTGCACGGCCCAGATCACAGGTTGGTGATTCAACAGGCGCCGGCGCAGCCGCATTGAAGTGGGAAGCTAACACAAACTATCGAATCAACTTGATTTTGGCTGACTTTTTCGCGGATTGCCTGCTTTTAAAAAAATCGGTAAGTTATTGATTTTATTTGCACTGCAAATCCCCGTGTCTGTAGTTCGATTCTGTCCCTGGGCACCAACTATTGACTACTTCGGCTTTGCATGGGGCGCGTCAGTCGCCTCCGTATATCGCATTATCGACGATTGGTGGTGCCTCGCGGCACCTAAAAGCGCCGCAGCTGTCTTCGCGTAGAATCCATCCACGTAACTCCAGCGTCCAATTGAAAGACGATGACCATGCGACACATAAAGCCAAACAGCTCGACCTTACCCGCCCTTGGCCTGGTCACTCTGTTGTCGGGCATTGTGTGCGCAGCGAGCGAGGTAATAGATATGCCCAATCGACTCGAGAGCTGTCCGGCCTCGCCCAATTGCGTATCCAGTGACGATACCGGATCACACGGCATCGCGCCGCTGCAGGTGGCGGGGGAATCGGGGCAGGCCTGGACGGCACTGGTGAACTATTTGGAGCAGGCGCCGGAGTTCACGATTGTGGAGAACACTGGCGATTACCTGCGCGCAGAGGCGCGGACACGGATTCTGCGCTTCGTTGATGATGTCGAATTCCAGGCACGGCCCGAGGACAACATAATCGCGATGCGCTCTGCCTCCAGATTGGGTTACTCCGACCTGGGGACCAATCGGCGACGATTGGAGAGCCTGCGCAGCGCCCTGGTAGCGGCCGGTGTAGTCCGTCCGATCGAGTGACAATCCGCTTGCTTCGGTCAGCCACCCGTCACTATCCAGCCACCGACAGCCTGAAGCGGCCTTTGAGTTGCTGTGTCGCTGACCCATGCCGCAATCGCCGGGCGCCCGCCGTCAGGCATAGCGATCTCCGGTAGCGTCACCGACCAGTTTCCATCCGTTGAAGACAGCGTGATGAGTTGCAGCACGGTAAAGTCTTGAGCCAGTCTCCGACCTGAGTTCTCGCCACGCGCTACGTCTACCTCCAGACCGGTGCCAAGCAGGGCCACTTGCAGGTTCAGCGTGGCACCGGCCGGGAGGCTCGGTGTATAGCTGGCTTTCAGTTGCCTGCCGGTCAGGCTGAGCTGGAGGTTCCCAGGCTGCGTCTTCGCAACGGGCAGCGCCCGCCTTTGAAACCAACCGCGCCACTCCCGGCCGTTGACCACAAAGCCCGGTGTGTACACCGTGTCTATTGCGTCTTCGGAATGATAGCGCCGCTGACGGGCGGAGAATTTCGGATCGGCAAAGGTATCCTGCCAGCCGATGTAGTCCCAATAGTCGACGTGGAACGCCACGGGAATGATCTCCCTCCAGAGGCGCGGATCGTCTTTGAGATCTCCAAGCCAGCGCTCTGCCGGCGGACAGCTGCTGCAGCCCTGCGAGGTAAAGAGTTCGACAAGGGTGGTCTGTTGGCTGCCGCTGGCAAAGCGCTGCTCACTGCTGGCTCCTGCCTCGGCTAAGCAGGCTGCTGCGCAGAGCAACCAGGCGGCGCTGACCCTCGCCAGCCCTGAGCGCATGACTGCTGTCGACATCCGGTTCTCCTTTCGTTGCAGGGACTGCAAGGGGATTTTAGGGAACGGCATCGCGGTAATCATCACGGAATTCTCACGCGCTCCAGGTTTGCGGTCGCCCTTCCTGCAGTTGCATGACTGCGACACCGGTCTGCATGCACGCCAGCCCACGGCACTACCAGGCCGCGATCGGAGAGGGCAGCTCAAGCCTGGAGTCTTTGGGTATCCGGTTCGCCGCGAACCAGCCGCGGTTCACTTCCAAGGCATACCTCGCAGGCGCGCTGGAGACGTAATGGGGGCGCTCGTGGAAGGCCGTCATTGGGACGACCTCGAGCAGTCGGCCCTCGTCATCGAAAAACCCGATATCCAGATCAATGGGGGTGTTCTTCATCCAGAACCTGAGTCGCTTTGCCTCCGGATAGACAAACAGCATGCCGGCGTTGGCCGCGAGCGCGTCGCGGTCTTGCAGGCCCCTTGCGCGTAATGCCGGACTGTTGGCGACCTCGACCATCAACGGCACGCCACTGACCTGAATCGCCATCTTCTCCACAGGCATCGGCTGCCAGCGATCGAGCGCCAACGCACCCGAGACGAGGAACATGGCGAACAGCGCCCAATGGCTCTGTGCGGGGTGGCGCATCAACGGTATCCGGACGTGATTGCGCTTCATCTTTTCACTCTATCTGCATACCCATGACATTCGGTTAGTGGTCCCGGCAGGTTGCCTGCGGAGCTGGTCAGGTCTCCATAGACAACGCGATACCTCGGTTTTTCCCGACAAAGCCTCGATTTTTTCTGCGCTCGGCTCGCCATGCGCCGCGACCGCCGTGGTGGCGCTATAAGCAAGTGATTGACATAGTTATTTTTATCGATCATTTACAGGATACTAATAGCCTTTAATCGATGGATAAGATCGAGCCCGCTCGATTGGTGGCACCGCTGTTAGACCGCTAGCTTACATGGCATCTATCAGACGACGAGAGGATTACGATCATGGACACCAGTCTTCTGGCCAATTTCATCGACCCGGCCATTTTGTTCTTCTTCTTCGGCGTTTTTGCCGCGGGCATCCGTTCTAACCTGGAGATCCCCGGTTCTATCGCAAAATTCTTTTCCCTCTATCTTCTGGTGGCCATCGGATTCAAGGGTGGCGTCGCGCTCGCAGGCAGCGGATTGGACGCAACGGCACTCGCCGGCATTGGTGCGGCGATGTTCATGGCCTTGCTGGTTCCAGCCTACAGTTTCCTGATTCTGCGAAGACGCGCGGAGCCGTTTGACGCAGCGGCAATCGCGGCGACCTATGGCTCCATCAGCGCCGTTACCTTCATTGCCGCGCAGCAGTTTCTCACTCGCAACGACGTTGACTTTGGCGGACATATGACCGTGGCGATGGTGCTCATGGAGTCTCCGGCCATCATCATGGCCGTGCTGTTGGCGAGCTATGTGCGAAGCAGCACTGCGCTGAAACTGTCGCCTTCGGTTGGCGCCGCCGCGGTCACGCCGCGCCCGGTCTCGCTGAAGGCGGTTTTGCACGAGGCCTTTACAGACGGCGCCCACCTGTTGCTGATCGGAAGTCTGCTGATTGGCTATCTTACCGGCGAGGCCGGCAAGGAGATGATGGCACCCTTCACGGCCGATATCTTCAAGGGTATCCTCGCCTTCTTCCTGCTCGAGATGGGACTGCTGGTCGCCAGACAGCTCAGGGAAGCACGCGGCATGCCGCCCTTCCTTATCGGTTTCGCCCTCGTCATGCCGTCGGTCAATGCGCTGATCGCGATCATCCTGGCCTCGCTGCTGGGCATGGGGGCGGGTGATGCATTGTTGCTCGCGGTGCTGTCGGCCAGCGGCTCGTACATCGTTGTGCCCGCGATCTGTCGCTATGCGATACCGGAGGCCAGCCCCGGTCGATACTTCACGATGTCGCTGGGATTCACCTTCCCCTTCAACATCATCGTAGGCATCCCACTGTATTACTTCGTAATCCAGGCCCTTTGGTCCTAACCCCGTCTTTTAAGGATCTAACGAAATTCAGGAGCACATATCATGAAAGCAATGAAGCGAATCGAAGTCATTCTGCCGGAGGGAGAGGTCGATGAACTCATCGAGGCACTCGACGCAACGTATATCAGCGGGTATACACTCATCCCCTCCGTATCCGGCCGCGGAGACCGCGGCCGGACGCTCCAGGCACTCGGCCACCTCGACAACAGCTACCTCTTGGTCGCCTGCGAAAGCGAAAGAATGCCGGCCGTCGTCGAGGCGATCCGACCCTTTCTAGGACAGTTCGGAGGCATCTGCTTGGTTTCGGATGCGCAGTGGGTGTTGCACTAGCCCAGCAGCAAAGCGGTTGACTCGGCTGGGGGCGGCCGCGAACTGGCGACCGCGGCGGTGCGGATCGTCCCCCTGCCCCACGGACCTCTATCTGCAGCCCCGTCAGACAGGGTGAAATCAATTGTGCCGACAGCTTGATCCGGATTGCGAATTGTCAATCACAGCCTTGGGTATTAGGCGTAGCCTGAATCTACGGAAGATCAACCGGAGGTTATTCATGCAAACTCCCAAATCAGTCGCCATGATCGTGCTGGTGCTTCTCCTGGGTTCGTTCGTACCAATGTCGAATGCCGCGGATGCGAAAGGTGGCTTGTTCGTCAATTTGACGACCGACGACACCTGGGCGGCAGCGAAAGCCATTCTGTTCGCTCATGAGAAGGTCTTGAAGCAGGGGTATACGCCAGTTGCGATATGGATGAATGTCAGGGCGATTTACCTAATCGACAAGAAGCGGCCCTCGCATGTCCATGGGCTGATGAAAGAACAAGGAAAGTCCATTCAGGACATGCTCAAGGCGTTCATCGATGACGGCGGGCAGGTGATCGCCTGCGCGGCCTGCTCACAGGCGGCAGGTCTGGCGCAGGAAGACTTTATTGAGGGCGTCAAGATGGGCAATCCCGATCTCGTCAGGGGGCTGTTATTCGATCCCAGCGTGAAGACGCTTTCTTGGTAGACGGTCAGTCTTTGCCAAACTCGGTGTTGTAGTATTCGGGCACGAAGGACTGATCGGAGATGGGCGGTCGAACGTAACTCGCGTCGTTCTTGCGCGGTTCCAGCACGATGGGCTCGGGAGTCAGGTCTTCGTAGGGAATGCTGTCCAACAGGCGCTTGATGCAGTTGAGGCGGGCGTGCTTCTTGACATCAGAGTTCACGACGTTCCAGGGGGCCTGCTTGGTGTCGGTGTGGGCGAACATGGCGTCCTTGGCCTTCGAGTACTCTACCCATCGGTTGCGTGATTCCACGTCCATGGGGCTCAGCTTCCAGCGCTTCTTGGGGTCGTTGAGGCGCGACTGAAAGCGTCTCTCCTGCTCGCCGTCACTGACTGAGAACCAGTACTTGATCAGAATGATCCCGGACCGGATGAGCATGCGCTCGAACTCCGGACAGGTGCGCATAAACTCCTGATACTCTTCGTCAGCGCAGAACCCCATGACGCGCTCCACGCCGCCACGGTTGTACCAGCTGCGGTCGAACAGCACGATCTCGCCCGCGGCGGGCAGGTGCGGTACCTAGCGCTGGAAGTACCATTGCGTCTTTTCGCGCTCCGTTGGTGTGCCCAGTGCGACGACGCGACAGACACGCGGATTCAGGTGCTCGGTGATGCGTTTTATTACGCCCCCCTTCCCTGCGGCATCGCGGCCCTCGAAGATCACGACGACTTTGAGGCCCTCGGTACGTACCCACTCCATCAACTTCACGAGTTCATCTTGCAATCGCGCGAGTTCGGCCTCATAGACATCGTTGGCGATCTTCTTCGGATTGCCTGCACCGTCCCGGACTTGGATGATTTCTTTTTCGCCATGTCGCGGCACTCCTCACGCTGCGTTGTCGTTAGGGTTTGCGGCTTCGCAAAGTCGATCGGGGGCGAGACCATGCTCGCCCCCTGACTGCGCCGGAGCCGATCCGGCGTTATTTGATAAACAGCATCTCACGATACTTCGGCAGTGGCCATTGCTCGTCGGCGAGTTCGGCCTCCAGCACATCGGCGTATACGCGAACCTGGTCCATCAACGGACGTATCGTCTTGGCGCAGAACTGCATGTGCTCGTCCGTGGAGTCAAAGTCTTCGCGCACAGACGCGGCATTGAGTTCGGCAACCTTCGCCATCATGGCGTTGGCGTTCTCCGCGATGGTCTTGGCGGTCGAGCGATCCAGCGTGATACCCATCGCGCCGACGGCGGCATCGGTATCCGCAAGCTCCGCCAGGTAGCGCATTGCGGCCGGATAGATGATGGTCTTGGCCATTTCGATCACCAGCTTCGCCTCCACGGCGATCGACATGATGTAGATCTCGGTGTAGACCTCGTAGCGGCTCTCCAACTCGACCGGCGAGAGCACACCCGTACTCTCGAACAGCTGCTTGACCGCGTCGTCGTAGAGGTAGGGAAGGGCGTCTGCCGTCGTCGGGAGGTTCAACAGCCCACGTTCCTCGACCGCCTCTCTGTGCCATTCCGCGGAGTAACCGTCGCCACCGAAGATGACCGCACTGTGTTCGTTCATCAGCTCCTTCAGCACGGCGATCACCGCTGCCGGTTTTTCGCTGCCTTTGGCCAGTTCCGCCTCTAGCTTTTCTGCGACCCATTTCAGGGAATCGGCCAGGATGGTGTTCATCGCGATCAGCGGGCCCGAAACCGACTGATTCGACCCGACGGCACGGAACTCGAAGCGGTTGCCGGTGAAGGCGAAAGGCGAGGTGCGGTTGCGGTCACCCGAATCTTTTGCGAACGGAATAATCTGCGACAGGCCGAGATCCATGACGCCGCCGGTGCCGATGCCGTCCAGCTTGCCGTCTTTGATCTGTTCGAAGATCTGCTCGATCTCACTGCCGAGGTAGACGGACAGGATGGCCGGAGGCGCCTCGTTGGCGCCCAGGCGGTGGTCATTGCCGGCCGAGGCGATGACTGCGCGCAGCAAGGGTCCGTAGCGGTGAACGCCGCGGATCACGGCGCCGCAGAACAGGAGGAAGTTCAGGTTCTCATGCGGAGTGTCGCCTGGATCGAGCAGGTTGCCTTGGGTCGAATTACCGATTGACCAGTTGACGTGTTTGCCCGAACCGTTGATTCCGGCGAAGGGTTTTTCGTGCAGCAGGCAGACGAAGCCGTGTTTCTTTGCGGTATTCTTCAGCACGGTCATCAGCATCTGCTGGTGATCGGCGGCCACGTTGGCCGCCTCGAAGTAGGGCGCGATCTCGAACTGGCCGGGAGCGACCTCGTTGTGCCGGGTCTTGGCGGGTATGCCGAGGCGGTACAGGGCCTCTTCGACGTCTTCCATGTAGACCTGCACGCGCTCGGGGATGGCGCCGAAGTAGTGGTCATCGAACTCCTGGCCCTTGGGCGACGGGGCGCCGAACAGCGTGCGTCCGGCGAGCAACAGATCGGGGCGGAGGTTCGCGAACTTCGCATCCACGAGAAAGTATTCCTGTTCCGCACCACAACTCGAATTGAGCGGTGCCACCTCGGTCTCGCCCATAAGTTTGAGCACCTTGGTCCCGGCCTCGTTCATGGCCGCGTTGGAGCGCAGCAGGGGCACCTTCTTGTCCAGCGCCTCGCCGGTCCAGGAGACAAACACCGACGGAATACAGAGTGTCGCACCGTTCTCGGTATCGAGGATGAAGGCCGGGCTGGTCGGGTCCCAGAAGGTGTATCCGCGGGCCGCGTTGGTCTGGCGAATGCCGCCGTTCGGGAACGAAGAGCCATCTGGCTCGCCCTTGGTCAACAGGCTGCCGTTGAACTCCGTGATCGCCTTGCCGCTGGCATCGGTGACGATGAAGCTGTCGTGTTTCTCGGCTGAGGCCCCGGTGAGCGGATAGAACACGTGAGCGAAATAATCCGCGCCCTTGGACAGCGCCCAGGTCTTCATCGCGGCCGCCACGTCGTCGGCGACATCGGGATCCAGTGCCGCGCCCGTCTCCATGGTCTTCTTCATCGCCTTGAAGGCGGTCTTCGAAAGGGCCTCTTCCATTCTCATCAAGGTGAAGACGTCGCTCGCCCAGATGCTCTCCAGAGACTCTGGCTTCTTGACGGCGATGGGCGCGCCGGTGGTGATTTCAAATACCGCATGTGAACGGGCTTCGCTTTGGCTCATTGGGTAGTCCTCGACAGTTTTGGGATCCACCAGCTAACGGCACAGCAGTTCCCGTGAGGTTGGTGGCGGGTGTGATCAGCGCAGGTCGTCGATAGCGCACCGGCGACATCTCGCAAACTCGCGCTGTTCAGGCCTTCGAAGCAGTTATCGTGCCGACAGCGGAAGCGGCGCGTCGCCTAGCTGCTCTGGCGCGGAGGGACGGGCCGACCCGGGCGCGAGACCGCGCTGTTGCGGACTTTGCGGTCGCCGCGAGATCGGCCGCTGTCGTTGGGCGCCTGCGCTGCAAGATTCGTATGCCCGCACTCTAAAGGTGCACGGCGTGCACGCGTTCCGTGCGGACAACGCCCGCTGCGCTGTCCGGCTGCGGGCAGAACCTCGCTCCGTCGATCGGCGCCTTGTCTGATAAGCTTTTGGCTCGCGATCCACACCCGGGTAACGGGCGGACAAACATGTCGAACAGAGAAACGCTATCCAGCTTCGCCCTGCGCTTGCTGGTCCTGTTGCCCCTACTGGGCGCTGCGGTGCATGCCCAGGCCGCCGAGTCGGCGTCAGACAGGCAGCTGATCGAGTCGCTGCAGCAAGAGGTCAGGGAGCTGCGGGAACGGGTGGAGCGTCTGGAGGCCGAGAAACAACAGCCAGCGACCGCTCCGTTGCCGCTCGTCGCCCAACCGCTGCCTCCGGCCGAGCCGGTTCCCGGTGGCTGGCACACTGCGTCGAATTGGGGACTCTTGAAAAAGGGTCAGACCGACGAGGAAGTGGCCGAGATCCTGGGTGAGCCTGACAATCGCAGAACGGTCAGAAAGTTCGAGCTCTGGGAGTATGGCGACGGGATCGCGCGTTTCTACCTGCGTCGATTGAAGAGTTGGGAGATGCCGCAAGGGAACGCCGGGAGGTCGGGCCAAGCCGAATGAGGGTCGGTTGTTCGCTGACTTGAGACATCCAAAAAACCCGCCGAGCGGCGGGTTTTCGTGAGACCGGGTCGCAGTCTCCCATCGTCTGCGCGGGCGTCAACTCCACTTGCCGGGGTAATCGGCAATCCCCGGATTGGACTTGACGCCAACGAGCGTCGGGTCATTGATCTTGGGGAGCTTTAGCACATTGTCCTTGCCGCGCTTGGCCAGGATGTAATCGTGCACCACATCCCACATCAGGCGGCCATCTGGCGTGCGGTTTACCGTGGCCCAGCCGGCGACCTTGTAGACGGCATCGGGGTCGAGCATCTCGCCGTTGTCCAGTTTGACATCTGTGATGCGCTCGCCGAGCGTTTTCGATGGGTCAATCGTGTAGTCCAGACCGCCGACGCGCACCATGTCCCCGCCCGACTGGAGATAAGGGTCGGGGTCGAACAGGTTGTCGGCGACGCCCTCGAGCATGTCCTTGATCTGGGCGCCGGTCATGTCTGCGACATAAGTCTCGGCGTAAGTCATCGAACATTGCGTCATGACGTCTTCCATTGTGATCCAGTCACCCTTTAGCGTGGAGGTGCCCCAGCGCACGCCGGCCGAAAGCGCGATGTCGGCGTCGTACTCGTGGCGCAGCGCATTACACAGCACCTGGTCCCAGGTGCCCATGAAGTTGCCGCGGCGGTAAAGGGTGCGGTCGGCGATCGCCAGTTTTTCCGACAGGATCTCTTCATAGGTCTTGCCCAGCCGCGACTTGTTGAAAAACAGGTCGCTGCGGCGCGATTCCACGATCTTGTCATCGTACTTGGTCTGACGCATCTGGTTGATGAAGGCCGCCATCTCCTGATCGGGCGGCAGCCAGTCGGAGATCACCGGCAGCATCTTGTAGTGCATGCCCTTGAGTTCTCCGTCCTGGATATCGAAGTCCATCACCCCGACGTACTTGCCGTTGGAGCCCGCGTTGGTCACCCAGCACTCGTGGCCCTCGACGTTCTTGACCTTCACCGGCTCCGGGACGCCGTCATGGGTATGGCCGCCGAATACCGCATTCAGGCCAGGGACGCGCTCGGCCATCTTGATGTCCACATCCATGCCGTTGTGTGACAGCAGCACCACCGCATCGGGCTTCTCCTCCGCGCGGATCTGTTTGACGAGTTCGATCATGTCATCCTCGCGCAGACCGAACGACCAGTCCGGGAAGAACTCCTGCGGGTTGGCATTGGCGGTCCGCGGGAAGGCCTGACCGACGACGGCGATGCGCGCGCCGTTGATCTCCCTGACCACATAGGGCTGGAAGGCGTGCCCGGTGTCTTCATCGAATAGACCGCGACCGTCATATTTCTCCACCAGCGCCGGGTAGGCATCACCGAACAGCGAATCCGGCTTGACGCGCACGTTCTGGCCGATGAAATCGCCCTTGAACAGTGCCACATTGGACAGCACCTCATCCTCGCGGTAGGTGAACTCCCAGTGACCCACCATGACGTCGATACCCAGGATGTTGGACGCCTCGACCATGTCGACGCCGCGGGTCCACAGCGAGGTGCCAGAGCCCTGCCACAGATCGCCGCCGTCCAGGGTCAGGGTCTTGTCGCGGCCGCCGGCCTGTTCACGCAGGCGATTGAGCAGGGCCTTGACGTGCGCGAAACCCCCGGTGCGGCCGTATTTCATCGCAGCATCGGTGAAATCCAGGTAAGTGTAGGCGTACGACTCCGGGGTGTTTGGCTTGAGTCCCATCGCATCGAGCATTTTGCTGCCGACCAGGTGCGGCGGCCGACCGAAGGCATCGCCTACCCCGAGGTTTACGTTCGGCTCCCGAAAATAGACCGGCTTCAGTTGACCGTGCACGTCGGTGATGTGCAGCAGGCGGACATTGCCCTTCATCGGCAGGTCGTAGAAACCGTCCGGCATCTTGGGCCCGCTGAAGGCCTTGCTGGATAGCATCGGAACGGCTGTCACAGCGGCCCCGAGGCCCATCACTTTGAGAAAATCTCGACGGTCGATCTTTGGCATCTCTCTGTTCTCGCTCCGGTAGGTTCGAATGACGCAGGGTTTCGCGATGCAGCGTGCGTGAGCCAGGCCTTTGGCACGGCTCTGATTGGCCGCGCAGTTTAGCAAGCTGGCCCCGTCGGCTCCACTCCGGCTATCAGATTTCGGCGCCGCCATATGGCGCGCAGCAATCCCAGGCCGTATCCTGCCAGCGCCCTCGCGACGCCGTCGACCGAATGTTTCTTCCACTACGCCCATTGCTGCTGCTGTTGTCCTGCTGTCTGGCCGCGCCGGTGTTTGCGGACATCGTCAAGCCGGCCTTGGTGGAGATCAGCGTGTTCAGCGAGGGACGCTTCCGGATAGAGGTTCGCGCCAGCATCGAGGCCCTACTGACGGGCATCAACAGTCAGTACAAGGACACCACCCAGGCACCCACTGCCGAGGAATACGATCGACTGCGCGAGCTCGAGGCACCCGCGCTGGCGCAGGCATTCGAACCCTTCAAGCAAGAGATGCTGGACGCCATCGAGCTGCGCTTCGATGGTCGGCCCGCGCAGGCCGAGATCACCGCCGTCGACATCCCGGTGCCAGGGTACACCAAGGTGCCGCGCATCAGTCTGATCGTGCTCGAGGGTGATATCCCGGTCGATACGAAGACGCTCAGCTGGTACTACCCGGCCGCCTTCGGTGACAACGCGGTGCGCGTGCGCCAGGTGGACGAACAGAACGCACAATGGCATTGGTCCTCCTGGCAATGGATTCGTGAAGACCGTGCCAGTGAGGCCTTTTCGCTAACCGAGGTCTTTACCCAACCGGATTTCCTCACCGTCGTCGTCGATTACGTCGGCGCAGGTTTCGATCACATCATCCCCAAGGGCCTGGATCACATCCTGTTCGTGCTGGGGCTGTTCCTGTTCAGCACGCGCATGCGCCCGCTGCTGTGGCAGATCACCATGTTCACGGTGGCGCACTCGATTACCCTGGCGATGGCGATGACCGGCGTGATCGAGCTGCCCGCGCGGGTGGTCGAGCCGCTGATTGCGCTGTCCATCGCCTACGTCGGCATCGAGAACGTCTGGCATAAGCGGCTGCACAAGAGCCGCCTGTTCCTGGTGTTCGCATTCGGTCTACTGCACGGGCTGGGGTTCGCCAGTATGCTGGCCGACTTCGGGATGCCCGAGAACGCCTTTGCGACGGCGCTGATCTCGTTCAACGTTGGCGTCGAACTGGGCCAGCTGGCTGTGGTGGCATTGGCCTTCTTGACGGTGGGCCTGTGGTTCGGCAACCGCCCCGACTATCGTCGCCTGGTGGTGATTCCCGGCTCGCTGCTGATCGCGGCGGTGGGTCTCTACTGGACCTGGCAGCGGCTGGGCCTCTGAACGCCTGTTGCACAAAGGCGGATAGACGATCGGTTCCGGGCATCGTGGCAGGTATACACCGCCGCGTCTTTGGACTGACTGACGGGTCGAGCCATCGCTGCACCCATGATGTCCTCGCTTCTGCACCATTAGCGTGCAAAAAAAGGCCCCGGTTGCCGGATCTGCCACCTTTGTGTGCAAAACTGCCTGCGATGTGCGGTTTTTGGCATGGTCCGGAAGTTGCTGCTTTTCTGAAGATTCGTCACGAAGCGCACACGGAGACCGGGAGGCAAGAATCATGTCAGTCGCATTGGATCACGGCTACCTGCCGTCAGACCGGTATGTCATCAACCACGACATCATGAACTGCACCGCCGATGGCGTGGTCGGCAATCAGCTCTACTCGGGGCGTGCGCTGGGGCTCTCCGAACCCTGGGACATCATCCAGCTGCACCCCGATCTGCAGCCGCTCTGGGCCGACATCAGTGCGCACTACGACCGGGTCGGCCTGCGACACTCCAAGGAGGTCATCTGGCATGTACACCGGGCGGAACTCGGTGAGCACATCGGCTTTCACCCCTCGGTATTCTATTTCGGGCCCGAGGAATGCTGTTACTGGGGTGACAATTACTGGCTGGAGACGGTCGAGTTCATCAATTCGAAGAACAATTTCGTGCAGCTGGCCGGCGAACTTGGCGTAGACGTGCCCAAAACGCTCTGTTTCGACAGCAGTTCACAGGCCTCGGCGGATAGTTTGTGCGAGGTCGTCTTTCCCTGCTACGCGAAGGCTGCAGTGTCGGTCTCGGGCGTCGGGATCTATCGCTGCCGTGATCAGGCGGAATTGCGCCAGGCGCTCGATAAATTCGAGGACGATGTGCCGATTCAGCTGCAGGAGGAGGTCAATGCGGAGGCGTTCTTGAATCTGCAGTACCGAGTGATCGGCAAGGACGTGGTCCGGCTCGCTGCCAGTGAGCAGATCCTCGACGGCTTCGTCCATCAGGGCAACCGCGTCCCGGCAAGCCATGAACCCTGGCGTGCCGTGGATGCCATGGCGCACTGGCTGAAGGACCGGGGGATGAAGGGCATCTTCGCCTTCGACGTGGCGGTCGTACAGACTGACAAAGGCCTGCGGTTTCCGGCGATCGAATGCAACCCGCGCTTTAATGGCGCCTCGTATCCGACGCTGATTGCGCAGAAGCTCGATATCCCGGAATGGACGGCGTTGACGATGCAGACCCGCTATCGTTCGCTGGCCGACATCGACCTTGACGGCATTGAGTACGATCATCGCACCGGCAGCGGTGTGATCCTGGTCAACTGGGGCCCGGTACTGGAGGGTAAGCTATTGCTGCTGCTGGCCGGTTCGTCGGGCCAGCAGGAGGCACTCAAGCGGGAGCTGGCTGCGCGACTTTGACCGCGCCGGCCGTCTGGCGACCCGCATAGTGCGCCTGGGATGAATCAACGATTGAGGGGATTCGATGGCGGCATCAGCCAACTATTCGCTGCAGATCCACGGCGGCGCCGGGGCACTCGACAACATTCAGGATAACAAGACCGCGGTGCGTTATCTGGACAGCGTCCGACGCGTCCTGGAGCATGGCCGCGAGGTGCTGGAGTTGGGTGGCTCGGCGTTGCAGGCGGTGGAGACCTGCGCCTCATTGCTCGAGGATGATCCGGTGTTCAATGCCGGCTGCGGCTCCGTGCTGAATGAGTACGGCAAGGTCGAGATGGACGCAGCCATCATGGACGGTCGGGATCTCAGTGCCGGTGCCGTGGCCGCCGTGCAGAATATTCCCAATCCGGTCCAGCTCGCCCGGCTGGTGATGAGCGAGAGCGAGCACGTGCTGCTGATCGCCGAGGGCGCGATGCGCTTCGCCGACCACTGCGGCGTTGTCAGGGCGCCCGACAGCTACTTTTACACCGCAGATCGCGTCGCGCAGCTCGAGCGGGCGCGGTTGCAGCATAAGATGATGCTCGACCACGATGGCACCGAAGGTGATAGCGAAGACCAGAAGTACGGCACCATTGGCGCCGTAGCGCGCGATCTGAACGGCAATCTCGCCGCAGCCACCTCGACCGGCGGTATCGTCAACAAACGCATGGGACGGGTCGGGGACGCACCGATCATCGGTGCCGGTGTGTATGCGGACAATGAGACCTGTGCCGTCTCTTCGACCGGCTATGGCGAAGAATTCATGCGCTCTGTGATCGCCAAGACCATTGCTGATTTTGTCTACATGCAGGGTATGGACGCCGAACAGGCCACCGCGGCGGGCATCGAGTACCTGACCCGCAAGGTCAAGGGACGCGGCGGGGTGATTGTGATCGACCACCATGGCCGTTGCGCCAGTGGGTTCACGACTAAAAAGATGATCCACGGCTGGATCGAACACGGCGGTGAGGCCGTCGCACGCTTCTGAATCGATCCGCGAGCTGGGGCGATGGCAGGGCGTCGAAAGCGCGCATCGGGGTGGTTGCGGGGCCTGCAGCGGTTGGTGCTCTGGCTGCTGCTGATCTGCGTCCTTCTATCAGTCGGTCTGGTGGCATTGGTTCGCTGGATCGATCCGCCGCTCTCGGCGGTAATGCTGCAGCGCCTGGTCAACGAGGGCAGGCCGCAGCGCCAGCATTGGGTCGATCTCGACGACATTCAGCCGGCGCTGGCGCTGGCCGTTGTCGCGGCCGAAGATCAACGCTTTCCCAGTCACTGGGGTTTCGATACCGAGCAGATCCTGGTCGCGGTCGAGCAGCACCTGGATGGCGGTCGCCTGCGTGGCGCCAGTACTATCAGCCAGCAGGTCGCGCGCAATCTTTTTCTGTGGCAGGGCCGCAGTGTGCTGCGCAAGGCCCTGGAGGTCTGGTTCACCGGCCTGATCGAGGCCATGTGGCCGAAGCGACGCATTCTTGAGCTGTATCTCAACTTTGCCGAGACGGATCGGCGGGCATTCGGTGTCGCGGTCGCGAGCGAGCGTTACTTCGGTGTGTCTGCTGCCGAGCTGAGTCGCGATCAGGCGGCACTGATCGCCGCCGTTCTGCCCAATCCGGTGCGCTACAGGGCCGATCACCCGTCAGATTATGTACGCCAGCGCCAAGCATGGATCCTGGACCAGATGCGTAACCTGGGCGGCCCCGCCTATCTCCGCGGCATATTGTGATTGCGCGCAAGCGCCCACGGCTCAAGGGACCGCGGCCTGACCGCGGTCCCCGCCTGTGGTCGTCAGGAATTGTCGTCACCAACTGAAGATGCGGTCGCTAGCTCCTGCCGTTGACGATAGTCGCTGGCAACGGCATCCCAGTCGGTGTTCTCGGGATAGCGCTCGTGGTAGTCGTGATAGGCGATACCCTCGGAGCTGTCGCGCACGACTTCGTACAGACTGATACGCGTCGGGCCACTCTGGATGATCTCACCCTTGAAATCGTGGAGTGCGATGCCGTCGACATTGGCACTCTGAACCAGCGCTTCGTACGACGATACACGACCGGTCTTCGTTACTGGGGCGAAGCTCATGCCCCGGGTGTCCGAATAGGCGTCGTATTCCTGGCTGCCGATACGCTCCTGGAACTCGAACGGCTGGGCAATCGCTGCAGTGGTGGAAACGGCAAGGATGCCTGCGATGATCAATTTTTTCATGGTCTCTCTCCGGTTGAAGCTGTTCGATGGGATAGCCATCGTCTACAGCCAAAGAGACCCGGTCGGGTGTGTTTTTCTTTCGCGATGTGCAGACCCGGCTCAGAAGGTCAGAGGCAGGCGGCGGGGTTCAGCGGACGGGGGCCCTGTCGCACCAGCAGGCGATGCCGCCGAATACGAATGGGCGGATTCGATTGCGCAATCCGTCGCTCAGACGCCTGTCGCGCACACAGACGCAGACCCGGCTTCCGAGCCTGAGCATCAGCGTTCTTCCGATACTGCGCAACATTGAGTGTTCTCCGAGCGAGCTGCAAAGGCACAAGTTTAGCAAAAAATGATGTACTAATATATCTTTTTCCCGGGGGATGGTCTTTCCACGCTAGGCGTCTGCGCACACCACGCAGTTGCGCCCGGCCATCTTGGCCCCATAGGCGGCCGCATCGGCGGCCCGCAGCAGGGCCTCACCCGCCTCTCGCGCATCACGCCGGTCTTCCTCCGGCAGCGACGCTACACCGACGGAGACGGTCACCGTCACGGCCTCGCCGTCGTCCAGAATCAGCGGCGAGGCGGCGATTCCCGCGCCGATCTCCCGTGCCAGATTGTGGGCGCTGCGAAGGTCGGTCTGCGGCAGCAGCACGGCGAATTCCTCACCGCCATAGCGCGTCGCCAGATCGCTGGTCCGCAGGCGCGCACGCAGTCGCTGGGCCAATGCGGTCAGCACCTGGTCGCCCACCGCGTGACCGTAGCGGTCGTTGATCGCCTTGAAATGATCTGCATCGACAAACAGACATGACAGCCGCTGACCGTAGCGTTGCGCCCGGGTGACCTCCTGCTCCAGGCGGTGGCGCAGATGACGTCGGTTGTACAGGCCCGTGAGGCTGTCGGTCAGCCCGGCGAGGCGCAGGCGCTCCCGATTGACCGCATTCTCCAGGCATACCGCAGCGACGCTGGCGAGGTGGGCCAGGAAATCAGTGGCCTGATCGGGAGGAAAACGCTGCGCATCGCGGCTGCCGAGACACAGGAAGCCGGTCAGGCCGCCCGCCTGACGCAGCGGCAGCAGGGCCACGCTGCCGCCCAGGCGTCGGCCGAACAGCTGGCGATGCGATTCGTCGATCCAAGGCCCCAGCCAGGGGGCGTGCAGGTCGTGAAAGCGCGCACGCGTGGCGTGGACATCCGTGCACAACTCGAGGTTGCGAATCAGCCTGGCGTCCGCGTCCGGGCTGTCGACTAGCAGGTCGCGAATCACATGGAAGGGATCGAATAGCAGCAGCCGGACGCCGTCCAGCGCAAACGAGGTGCGCATCCCGATGGTCAGTCGCTGCAGCAGGGTGACAAGGTCGCCCGCGCTGAGCAGGCTGAGTTCGCGCTCTTGAAAACGCGCCAGCACCTGATGATTGTGCGTGGCGTCCCGACCCAGCGTCTGCAGCAGGCCGCGCAGCATGATGTTTTCCTGCCGCAGGTCCTGTTCGCTGTGATTGACTGGGGGCTGGCGTTTCATTCCGACGTATATCGGCGGGTGCCGCCGGTGCTTTAGATTCCCTCAGCGACGATTCAAATGAATATAAGCTCCCGCCGAGGCGCGGGCGCTGAGCATACCGCGCGGGCGTCACGCAGGCGCAGTTGGCACGCCCACCCCAGATCCTGATCGGGTTATATTAGCGCTCGTCAGGTCGCGTGATCCAGGGAGGGAATATGCGAATACGCTGTGTCTTGGGGGCCATGGCCCTGCTGCTGGTGGGTCTATCGGCCCGGGCAGAGATCTATCGTTGCGACGGTGCCTTCGGAGAGCCGTCCTACAGTCACCGGCCTTGCCGAGAGGGCTCGCGCCAGGCAGTCCCGCTGGGCCCGATAGGCAACGCCGAGGGCGCTGGGTTGCGGGCCAGTGAGCGCGCCTGGTTGCGTGAACGCGAGCAACAGCGCGCAGCGCCTAAGAAACGTACCAAGCGATCGGCAAAGACCCAATCCGAGACGCGCCAGGCAGAGATCCAGCAGGCCTATCGCTGTCGCACCAAACGACGCGCATTGGACGCGGTCAAACGGGAGCTGCGACGCGGTTACAAGCCCGCCAAGGGCGAGAGGCTGCGCGAGCGCCGCCGTGCCTATGCCGACTACATTGCGGCGTTTTGTTCTTGACCCATCTGCGCTGGCTGATCGAGCACACGACGTGTGCGCGAACTCCAGCGCAGAAAATTGGGTTCCGTCAGGTAGCCGCGGCTGACCACGTAGTTGAGGACATTGCGCAGTCGGAAGAGATGCACGACGGAGTCGACGCGGATGATCTCGTTGCCGTTCTCGTCGAAGAACAGGATGGACGGCGCGTAGAAGATCCCGAGCTCTTCGGCCCACTCTCGCGCCGTCGATCGGCTGCCATCGGGCTTGATCACAGGGACATCCGACCACATGTCGAGTTGCACGCTATCGAAGCGGTTCAGCAACTGGCGGACGGTCTGACGCTGCAGCGGCTGCGTATGCAGGATGTCGCAGGCGTGACAGTCCCCCTGCTCGAAAAACACCACCAGAGGAAGCTCTGCGGGAAAGTGCGAGCGGTCGAGATTGTGGGGCGGGGGCGAGAAAAACGGCTCTTCCACCAGATCGCCCGGCTCAAACCGCAGCGTCTGATCACCGCGCGCCATGTACACGGGGAATCGCTCACGCAGGTAGTGCCCGCCAGCGACATACTCGAGCGCGGCCCGGAACTGATAAGGCGGATAGTAACCGCGCAGACGCAGCGCAATCCGCCCGTCGGCGTCGTAGAAGATCAACGATGGCGTGAAATCGGTTCCCAGCTTCTGCGCGTACTGCCGCTCGGTCAAGGATTCCCCGGATGGCGTCGTCACTTCCTCCGGGCTCCAGATATCTATCGGGATGACGTCGAAATGCCGTCGTGTGTAGGTGACGATATCCGGGGTCTTGAAGTTGACGTCGATCAACATCTTGCAGTAGGCGCAGCGCTTCTGCCCGAAGTAGACGATGATGCCTTGTTTGCCCGCGGCTACCGCCTCTCCGAGGTCTTCGTCGAGGGCGAGGAAACTCTGCTTGAACCAGGCCGGATACTGCAGCAGGTCGTGCAGCGGGGTGTCGTCGAACTGCAACGGGTCGATGTCGTCGACGGCCGCGCCGGCCATACCGTTGGCGGCCAGCGTCAAAGCAAGATAAAGGACCGGTCCGCCTAGCCTGTCGCGCGCACGTGGCCTCAAAGATATCTCCCCCAGTCTTCGCTGCGATCACCGAACACCAGAAAGTGCGGATTCAACAGCGACTCTTTGGTGTTATAGCGCAATGGCTTGAGATCTGTATCGGTCACGGCGCCACCGGCCGCCTCGACCACTGCCTGCGCGGCTGCGGTGTCCCACTCGGAAGTGGGACCGAGGCGGGGATATATATCGGCGGCTCCCTCGGCGACCAGGCAGAGCTTCAGCGAACTCCCCATGCTGACGATCTCATGGTCGCCAAGGCGTTCCAGGAAGCGTTTCAGGCTGTCGCCGGCATGCGATCGGCTGCCTGCGACGCGCGCGCTGCGCTCGCGTTTGGCCTGCACGACGATCGCCGTCGCCGCACCGTCTGCCGCGAC
>JBATKF010000198.1:0-4004 GCA_049669185.1 Sedimenticolaceae bacterium | reverse complement strand
GTGCGGGCGCTGTCTCGCTCATGGACTGGGGTTGGGGTGGCGCCGATGGATCTCCTCGATCGCCTCGAGGAGATCGGCGCCGAGTTCGAGGTCGGCGCTGCCCAGGTTGTCGCGCAACTGGTCGATTGTCGTCGCGCCGATGATGTTGCTCGTCAGAAAAGGGCGACCGTTGACATAGGCGAGTGCCATTTGCGCCGGGTCCAGGCCGTGATCCCGCGCCAGGCTGACGTAGGCCTCTGTGGCGGTCACCGCAGCTGGGCCAGAGTAGCGTTCATAGCTGGGGAACAGCGTAAGGCGTGCTCCCGGGGGGTGTCTGTCACCCAGGTACTTGCCCGACAGAACGCCGAAGCCGAGCGGCGAGTACGCCAGCAGTCCAACTTGCTCGCGGTGACTGATCTCGGCCATGCCCACCTCGTAGGTGCGGTTCAAAAGATTATAGGGATTCTGGACCGAGACCATGCGCGGCAGGTCATGCAGTTCGGCGAGGGCGAGATAGCGCATCAAACCCCAGGGTGTCTCGTTCGATACGCCGACATGACGCACCTTGCCCGCCCTGACGAGGTCCCCCAGGACTTGCAGAGATTCAAGCAAAGGCGTCGCCTGTGCATCGTCCTCGTGCACATAGCCCAACTGCCCAAAAAAATTGGTCGGCCGGTCTGGCCAATGTAGCTGATAGAGATCAATGACATCGGTCTGCAGGCGGCACAGGCTTCCCTCGACCGCGGCCTGAATGTTGCCGCGATCGAGTCGGTTGCCGCCGCCGCGGACGTACGGCAGCCAGTCCCGCCCCGGTCCGGCCACCTTGGTGGCGATAATTACCCGGTCGCGACAGCCGCGCGCGCGTAGCCAGCGCCCAATGATGCGCTCGGTGCTCCCCATGGTCTCCTCGCGGGGCGGCACCGAGTACATCTCGGCGGTGTCTATGAAGTTCACCCCGCTGTCCAGCGCCATGTCGAGCTGTGCAAAGGCCTCCCGCTCGGTGTTCTGTTCGCCGAAGGTCATCGTGCCGAGACACAGGACACTGACATCAATCCCCGTATCGCTCAGCGGGCGGTATTGCATCGGTTAAACTCCAGGCTTTGGTGGCGTCGCTGCATTTATGGAATTCTCTGGCGAACTTTTCCCCATGTCCTGGTTGTGGTTGTTCGGGGTGCTGTATGCGTGGTCCCTCAGTCGCGCCCTGCGCTGGGCCGACTGGCGGCGCTTGGGCCATGCGGATCAGCTGAACGTGTTTCTCGGTGCCGTGGTGTGTCTGCTGATGCTGTGGACGCTGCGCACGGAGATTCAGCCAGGTTTTGCCTGGCACCTCTCGGGAATGGTCACACTGACCTTGATGTTCGGTTGGTCGCTGGCTATCGTGGCCGGCAGTCTCAGTCTGTTCGCTGCGACCCTGTTCGGGCTGAACGACTGGGCGGGCTTCGTCCCGTCGGCGCTGGTCTTTATCGTGCTCCCGGCGAGCCTGACCCAGTTGATTCTCGGACTGGCGCGGGCCCATCTGCCCAAACACTATTTTGTCTATGTCTTTATCAACGCCTTCTTTGCCGGTGGGCTGGTGGCAATCCTGGTGGCGCTTACGGCAACCGGACTCCTGCTGGCCGCCGGCGCCTTCTCGCTGGAAAAGCTCAGCGACACCTACCTGCTGTTTCTTCCGTTGATGTTCTTTCCTGAGGCGGTCCTGAATGGCTGGCTGGTCTCCATCATGGTGGGATTCAAACCCCACTGGGTCGGGTCGTTTCGCGACGAGGAGTATCTGCATGGCAAATAAATCATCCGCAGCTTGGGTCGAATTCGATGCGGGCCGGGCGGGTTCGCAACCGCCTGGGTGCATGCGTTGAGCTGGTGGGGCAAGCTGGTCGGGGGCGCCTTCGGGTTCATGCTCGGTGGGCCGCTCGGCGCTTTATTGGGCGTGGCGCTGGGTCACAACTTCGACAGGGGTCTGAATGCGCTGCCGGATCTCGGACCATTCAGCGCCGGTGACCGCGAGCGCGTGCAAACGGCGTTTTTCACCGCGACCTTTGCCGTGATGGGGAACGTGTCCAAAGCGGATGGCCGGGTCAGTCCGGAGGAGATCCGCATGGCGGAGTCGTTGATGGCCGAGATGGCGCTCGATGCGCCCAAGCGCCAGGCGGCGATTAATCTGTTCAGCCAGGGCAAGACCGAGGATTTCGATCTCGATGCGGTCCTCGATCAGTTTCGCCGCGAATGCCACGGTCGAGTCACGCTGATCGGCATGTTCATCGAGATACAGCTGCAGGCCGCCTATGCCGACGGTCAGCTGAGCGAGAGCGAGGATCGCCTGTTGATGCACATCTGCGGGGGTCTGGGTGTCTCTGAGCTCGATTATCGTCGACTTGAGCGGATGATCCGTGCGCAGCGTGGATTCCATGGCCAGCGCGAGCGCGGCGGCTCGGGGCAAGGCGGGTCAGCGGCTAGGCCGAAGCTCGCGGATGCCTACCAGGTGCTTGGGGTGGATGCGCAGGCGAGTGATGCCGAGGTCAAGCGAGCCTATCGACGCCTACTCAGCCAGCATCATCCCGACAAGCTGGTGTCTAAGGGCCTTCCGGAGGAGATGATGAAGGTCGCGGCGCAAAAGACGCACGAGATTCGGCAGGCCTACGAAAGGATTCGAGAGGCTCGAGCGTAAGGTTTTATCGCGCAGCGGATCGTCCCCAACCAGAATCGGCCGGTCTTCGGTCGAATGGCCTTTGAATGCGCCTCAGCGCTGCTCCGAGTAGGGCTCGCGATAGCCGGGAAAGGCCATGGGATAGGGTGGGGCCCAGACCGGCATGCCAGGGTAGGGTGGCAGCCGAAAAGTGTCGCCCGGCAGCGGTTGTTGCGTTGAACGATTCTGTTGCCTGGCTGCGGCCATTTGTTCGCGTTGGCGCCGCAGGTCCTCTTCGTACTGTGCCTGGCGATTGCGCATGAATGCGTCAAAGCGCGAGCGCATGGCCTCGCGATAAGCCGTCATCGCATCCGAGGCGTCGGCGGAGGTGCCAGGCTGCATGTCGCCTGCGGCGTTCGGTATCTCCGGCGGCATCGGCTGTACGGCGAATCGGCCCGGCGTGGCTGCGACTCGTGGCGCCGGAGTATCAATGCGCGGCGCGGGACCTTGTGCGTCGACCGGCGCAGGGGCGATGGGCGCAACAGGTGCCGCTGGCGCCGTAAAGCCCGGCCTCTTGGTGAGGGTGGGTGGCTCGGGCGCCGGCACCGATGTCTCCGCACTGGGTTTTGAAAGCGGTGGCGCCTCGACAGGGACGACCGGCGCACTCACCGCCGCCTGATCTGCGGTCTGCGTTTTGTCGACGGGCGACTCGGTCTGGGTCGATACGCCCTTTGGCGCCGATTGAGCCGCGGTGAGTGCCTTCAGCTTCTCGCGCATTGCGGCATGCCGTACTGCGGCATCGGTAGCGGCCTGTTCGCGCGCGATGGGCATCGCAGGCGACGGGTCGGCCTGCGCAGTGGTGCCGGCGTTTTTTGCCGCCCACGGGGGCTCTGCCGGCATCTGGTAGCCTTGGCGCCGGGCACGTTCCTGCAGCTCTTTGTAATGCGAATTGCGATACTCCTCGCGCGCCGAGCCTTGCAGACTCTTCATGACACCGGTGTGCGCGGTGATCTCTTGTTCGTCCATGATGCGAAAATTCGCGGGTGCCTCCGGGGCCGCCGACACAATGCTCGACAGGCTCGTGGAGATGCCGATGGCTATCAGGCCGGCGGTCAAGTGCTTGAGGTGCGTCATGTAGTTACCTTACTGGAATGCCGAATGTCCCGGTCGAGGTCGCAAGCGTAGCACGGCTGTGCGGCTTGATCTGCCCGTCTCGCAGCCTGTTGGATCTGACTTTGTTCGGCCAGACAGTGTTGAGTCCGCCAGCCGGCTAGCCCTGCCCTTTACCCACATATTGTGCTGGGCAAGTCGAGGGTTGTTGCGTTTGTTCAACTGTTTTGAAGTTCATAGCCTATACACATCAAGTTGAGGTTCTGGTAGCCATACCACATCAGCTCGTGGC
>JBATKF010000197.1:0-1701 GCA_049669185.1 Sedimenticolaceae bacterium | reverse complement strand
ATCGCGCCGACCATCAGCCCGGAGAAGGTTGCGCTGAGCCAATCCAGCTTCATCTGCATCTTGTCCTGGCCTTCCTGCCGGGATCCCTGGACCGGTCAGGGCCGATACTATAGCAAGTCGTCACAGGCGCCTCGCCATCGCAGGGGTTTCGCCTGACCGGCCTGGCAAAGTCGATTATGATCACCCGGTCGTCGCCGAATGCGATTTGTGTAGTGAGAGCCCATCGCCCGTGCCGCCGTTGACCGATCCATCACCGCTGGCCCCTCGCCGGGCTTTGTGCAGCGCACTGCGACAGTGACCCCATGCGCCGCTGGCTGAAGGGACTCGTCGTCGGCCTGTTCGTCGGCCTGGTCGGCATCGGCATCGGGCTCTCGCCCATGGGCGCGGGTTTCGAACAGGGCGTCGGGCTGTCCTGGCTGTTCGGGCTGCGCGGCCCGGTCACGCCGCCCGATGATGTGGTCGTGGTCGCGATGGACAACCGCACCGGCGAGCAGCTGGGCCTGCCGACCCTGCCGCGTGACTGGCCGCGCTCCATCCACGGGCGCCTGGTCGATGTGCTGACCGAACGCGGTGCTTCGGTCATCGTGTTCGACGTGCATTTCGGCCGCGAGAAGGACGCAGCAGACGACCAACAGTTCGTCGATGCGGTCGAACGCTCCGGGCGCGTGCTGCTGGTCGAACTCCTGACCGGCAAGCGCCAGCCGATCAGCGACCAGCAGGGTCGGCATGTGGGCATGGTCTGGGAAGAGGAACAGGTGCCGCCGTTCGCCGGCCTGGAAGAGGCGGCAGCTGGTCTGGCCACCTTCCCGCTGCCCAAGGAGGGCGCCGCGGTCTATCAGTTCTGGGTGTTCAAGGAGAGCACCGACAATGCGCCGACGCTGCCGGCCGTCGCGTTGCAGCTGCATGCCCGGGAGCAGACGCAGCCTATACTGGATCTGCTGCGCGTGCGGGCCCCCGAGGCGTTCGCCGCGCTGCCGATGCTGGATCAGGCATTCGCCGATGGCGCGCAGTTGCGCAACTTCATGCGCGCGCTGCGCGAGATCTTCGAGCGCGCGGGCGACCGGCTCGGTACCTTCGATGCGACCAGTCCGGCCGCGCCGCCGATCCTGCCGGAGCAGGCGCTGGAACATCTGTACGCCGGGGAGTCGCACCGCTTCCTGAACTTCTACGGCCCACCCGGTACCATCACCACGGTGCCGTATCACGCGGTCATCAACGGCGGCGATCCGAATGTGCCAGCCGAGGCCCTCGACTTTCGCGACAAGGTGGTGTTCGTCGGCTACTCCGACATGTTCGACCCCGGTCAGCCGGACCGCTTCTACACGGTCTACACGCGTGCCGACGGCGTCGATCTCAGCGGCGTCGAGATCGCCGCGACCGGCTTCGCCAACCTGCTGACCAACCGCTCGCTCACGCCCATTTCCGGCTGGTATGCGCTGGCCATACTGGCGGTCTTCGGGCTCGTCATCGGCCTGCTGGTGTATGCCTTGCCCGCCTATGTCGGGGTGCCGGTCGCGCTGGTGCTGGCGGCGGGATTCGGCCTCGCCGCGCAGACAGCCTTCAACGAGAGTGCGGTGATCTGGCCGATCGCGACGCCGCTGCTGGTGCAGGCCCCGCTGGCGCTGTTCATCGGCCTGCTCGGGCAATACCTGCTCGAGCGCCGGCGCGGCCAGCGCATCAGCGATGCCATCAACTACTATC
>JBATKF010000196.1:0-2806 GCA_049669185.1 Sedimenticolaceae bacterium | reverse complement strand
CCGCCGGGACCTCACTGCGAAGTCTGTTGAAGAAGCAGATAGCAGGCGAGGCCATGGTGATTCTCGATCCGCCACTGGCCGCGGACACCAAGGCCGAATTTACCCGCAGACTGCCGCAGATGCGGGCACTGAAGGGCCACCTGTATTTCGGGGTCGATGAACAGCTGGGCTTTCGCGGCGACTATGTCACCTTCCTGCGCGATCCGGTGGCCCGCGTGGTCTCTTTCTGGAAGCACCAGCAGACCCATGCGCACAGCGCCTTTCATGCACAGGTAAAGGCCGGCGTGACATTGCGCGAGTTCGTGAACAGCTGTCAGACACTGCAAACGGACAACCACATGACCCGCATACTGGTCGGCACCTGTGCGCCGGGCATGCTCGACGGCTCGATGAACCGGATCACCGATGAACGTTATCTGCAGATCGCGCTCGACAACGTCGCGCAACGCTTTCGCTTCGTCGGCTTCGTGGAACACTTCGACGACTCGGTACGTGCGCTGTTCGAGGCGCTGGGTTGGCCTGTGGAGGCGAAATGGGGCAAGAGACTCAACGTACTGCGCAGTGCCGAGGATGCACTCGACGACGCGACGCTCGAGGCCATCCGGCAGCACAACGCACTCGACCTGGCGCTGTATCAGACACTGCTGGACGCTGCGCCCTGGCTGGTTACGGTGTCAGGCTCAGAAGGCGCCCTGTAGGCGCTGCATGCGGCTGCGGAAGTCGTCGGTCACGCGAAAGGCGAGTTCACGGCGTGTTGGAAAGTACGCACCGAATTTGCAGCCGCTGAAGGTACTGACAGGGATAGGTTTCGGTCACGAAGAATTGTGACCTGAATTTCACTTGACCTGCATATCTCGCCGTTTTTCGTACCGAGGACGCCGAGACGACGCTATGGCGGGGTGCTCACAGTGGAAGGCGTTGAAGGCGTAGTCGACACTACGTCGACCCGGCTGCAACGAGTACGCCCCGTCATGGCGAGGGTATCCGGGGTCGCAGGAGGGTATCGGGGGTCGCAGTAGGAAATCGGTGAGATATGCAGGTTAATGGGCATTGGCCGACCGAGGGGCCCTGCCGAGCCTCGCGGAATATCTCAGAAACGGGGCCTCGACCAGGTAATAAGAGAGGGTTGAAGCCGAAATCGCGAGGATTACATATAGCACCAACAACGACGGCCAGGCGAATTGAAAATCTTTCAGATACTCAATGATTGGATAGTGATAAATATACAAGCTATAGCTGATTGACGAAACAAAGGAAATAACGACGTACGATATCTGGTTCAGTTGGACGTGCAGTAGTGAGTGTACGGTAATGCCCAAAACAACAATCGCAAGGTACAATAGAATCAACTTATATCTCACCATATCGAGGTCACGCTGCACCACGTCCTTCATGAGCCCGCTGATCTCGCCCCCAAGGTAAATGAGTATCCCGATCAGGACCGCGATGTGCCACCGACGACGCAGAAACGTCACCGCGCGCAGCTTATAAATCACGATGCCGATACAGAAATTGAACAAATGGATCGGCATTTGATCCTGCGCCAGCCTCACCAACTCAGGAAGCCCCATCGATCCTTGATAATATTGGTCCAGAAAAAATAAACGGCCGGCAAGACTCAGGGCGATCAATGCCCCGAGCATTAACACTGCAACCGCGATACTCGATCGGATAAAGAAAACGATCAGGAGTGGCGCCACCAGATACCATTGGAACTCTACTGCCAGCGTCCAATACACGGCATTGATGCTCCTGTTATATCCCGCAAACAGGTTATGGAGGTTGAGCGAATGGACCAGAAAGTCCAATGCCCCCACTCCAATCAAGCCGGAAAAGACCGCCAAAGAAACCAAATAGGCGGGGTATATGCGAAGCACCCGCTTTGCGAAGAACGTAGCCACGGCCCGGGAAACGGTATTGCCGCTCCTCAATAGCGACATCAGGGATGCAGCTAGCAGGTAGCCGCTGATGATGAAAAACAGCCACACGCCCAGGTAGGTGAATGCGCTGAACAGTCCCTTGACGACAGGGGGAAGATCCTTAGCTGCGGCGATATAGTGCGCACAGACCACCATCATCACCGCGGTGGCACGGTACAACTCGAACGCATGTTGTTTCAGTTTTCTTTGCGCTTCCATTTACCCACCTGCTGCATGAAGAGTCATTCGCGTATCTGGCCGAGGCACGGCGCGTCTTGAAGCCCGATGGCAAGATTGTCTTTACGTTTCTCGATTTCACCGTACCTGAACACCTGACCGTTTTTTATTCCAATCTGATACAGCTTAAGAATCGTGTGCATCTGAATCAGGTCGTTCATCATGATTCGCTCAAGGTCTGGGCCGATCTGTTGCATCTGGACATCATCGCCCTCGAACCGGCGAACAGGCCCTCTATCGCGCTGAGTGGACCGGTCCGGGCAGACGACGGTCGGGAATTCCCCAGCAATGTAACGCTCGGACAATCATTATTCGTATTGCAGAAGCGACGGGGCACTGAAGAGGTCATACGGGCCAAGCTCCCGGAAGACTTCGACGCACGGGCCTACCTGGCGGGAAATCCCGAGTGGCTGCGGCCGGTGTTGAGCCGCGGGCGTTTTACCTCGCCCACGGTCAATACCAAAACAGACGCCCTTGAACGGCCACAAAGACCGGGGCGGGTCCCCCACCCTGGGTGGCGTCCTCAGAAGGCGCCCTGTAGGCGCTGCATGCGGCTGCGGAAGTCGTCGGTGACGCGTTCCACGTCCTCGGCATTGACGATGATGCGCGGGGCGAGGATCACGACCAGCTCGCGGCGCTGGCTGGAGTCG
>JBATKF010000195.1:0-28633 GCA_049669185.1 Sedimenticolaceae bacterium | reverse complement strand
GGATCAGATCGCGCCGCGGCGGCTCGAAAGCGGCGCGCGCCTCGACCTGTCGGGGCCTGCTGGGCGTGAGGCGCGACACGTGCACTCGCGGCGGAACGGGGCGGTTGACCTGCTCTGCCAGGGTCCCCCGACTGTCGCTGAGGATGACGCGGGCGACCGCTTGGAACAGCGTGCGATCCTCCTCCGAGATCTGCTCTGCCGAGCGCACGAAGATGCCGCCCGGCCGGTCCATCGCCTGGGTCTCCAGGCCCACCGCCACCAGGCCCAGGATCTGGTCCTGCAGCGCCTGTCGGTAACCGGCGCGGTCCTCGTTCCAGATCACCAGGTCCACCGCTAGTCCCTTCAGGCGCCAGTAGGCATGGGCCTGGATGAGCTGGCGCACCAGTTCGATATTGCCCAGGTCGGCGATGCGCAGCAAGACGATGGGCAGGTCGCCTGAAATGGCATAACCCCACAGCCCGGATTGCCCGCGCCGGTTGCGCGTGAGGACACTGCTGTCGGCCCGCAGCGAGGCGTGGGCGTAGATGACCGAGTTGGCCAGACGCCCGTAGAGTTGCGCGTCCGCCTCCGTGGCGTTGATCTGGCGCAGCACCACCTGCGCATGGGTCCAGGCCAGTTCGAAGACACGGTCAGCCAGGCGCTGATCCTGGTACTTCTCTACCAAACCCAGGGCCGCGTCGCGGCTATCGGCGATACCGTATACCAAGTCTACACTGATCGACTGATCCGGCTCGACGGTGATCCGACTGCGGATCGACGCCACTGGATCCAGCACCGAACCCTGGCTTCCGGACAGCGCCACGCCAGCGTCCATCGCCCGCGGCGCCGTGACGCTGTGGCCTCGGCCGACGAAGCGCTCACGGTCGGTCTCGTAGGCGAACTCGCCGACCTGCGCATCGTGCACCGCCATCAGGTGAAACATCCAGGGCACCGGCTCGTCGCGGGAGCGAGGGCGGCGCGTGCAAAGGATCGCGCGCTGCGCTTCGACGATCTCGGTCTGCACGAATAGATTGCTGAACGCCGGGTGCAGCGTGTCTGCGGCATCCGGCGCCAGCACCACCTCCGCGTAACTGGTGACCTCAAGCGTGCGGCGCACGGCAGAAAGATTGGTGATGCGCACCCGGCGCAATTCGATGTCGTCTTCCGGGGACACGACGATTTCGGTATGGGTATCGAAATCACCGTCGCGGCGACGAAATTCCGCGCGGCCTTCCGAAAAGATCGCTTCATAGCCCTCCCCGTGCGCCAGGGTGGGCTGGTGTGCAGTGCTCCAGGCCGCACCGCTCTGCCCTTCGGTCGATACATCGCGCAGGTAGCAAAACGTGCCCCAGGGGTCGCGGGTGGTATCTTCGCGCCAACGCGTCACGGCCAGATCCTGCCAGCGGCTGTAGCCGCCGCCGGCATTGGTCACCATCACATGATAGCGACCGTTGGACAGCAGCTGCACTTCGGGGATCGGCGTGTCGGGACTGCCCAGCACGCGTATCGGCATGGGCGGGCTTTCCAAGCCGGACTCGACAGCGGTGACTTCGGCGGCATGGACAAACAATGCGGAGGCCCTTGGGATCCGTTCCTGCAACAACAGCAGCGTGGCCTGGAACAGCGGGTCGGATGCGAAACGTTTCTGCATCGGACGATCCAGCAGCAGATGGGCCAGGGCGAGCAGGCTCATGCCCTGGTGATGGGCCATGTAGGACCGCACCAGGGCGTGCGATTCGCCGCGGCGTTGCCGTGCCGGCGTGTAGTCGATGGCCTCAAAAAAGCCGAACTGCCCTTCCGCCCCGGCGGCGGACAGCCTTTGCAGGTTCAGACAGGCGGCCTCCGGCGCCACCATCAGCGCGAGCGCCGAGGCATAAGGCGCAACGACCAGATCCTCGACCAGCCCGCGTTTCAGCCCCAGGCCAGGCACGCCGAACGCGCGGTACTGATAGTTGAGATGTACGTCCACGGTGTTGTAACCGGACTCGGACATCCCCCAAGGCACGTCACGCTGCTGGCCGTAGTGGATCTGACGCGCTACCGCCGCCCTAGCAGTCTGGTCGAGCAGCGTGTGCTCATAGGTCGGCATCACCAGCTGCGGCATCAGATACTCGAACATTGAGCCGCTCCACGACAACAGGATCGGCTCACCGCCGGCGCTGGTAAGCAGGCGCCCAAGGGCAAACCAGCTCTCCTGGGGCAGTTGTCCTTGGGAGATAGCGACGAAAACGCTCAAGCGGGCCTCCGAGGCGAGCAGATCGTAGTAACTCGCGTCGCGCCGCCGTTCGTCCACGTTGTAGCCAATGCTGAGCAGGTGTGAATCCTTGTCGTACAGGAAGCCGTACTCCTCGTGTGCGAGTTCGCCGGCCTGTCGGGCCAGGCGCTGGATGACCGCGATCCGGTTCTGGGCACGCTCGCTGCCAAGTGCGATCTGTGCGCGCCGATCGGCCAGCCACGCCGCCTGTCCGGGCGTCACTTGCGCATCCGCACGGTTGGCCAGAACGGTCGATAGCGTCACCTCGAGCCTTGCCAGCGCGCGCAGCGTCGGGATCGCATCGATCGAGGACAGGCCGTCGAACGCGTCGGATGACTCCGCAGGCCAGCTCCACGGCGTCAGATAACTCAGTTCGTCGTGCATGGCGCGGCATTGCCGGTCAAGCGCGCCGGCCCACAAGCCCCTCTGACTCTCGGGGTCGTCGCCCAGGTCGGCGCTAAGCGCCCCGGCGGATCGCATCAGTTCATCCAGCAGGCGCCGTGCTGCCGCAAGCGATGCTGGTCGCGCACCGCGCGCGGCCTCGAGAGTGTCGCGGAATTCAACCAGCTTGGCCGGGGCCGTATCGCCCGCCTCCTCCGCCAGTATCGCCAACGTGTCGCCCAGGCCATCCAACCATCGCGGCTCCAGGATCGGGCGATCGAGCAGATCGATCAGGCCCGGACGCAAGGTGAGCAGGTGGCCTGCCAGGTTGCCGCTGTCCACGGTCGAGACATAAGCGGGATGCAGGGGCCGCAGCGATTGCGTGTCGTACCAGTTATAGAAGTGACCGCGGTGACGCTCGAGCCCGGCCATGGTATCCAGAGTACGGGCCGTGCGTTCGACCAGTTGCCCGGCCGGGATGTAGCCGAAGTCATAGGCGGACAGATTCGCCAGCAGCGCCAGCCCCATGTTGGTCGGCGAGGTGCGATGGGCCAGCGCGGCATCGCGGGATTCCTGGTAGTTGTCCGGCGGCAGCCAATGGTCTTCGGGGCCAACGAAGGTGTCGAAGAACGCCCAGGTCTTGCGCGCGATTCTGCCGAGGAAACGGATTTGCTCAGCCGTCAGCCGGGCCTCGCGTCGGGCCAGCGGCAGACTGATCCACCAGGCGATCACGGGCGCAGCCAGCCACAACAGCAGGAACGGGCCCGCCAACGGAAGCATGGCAGGATTCGCCGCCGTCAAGGTCGCGGCTGTACCGATCGCTAGCAACGGGGAGAACCACATGCTGCGCAACGAGGCCGCGAGATCGTCGGACTTGCCTGGCCCCTGGACGTCGGTCGGATTCCATTCCAGCAACCGTTGCCGCGTGAACAGCATGCGCCCAAGCGTACGCAGGATGGCATCCAGGCTGTAGAACGCCTCATGCGGCAATGTCGCCAAGACAAAGCCCGCCTGGGTGAACCGCTGGCCGGCAGCACGCAGCGCAGCATCGAGATGCGGCCCCAGGCGCATATCGGCCGGTTTGCGAAATATGTTCAGCAGGCTCGCCAGCACGGTGGGTATGAAGAGGACGCCAAGTACCGCCAGGGTCCAGAACCAGGCCGCCGAAGACACCGTCCAGCCCAGCACCAACAACAGAGTCAACGCCGCCGGTACCAGACTGCGGCGCAGGTTGTCGAACAGCTTCCAACGCGACAGTGCCGAGAGCGGATTTTTCAGGCGCCGCCCGTTGTCTGGCCCCGGCACCCGTGGCAGCAGCCAGCCCGCGAGTTGCCAGTCGCCGCGGATCCAGCGATAACGACGGTTGACGTCGGCGCCATAGCCGGCCGGGTATTCTTCGTAAAGTTGCACATCACTGAGCAGTCCGGCGCGCGCATAACAGCCTTCCAGCAGATCGTGACTGAGGATCCGGTTCTCGGGGAAACGTCCTTTGAGCGCAAGTTCGAAGGCATCGACGTCATAGATCCCCTTGCCGATGAATGAGCCCTCGTGGAACAAATCCTGGTACACGTCGGAAACCGCGCGCGTATACGGGTCGATGCCCGGCTCGCCGCCATACAAGCGCGCATAGCGCGACTGGCTGCCGACCGGAAGGCTCGCACTCACACGCGGCTGCAGTATCCCGTAGCCGGCGCGGACACGCTGCAATGTTCGATCGTAGACCGGGTGATTCAACGGGTGCGCCATACTGGCCACGAACTGCCGCGCGGCGTCACGCGGCAGCTGCGTGTCGGTGTCTAGGGTGATCACGTATTTCACACCCTCAAGCACCGCGGTTGCGCCGACGATCAGGGAAAAGCCGTCGCGCTTATTCTCGCGCAGTAGCAGATTCAGATCCGCCAGCTTGCCGCGTTTGCGTTCGTAGCCCATCCAGACCCGGTCGTGCGGATTCCAGCGGCGCGGACGATGGAACAGATAGAATGCGTCATTGTTGCCGCCGGCGTATTGTGCATTCAGCGCGTCAATGCGTTCCCGGGCCAATGCAAGCAGCGCGGCATCGTCGGCCAGGGATTCCTCGGACGCATCGGCAAAGTCGGTCAACAGCCCAAAGTGCAGGTTGGCGTCACGATTGGCGAGAAACCTGACTTCCAACGCCTCCACCAGGTGCTCCACACTGTGACGGCTGGTCAGCATGGTCGGTATCACCACCAAGGCGCGTGATGCCGTCGGGATGCCGGTGGAGAAATCCATGCGCGGCAGCGGATGCGGTGATGCCAGCAGCGTCGCCAACCAGTTCACGAGTGCCACTGCGAGTTGGCTGGCGGCGAGCAGTGCCAGGAGACCCAGCGTGATCCATTCCCAAGTGGCCATGCCATTCACGCGCGCCGCATCCAGGAGGCCTGCCGTGAGGAGCACCGCGAGCAGCGTGATTGTGCCCAGATACGACACCAAAGGCATCCGGAACGCTGCGCGCCGCAGTGCGGCGACGAAGGGGGGGCGCGCCTCGCTGACCCGTTCCAACTCCGCCCGGCCACGGTCAATCAGGTAGTAACCCACATGCGCGATCCTGCCAGGGTCCACGCCCTGGGCCGCGCCCGCTTGCGCAAGTTTGATCGCGTGACCCGCCACAATCTCCTCAGCCATCCCGCCGCTGCGCGCGATCTGTTCGATGACATGCCGGTAGCGGTCACGGCTGGCGAAATCCATCTTGGCGTAGGCGTCGACCGGATCTGTGCGCAGTGTTTGCTCGACCCGGCTCAAGGTCTCCACGAATTCCCGCCAATCCAGCGTCCCCAGGAGACGAAGACTGCCGATGCTGTTGCTGATGGAGACCTGGTCGGCGGCCTGCTGCTGGGTACCTGACCGCACCAACTGCTCGATACTGAGGCCAGACTCGGCCAACCGCTGCTCGATCCAGGTCAACGGCAGCGCCAGAGCTGCCCCCTGCCCCTGCAGGCGGCGCGCCAGCTCCGACACGAACGGCGCAGTCATCGGAGGACTCGACCGCGCCATGTCGGCAATCACGAGGATCAAACTCTTCTGATCCTCGCGAGCGATCTCCGTCAGTCGGCTCGCCCAGACCACTGCCAGGTCACGATCAGCGCTGCCGGCGGCGATGCGTACAGCGACGCGGCGCAGATTCTCGATCAGCGCAAGGCGCAACATGATCGGGATTGCCCACAACTCGCCCAAGCGCAACGCTGTTACCGTCTGGTACGCAGCGACAAAGCGGTTGAGGTTGTCGGGATCCAGCCGCCCGTCACCGTGCGAGATAGTCTCCAGGGCGATGTCATATACGCGCGGCAACCCGGCCGAAGCGCCAACGTCCAGCGCCGGCAACTCACGACTGTAACCCTTGGGCAGGTGTCGCCTGGCCGTTCGGATCTGCTCTTCGACGAGATAGAAATTGTCGAGCAGCCACTCTCCGGCGGGTGTGATCTGGTGCTTTGCGGTCACCACCGTCGTCAGCCGGTCGAAGGTCTGGGTCAGCACGCTCTCGTTTTCGGCCAGCCGCGCCAGCAACCGGTCGGGGACACGTCGCGGCGTCACGCTATGGGCAGATGCGTGGCGTGCGCCGTGTTGCTCCATCTGATCGGTGCTGAACAGCTCTGCGCGCAGCGGTGGCTCATCATCAAAAGGCACGGTTCGCGCAGCGCTTGCGCCACGTGGCAAAACTGTTGTCGGTCTCTCGGCCCGACCCCAATGCCGCAGCGCATCGGCGAACGCCGCTCTCCATGTTGATCTCACGCCGTATTCCTTTTCTCGTTCGCGCCAAACACACGATGTGACGATAGGCTGCGAGCTGCGATGCCGAATTGCACCATGTCACTGGCGGATGTCTTGCATGAACCTGTCTGCGCCCGGCGGAGCAAGTGATTCAAAAATCTACCGCTGACAGGACATAAGCGTAATCGCCTTTACCCTGGCCACCGCGAGCATAGAGCTTGTCGGCAACCTCGTGAATCCGGTCCCGTGCCTCATCGAACGTCTTCAGAAATCCCTTTTCGGCCGTATCCAGTTCCGGCCTCAGTCGCCGCAGCGCTTCCACCTCCACGAAAAATGAAACCTCGATCGCACGATCGTATCCCCAGAACCGGACGCGATTGCTGCTCTCATCGAAACTGCGGCTCGGGTTCGGAAAGTCCAATTTCATCTACGCACACTCCCATTCAGGGCAAAAAAAATGCTACGAGGTGCGCACCGGCAAGGAGAAGTATGACGGGATCGGCGACTCGCGATCTCGACCTGACATGAAGTGAAAGGCGTTGCGCAACCGCTATACAGTACGCGTCATTCTGTGGAATTTCCGTGCGCTAGCGTACATACCTGGCAACAATGACCAACCTGCGCCTTCCGCATCACGACGGGGACCTGATTCTCTGAAAGGGACAACGCGCACAATACCGTGCCGCTCTATATCCGCACCCTATTCCCTTGGGCTTAGCTGGCGCACTTGCGTCTCTCTTATCAGTTAATGTGATGAGCTATTGCGCTGGCACAAGCCTAGAGTGGTCCTTCAATCATCGCCAACTCCCGAGTCCTGCGGCGGCATGTCGGGAAATGCGATGCAGCCTGCGCAGGCAACGACGCATCAAGCGTCGCCTTATCCGCGGAAGGCGATTATCCAGAGGACATCATCATGTTAAAGAATTCACTGTCACGCGCGACGCCCACCATCCGCTTCGAGTACGCGAATTGGGTCGCCACAGATGCGCTGCCGCGTGATCGCGCGCAAAGCCGACGCTTGCACGAACCCGACTACCGCATCGAAACCGTCGACCCCATGACCGGCGAGGATATTCAAGACATCAAGGGACATCCCAGCGTGGTGGACGGCAATCTGACCATCTATTTCGCCACCGAGGAGACCCGCAAGGCATTTATCGATATGCCGTTGAACCATCCAAACCTGCGCGTGCCGTTCGCCGCCACAGACGAAGACGATCGCGGCGGCTGAACACGCGACACACCTCAGCGCGCTCAAGGCAATCGGTCGGTTCGCCGTGATCACTGTCGCGAACAGTGGGTTCGGCTGTCATTGCAGATGGACTCAGCAAAACACCAGCTGTCACCCGTCTCCGTTTCTACGGTGTTTCTTTTTGAGGCCTTCGACATGGACAATCAAGGTATCGACGGTGTCCTTGAGCAAGTCGAGTTCTTCGACCGTCAGGTCATTCAGCTGCTCAAGGTTGTATTCGATGGTATCGATAATCTTCTTATGTGGCCGCTGCATGGGCCGCATGAAGTAGGTTGTCACCGTCGCGACGATGGCCCCAAAGAACAAAACTGAACCAACGACAATCCACAATCCGCCGACAAGCTGCGCGGCACTGGTGATCGGCATGTCGGCAATTCCCGCAGTAGAGAATGCCGCAACTCCCCAGTACAGCGCCTCGCCATAAGAACTTATGGATGAGCCCTCCACCCCCTTCTCCAGCGAATACATAACGCCAGCAAAGGCCAACCACAGAAAGACCAGCAACAGCACCATCTTAATGAACGGCGTGTGAGCAAAAACATCCGCTATGAATCTTTTAGGTCTCGTATATGTGGTACGACGTTTCATTGTTCAGGCGCAACCGCATTGTCGATCAATGGGACAAAGGCAACCCCGATCACGTCGCGAATCCAGACAGCCACACGATCATCCTAGTGTATCAGCATGAGGCTCTGCGCCAAGCTATCGTAGCGATAGCGCCCTCGCGTCATAGTGCAATATAGTGGCTCAAGTCATCCATCGGGGACCGATAAGCCAACTATGCTCATCCAGCTTGACCCACGCTAACTCATGATCGCAAGGTGAGCTGCGAAACGGATATTGCCTCGGCCGCCCCTCGCGTGAAGCCATGATGGTCCGCGACAGCCAGCACTTGGCACAGTGAACGCGGTCATAGAATGTCCGGATCCATAGCCATCTCTTATAGGGCTGATCAGAATTCAATCTTGGACAATTAATCGTCCGTCGCAAATATTTAGTTATCCGTCGGCGCGTATCAGCATCATGTCATGCGGTGTAAGAAAGTAGCGCGATCGCATTTGCTGCAAGGCGAAACAGCATCCAGCTTTTTCGATCCGCCCGTATATTCGAAAGGATTTACGGGCGATTTAACCTTACAAGATCTGGGACCAAACCATACCGACGGATCCGGTAATCTATCGCTGGTACGAGATCGTCGGCGTGTATGGCGAAACGATTAAGGAGCCGATCCACGAGAAGTTCGGCGACGGCATCATGAGTGCCATCGACTTCACGATGGAGATCGACAAGCAAGAAGATCCGAATGGTGACCGTGTGGTGGTCAAGCTCAGCGGCAAGTTCCTGCCGTACAAGTCCTGGTGAGGACGAGGCTGATATGAGCCTAGAGAGATCCAGTATGTCGCACCTATCTGACAGCGTTCCACATGGCCGCACGTGATCCGCACCGCTTCGCCAACGAGCTTGACGAGGCAGCGATAGATCGCCTAATCCAGCGCCTGGAAAGTCGTGCAAAAGACGCAGTGTTCTCCCGATTGCTCGACAGGTACGCGGCCCACCTCAAGCTCCCGACTCCCGCCAAGGTGCTCGATGTGGGATGCGGCACCGGCGCCGTGCTGCGAACATTGGCGCGACGAACCGAGTTTGACGGCCAGCTGTATGGTATCGATCAATGTCAACCATTCATCGATGCAGCACGCGATTTCACGGACCAAGAAGGTAACGCCGGGCGCATCGAGTTTCGCATCGGCGATGCACACCAACTGGGCTTTTCGTCTGACGCGTTTGACGCGGTCATCGCGCATACCGTAATCAGCCATGTGTCTGAGCCGCAGAAGGTCTTACAGGAGATGGCGCGCGTCGTCCGGCCCGACGGCATCGTCGTCATCTTCGACGGTGATTACGCCTCACTGACCTATGCCTTTGCAGATCACGACTTCGGCCATCGGATGGACGTCGCCCTGGCCGACGCCACCTTCAACAACCCGCGCATCATGCGCGATCTGCCGCGCCTGTTGCCGCAAGTCGGCCTGACACTCGACACTGCCTGGGGAGATGCAGTGACCGAGATAGGCACGGGGAGCTACTTCAAATCCTTCGCCCAAACCTATGTGCCCTATGTGCAGGCGTCCGGGGCCCTGCCCCCAGATGAGGTGCAGCGGTGGTTTGACACCCAGCTGCAGGCGATGGAACAGGGAACCTTCTTCGCATCATGTAACTATTACACGTACCTTGCGCGTCCCGCGCGACATGATTGAGGACAGCTTTGCCGAAATCCACACGTTCCTGACCCTCAGCCTTGACGTGCGAGCCCGCCGCCAACCGCATTGTCACATGCCCTTGCGGTGAAGTTCCCGCATGCTTTCGTCCATGTATTTGCCGAGCAACGAGAGTGACCGAAGACCTTCCTGCGTACCAGGATCCCTGGCCAGCCGCAGCATGCTGATAAGACCGCCCTTGCTCGGCGGAGTAGTTGCGAATTCCCGGCTCATCTTGGTCAATCCGTGAGACAGACTGATCAACAGGTGCTGCATTTCCGGCTTGTCCAGAATATGCAGCAGTCGAATGAGTCCTTCGTTGCGAGTCAACCGGTCCAGCAGTGTAATGCCTTCGCTAAAGGCCGAAGCCAGACGGGACACCATGTCGTCGTTCAACGCATCCTGGGCCGCTGCAACAAGGGAAGCCAGTTCGGCGATGCGTTCAAGGTCGTTTTCGGAAACTGTCTTTTCCCGGGGGGATTCTGTCAATGGGGCCGTGCTCATCGTTGTGACTCCTCAGAGTAGACCGCGTACGCTGGTCCAATACATTTTGTTGTATGACATTTTGAACCAATGCATGGACTTGTTGGCCGCCTTCAGATCGGGTGGATTTTCATAGTTGAACATGGCATAGGTCGCACGGTCGTGACCTGCCTCAATGAAACAATAGACTTTGCCGTCATAGTCTTTCACCGGCGTGCCGATCTTGACGATAGAGGCGATGTTCTCCGCGATCACCTCGGCCTCGAAGTGGGCGGCCGAGCCGGTCTTGCTAACCGGCAGATTGGTGGTATCGCCGACCACGTAGACATTGTCATGCCCCTCCATGGTCAGTTTGTACCGATCGGTCGGGATCCAGCCATCCGGGCCGAGCTTATTGCTTTCGATGACATCCATTCCGTGGTGCTCTGGGATCGATATCAACAGGTCGTACTGATACTCCGAGCCCTCGAGGCTCTTGACGATCTTGTTCTCTACATCTACCTCTTCGATGTTGAATAGCGTCTCGTATTCCACGCCCATCCGGTCAAATTCAGGCTGCGCCCACTTGGCAACATTTTCGATGCTATGTATACGGTTGATAGGATAATGGTACTTGATTGAAACCTGATCACGGATGCCGCGCGCCTTGAAATAGTCGTGTAGAGAAAAGGTGACCTCGACCGGTGCGATCGGGCATTTATGCGGCACACCCACGACGATGCCGACCCTACCCCCCTCGAACTCACGCAGTGCCTTGAACATTTTGACAGCACCTGCCTCGGTGTAGAACGTCTCGGCCCCTTCGTGGAGACCGGGAATCTTTCTGGGCATAATGCGTGAACCAGTCGCGATCACCAGGAAATCGTAATCAAACATGGCGCCGCTTTTGGTCTTAACCTGGTTTTGGTCGAGGTCGAAAGTCTCCGCAGGATCCACATGGAACTCGATACTCGATTCCAGCAGGCTCGCCTGATCTCGATAAAGTTCGTCCGGCATCATCTGGCCAAACGCCACATAAAGCAGGCCGGGCTGATACATATGCTGGTCGGAAGCCGACAACATGGTAATCCAGGCTTTACGGGCGCGAATCTCGGGGGCAAGCCGCCGTGCGAGGTTGTTGGCCACAATGGTACCGCCCGTGCCGCCACCGACGACTAAGATTCTCATTGCCTTCTCCTCTTCAATATTGACAGTACATTGCTGGCTGCTGACAAACACCCTCTGCAAACCTGCGCCATCAACTACTTGACCTTGCGCACCGTTATGTGCCAGACACCGTCGATCTGCTCACTGCTGATCATTTCGTGACCAATCTTATTGATCCACTCCGGCACGTCATTGGCCGTTCCATTGTCGGTCGACAGCAACTCGAGCTTATCGCCGACGCTCGCCTGCTTCATATAGGTAATGAGCTCCATAAGCGGCCCGGGGCAGTAAGTGTTACGTGCGTCGATGATCTTGGCTTCGCTCATTAGCCGTGTGCTCCTGTGTTGGTGTCCTTTTGCGCTTTCAGAACGTAAGTAGCTGACCGCCCTCTGCATCGCTCAGAAAACGCGTCAATCCTGTAGGTGGGCCGAACTCTGCATCCAGCTCGCCCTCAGAAAGCTCCATCAGGTCGACTGCCATCGAGCAAGGAAGCAACTGCGCGTCTCCCAGTTCGGCCGCTTGATGGAACAAATGTTTGAAGCGCGGCACCCCTTTTTTTGCCAACAGCGTACCGAACTCACCTTCTACCGGAGCGTCTGCGGAGCGGCCTTTGACAAAGTACGGCAGCGCATTCATGGAAAAAAATACCGAGACCGAATCGCCGCTGGCGGCTGCAACGGACGCCACCATGGCGGCCATCTGTAGCTTTTCCCGAGTACCGGATATACAAACGATATAAATGCGATTGGACATTCCTCTGCCCTCCCACTATCAAGTCCCGAAGCCGGTGTGAACGAGTTGCTGGCGCCGCTATGCGCGCCAGCCCCGTTCATTGAGCGCCCGCCAGTCGCTCGAATCGGTGAACCGAACGACCACCGGGTTTGATGCACGCAGCCTATTTGTCAAGCACTAGTGGCAGGGGAAGCCTTGGGAATGACGCATATCGTGAGCTGCGTTATGTACAGCTGCAGTGTCGAAAAACCCTGCGCCGTACACGATTGCCCCTCCCAGCACGAAAGCGGCGAAAAGCTGCAGCGGTTTCGAAATGGTTGTCGAGATGGTGGTCGCGCGAAGAACTTCCGCCTGACTGGTTTGATTCTGCATGGTCGTCTCTCCTATCGTCTGTTGGTCAAAATGAATGCGACTTGAAGTGCGAGGACGTTTCCTCGGTAGATTTGAGCATCCGCCGCAACGCCCAGCCACCCGCCAGCCCCAGCACTATCCAGAGAGCGGCGTTGGCGATTGCTGTTGCACCGATAAACTGCTGCGCAAGCGCTTCCAAGGCTGCCGCGGCTTCCGGTGGTTGCTCGGCGAACATCGTGCCCTCGGGATGCGGTGCGCCAATCAAATGCGGGACCACCAGCAAGAGCAGCGCGGCCCAGCGCCATGGCGACTTGCCAAACGCCAGCCCGGCAAGACCTGCCGCCGTGCAGAGCACGGCGAATATCCACCATAGCTGGCGATCTTCCAGCGGCGCTGCGGCGGCAAGAGGAATTTCCGGTGGAAGACCCAGCGCCGGCGCCAGCCAGAAGACCGTGTAACCCGCAGCACCCCAGATCAGGCCGTAGCGCCAATCCAGACCGGCAGCGCCATTACGCCGCAGCTTGAGCGTCGCTACCATGGCGGCCAGGATCACCAGCGAGAAGCCGACAGCCGTGAGCACGTTCGACAGCAATGTGAACGCCGTTCGCTCGAATCCGTCAGCGGGCGCCCACGTCTCCTCTCCTCCCGCGTCGGCAGCAGCGTGGCTGTGACTATGACCGTGGCCGTCCCTGAAAGGCACCAATGCCGGTTCGGCCGCACCCTCGTAAAACTCGGCGCCCTGGATTATTGGCACGACCTGCCATGTCTGGACCACTGTCAACACCGAACCGGCCAGGAGTCCGATGAATAGCGAATAGAATACGATTTGCCGAAATAGCATGGTTCTCTCCTCGACTCCGAAATCAATGGCAGGGAAATCCCTGGGAGTGGCGAGTATCATGTGCCGCATTGTGCACGGCCGCAGTGTTCAAGAATCCTGCGCCGTACAGAATGATGCTGCCCAGCAGGAACGCGCCGATAAGTTGCAACGGCCAGGCGATTGCCTTCTTGTCCGCTGCGATTTGATGAACTGTTGCAGTATGATTTTGCATCGTCACTTCTCCTCCATTCTCTGGTTAGTTGCATCAACAAAGATCAATCGTCAGGAGACGCACCTTCTTTTACCGTCATCCCTTGTGCCAGCTATAGCGCTTGAGCGCCAGCACACAGGCGCTGTCCAGCAGATAGCCGATGGCGCCGATGATGAGGATCATGGCCATCAGACTGTCGTAAGACAGCGACTCCTTTGCATCCTGCACCGCGTAGCCCAGGCCTTCGGATACGCCGAGAAACTCTGCGGGCACCAGGACAATCCAGGCCACACCCAACGCCAGCCGAATGCCGGTGAGCACATCGTATGCAATGGCCGGGATGATGATCTGGGTGAGCATGTGCCAGCGGCTGGCACCAAGATTCCGCGCCACCTTAAACCAGGCCGGATCGACCTTGGCCAGGCCGGCAGCCGTGGCAAAGATGATCGGCCAGACCGCGGCTATCGCAATCAAAAAGATAACGGTGGCACCGGCGAGACCGAACGACAGGACGGCGATCGGTTCCCACGAAAGAGGGCTCACCATGCGCAGCAGCTGAAAGGGTGCGTTGCTGAATTCACGAAAGCGCTTGCTTAAGCCCATGATGATGCCAATGGGCACACCGATGGCAATGGCAATCAGAAGGCCGACACCCAGTCGGTAACCACTGGCCGTGATGGCGCTCTGAAGGATCCCGTCTTCCCAGAGCCAGGGAAACGCCTTGAATGCGGGTATCGGCCCAAAATCCGCAAAACTGGCCTTGTCCGGATTCGACGCAATGAACTCGACGCCGAGGTACCAGAGCACGAACAGGATCAGCAGGCCGCCCAGGAAGTTCCCAAGTTCCCTGCCGGATGATCGCAAAGCCCGGGAAATTCTGAGCTCTCCCATCCGCATGGTTTCGGCAACCCCGTTCATGCGTTACTCCCCGCCCTTGTGCCAATTGAAGCGCTTGACAAGCATCGCGACGAGACTGTCGAGAAACCAACCGATCACTCCGATCACCAGCACTATCGCCGTGAGGTCACTGTAGGCCAGGGTTTCCCGTGCATCCTTGATAGCGTAACCGAGGCCGGAGGTCACTCCGAGCAGTTCCGCCGGCACCAGGACGACCCAGGCAATCCCTAGCGCCAGACGGGTGCCGGTGGAGATATCGAAGGCGATCGCGGGGATGGTGATATTGAAGACCATATGCCAGGGCTTGGCACCGAGGTTACGCGCCACCTTGAACCAGGCGGGATCGACCTTCGCCAGGCCGGCGGCCGTGGCGAAGGCGATGGGCCACACCGCGGCAATCGTGATCAGAAAGATAATCGACTGATCCCAGGAGGCAACGAATATCAGCACGGCGAGCGGCATCCAGGAAAGCGGGCTCACCATTCGCAACAGCTGAAACGGCGAATTGCTGAGCTCCCGAAACCGCTTGCTGCGACCCATGAGAATTCCCAGGGGAACACCGATAGCAAAGGCGATCAGCAAGCCCATGCCCAACCGATAACCGCTCGCCACAACGGCGCTCTGAATCTTTCCTGCCTCCCACAAGGCAGGTATTGCCTTGAACGTGGGAATGGGGCCGAAGTCGGAAAAACTCTCCGTCGCCGGATTGGCGGATAGGGCATATCCCCCTATCCACCAGAGGACAAAGAGGGTCGCCAAACCGACAAACCCATTGAAAAAGCGCCGCGATGCCGACTTCAGAAAATCGTGCACAACCGCTGCCTGCGCGGTCGAAGCATCGGCATGTGCGGCGCCGTTGCTCACAGTTGAACCACCTCCGTGCGGACAAAGGGATCGCCCGACTTGGGCACACTGGCGTCGTCCTTCCAGCCCGGATTGAGGTCCAGGGATTTCTTGATGAAGCCGTAGTTGACCAGATCGTCCGCAACGAACTCTGGAGAGAGTTCCTTGAGGAAGGAATCGTCGCCGGTGATAACCGTTTTCTTCAGATCAGATACGACCAGCTCGGTTGCCGAGCGGTAAGGCCAGCCCTGGAAATTGATCCGGTCCATGCCCCATTCCGGATGCTTGATGGCGAGGGGGTTGTTGTAATACGCAGGGTCGTAGAACATCATCGCCCGCTTGACCACTTCCTTCGGGAATGGCAGGTAGCGCTTACCGTCGCGGGACAACAGAACCGCCATTTCCTCACGATTCTGGGCCAGATGCACCTGGGCCTTTACAATGGCGTTGTGAATGCCCTGGGTCCAGGCAGCGCGCTCTGGATCCTGGGTGTTTTCCTCGTGCATGACGACCACGCAGCACGGATGCCCCTTCCACACGTCGCCGGTGAAGCGCAGTACCTTACCGCCCGCCTTGATTTCGCCCAGGGCATTGAAGGGTTCCGCAACGCAATAGCCGTCAATCGATTTGGCCGCGAGCGCCGGCGGCATCTCGGGCGGCGCCAGTACGACGAAGTTACATTCATTGGGCGCCAGCTTGGCGCTCTGGGGCTTGATCACCGGGGTAATGCCGGCGTTCTTCATGATCCGCTGGGAAACGATGTTGTGGATCGAATACCAGTACGGTACCGCGAATTGCTTGCCGCCAAAGTCCTTTGGTGAATTGATCCCCGAATCCTTGCCAACCAAAATCGCCGATCCGTTGGTGTGATCCCAAGCGGTGATCTTGACCGGATATTTGTTGTTGTAACGCATCCAAATCGGGATGGGTATCAGCATATGGGTAAGATTGAACTGGTGCGACGCAAAGGCCTCGACCAACGGCGACCAGCCGCGAATGAGTTTCGGTTTAACCGAATCGATGCCTTCATCTTTCAAGAATCCCAATTCGTGAGCGATCAGCAGCGCCGCGGAATCCGTGATCGGTATGTAGCCGATTTTGACCACCGGATCCCATTTTTTCTCGGCGGCGAAAGTTTGGGCGGATGGAACCGCCCCCGCAAACATTCCGGCCGCACCTATCTTTAGGAAATCACGCCGATCGACGCTGCTCCCCAGGATATTGGCAAACATGGGATCGTAGTCGATGACGAGATTGGGATCGTCGATTATCCCATCATGCTGTTTGCGCATGGCGATCAGAGATTCAGCAGTCTGATCGTCATAGGTATCATCGTTCTGCTTCTTCATTACTGGTTAGCCTCCGTCTGGTTGCTAGCGCTTGATCACCGGGGTGTGGATCAGACTAGCTGAGATAAACCGCTCGCTTTGTTCAAGTTGCCGGCGTTGCCTTGGGTACCGTCATTTGCCTTCTGTATGTTTGCTGCTTCTTCGAAGGTGTCCATTAACTGTCTACGCATCGTTTGAACTTCAGGATCTTCCCGATCTCTTGGGTCGGGAAGGTGGACGCTGATATCGTGCATAATTTTGCCGGGAGATCCCGCCATGATCAGCGCGCGATCCGCCATCAACACCGCTTCGTCAATATCGTGAGTGACCATTACCAGATTGATGCCCAGCTCTTTGGCAATGGAACGAACGTCCCGCTGCAACGACGCCCGGGTAAAGGCGTCCAGTGCGGAGAAAGGTTCATCCAGCAGCAGCATCTCTGGCTCCATCACCAATGAACGGGCTAGCGCGACCCGTTGCTGCTGCCCTCCAGAAAGGTCCTGCACATTATTCTGTGCATAGTCCTCGAGATGAACGAGGCTGATGGCCTCGGCCACCCGATCGCGCATCTTGTCCCTGGCCCAGCCAGCAAAATGGAGACCAATGCCGACATTTCGCTCCACCGTCATCCAGGGAAAGAGATGCGGCGCCTGGAACATCATCACCCAGCGGGCTGAGGGCTCCTTGACTTCTTCGTTGTCTAGCTTGAGGGATCCACTGGTCGCGTGCATCAGGCCGGCTATGATGTGCAGCAGAGTGGATTTACCACAACCCGACCGGCCGATAATGACCAGCGCCTCCCCTGGTTTGGCCTCCACCCGCACATTGTCGAATGTGAGCGGGCTTTTCGGTGTATAGCGATGAGTAAGATTGTCAATATTGATGTGTACACCACGAATTGACATCAATTCAGCTCCTCGTTTAACAAAGCCAAGCCTTGGTGCGCTTGCACTAAACGTTCGGCACAAGACACCGGGTTGGTGCGCAACAGCTAATCTGATAAGTCAGTTCTTGATTCGTCACTGCGCGGCACAGCAAGAATACGAGAGCTAACAAAGCACATCAGGTCATGTGGAGGCGCTGATTCACCTCCGCCATCTTCTTGGCCAAGTCTTCCTCATCCATCAGGCCGCGCCGAATCAACGTGTGCGCGAGGGCCAGAAGCTGGCTCTCTGGAAACGGGACTTCCGAGTAATGCTGCTTGACCAGTTGGTCCTCTTCCCAACGGCGCTCCACACCATCCAGCTTCTTGCTTTCCTCTTCAGGATTCCGTTCTTCTTTTGGTTTGCAGATATTGAAGGTTTGCCAATAGCCGTCCGCCAACATATCGCACGTGGCTTCGAGCGTGATCCGCCAGGGTGGGTCGGGATTGTCTACGCCATACTCCTCGCACAGATCGTCCCAGATCCTCCCTTCCTGTTTGATCTTTTCCAGAAGCGACACCGGCGACTGATCCAGGTCGCGGCTTGACATTTCCGCATCGAGTTCCAAGTATTTCGGATTGATCTCGGTCATTTCGAATCCTAATGATGGTGATACGGATTGACCGCGGGACGCACGGGGCGCGGGTCATTCGCGGTCTTACCCGGCTTGGGTAGGGCTACGCCGATGAGGCAGTCTCGGGTCACGATTTCCGCAAGCTGGTCTTCCGTCCAACCCTCGGTGCCTTCGGGGCGCACCGGCATTACGATGAAGCGGGATTTCTGGTTGGAGTCTTCGACCCGCACTTCCACCTCTTCCGGCAGCTGCAGACCAAATTCCGCCAATACCTGCCGCGGCCAACGAACCAGCCGGCGGCGATAGTTAGGGGTCCGGTACCACTCCGGCGATTGACCCAGAATCGGCCGCGGATAGCAGGAGCAAAGCGTGCACACGACCACGTGGTGCAAGGTCGGCGTATCTTCGAGGACACGCAGGTTGCAATAGTCGCTAGGGGTCCCGAAATGAGTTGGCATAGCGCTGATCCAGTCGATGCCTACTTCCAGGCTGGCCTTGACGCCATCTTCGACCGCCAGCTTTTTGAATTCAGGATCAAGCCATGCCTTGGCGACCAGGCGCGCCGCCGGGAGTGGCCCGAGGGTATGCATGTACTCGGTCCAACGCTGATGGTCCTCTGCGGTGAAAAGTCCCTTCTCGATAGCCAGCTCACGCACGGCAATTTCCAGGACTTCGAATTCGCTGACTTCGTCGACCATCGGCGCAGGTTTATGTTTCTCTGCCATCTAAGTTTCCTCCGTCTCTATGACTAAATTCGTCTATGCTTACATTCCGTAGATCCGGCTACATAGGCTCCAGCCATCGTTCTGGCAACTCCGTTTCCACCGTATCGTTCGCGAATGCATCAGGATATTCCGGCCACAGGTCTTTTTGCTTAAAGATCACGCTGTAGAACCAGGTAACGTTCTCCGTGTTGTCCCACGACTCGTCTTCCGCTGCCGGGCTCTCGTAAACCAGCTCGGCGACTACTGCCGGCGCACCGCGGGTGTAGACTTGAGTACGGCTGTAGAAAATATCGGGCAAGTCCTTGATTCTCACCTTGTCCCCCACCTTGAACTTTGGCGGCGGCGCTTCCCCCTTAAAGCACTGAGGGTCGCCGATCCCGGTGGCCTTCTTTACATGGTGCTCTCGATCGTAGTGCGGCTTACTCATAGCGTTTTTTGACCTCGTCTATCTTGTCGGAGAGTTCGGTGAGCGTGACGTACTGTTTGTCGACCAGGATTCTTGCGGCCGTGAGCAGCCAGCGCCCGTAATAAGGCAATCCCAAATACTGCGTCTGCCCAACATCAACATTCTGCCGACGCCGTCTCTCTTCGGCATTCCACACCCCGCGCCAGGCGAGAACCTCACAGGTTACAAACGTGTTGTGTTCCCACACCTCCTCTTCTTTTTCCTCCCAAACAATGGGCACGTCCGGCTCTCCGCCTACGTCGTGCGCCATGCGGGTGTATGCGCGGTAGTGCGCGTTGTCGACTTGATCGGGAGCCGGTGCGTGCGTCTCTGCGTGCAGAGCGGGCTGAAGCTGACGGACAATTTCGAGATGCCGCATCACTTTCTGCCTGATGTTCGATGACATTATTTGAAGCCTCCTCTGTTGTGTTCGAGCGATTTGTTAAGCGGGGTGCCCCATGCTAGGGTTTTCACTTAGAGAAAATTTCTTATGGACGCGGATTTCGGCGACTGACAGACTGAGTCTAGGATGGGTACGTAAGAAGTCTAAGACTCAATAGCTATTCCTCTTATAGGAGCTGCCTATGAACCGGCGAGACGTCTTTCCGCGTTCACTCCAATACCTGATCGCGATTGCGGAACACGGCAGCTATACGCGGGCAGCCGAGATCCTGCATGTCTCTCAGCCCTCTTTATCCCAGCAAATCAAGCTTCTCGAGCAGGCACTACAGACTTCTTTGTTCGATCGTTCGGGGCGCAATGTCCGGCTGACCCATGCCGGAGAGGTCTATCTGAATCATGTACGCCGCGCCTGGCATGAGCTGGACGAAGGGACCCGTGCCATCAGCGACATCGACGACTTGAGCCGAGGTAGACTCCGTCTGGGATGGACGCCGATCACCGACCAGATCACGTGCTGTTTGCTGGATCGATTCAATACCCGTTATCCCGGCATATCCCTTAGTACCTTGGAAATGCCTCAGGATGAAATCGTTACCGCTTTGATGGAAGGCCGGATCGATGTCGGTATCGCATTCACCAACTCAATCACTCTGGGATCGAGACTGCAGGACGTTGATGCGCACACGCTTTTCGAAGAAACGCTGGGCGTCGCAGTCGGTAACGACCATCCGCGTGCCGGGCAACAGGAGAGCATGACCCCGGAGGAGTTGGAGCAGGAGTTCCTGGTGCTGCTCAATTCGGCATTCATCATGAGGCGCCTGGTAGACGGCTACTGTTTCGAGCATGCCATCGAGCCGCACATTGCCGTCGAGACCAATTCCTTGAATGTGATTGTTGAAATGATCCAAATTGGGTCGCGGGCCACCGTGCTGCCCAGCAGCATTGTTCGCAATCAGTGCGGACTCCATTTTATCGGGCTAAGCCCCGATCTACCCCGCCAGGCCGTCACTGCGATCACCCGCAAAAATGGCTACAACAATGCGGGCTGCGTTGCCTTCATTGACATGGCCAAGGAATGGGCTGAAAGCAGGGCCCAGGAAATTCCGCCGCGAAGAAGAGTGCCCTGCCCTCTCCAGGAGGTCAAGATTTCTGGATAGCACGGCGTTAACCAGCGCAACAGGCGGGAAACAGACCGTTGCGCCGGTCACGCGGGCAGATTTCAGCCACTCAGTCCGCCGCTGCCGCCTGTTTCACCCCGGCTAACGCAGGCGGTAAGGGGCCACCCGTGACCCAATCCAACAGTTCGACCGTGTGGAGCACCGGCACTTCGGTTCCGGATCCGATCTGCATCATGCAACCGATATTTCCCGCAACGATTGCATCCGGCGCAGTTGCCTCCAACGCCTTGATTTTACGCTCCCTTAATCGATCGGAAAGTTGCGGCTGTAGCAGCTTGTAGGTCCCCGCCGAACCGCAGCACCAATGCGAATCTCGCGGCTCCAGAACGGTAAAACCGGCTTTTTTCAGCAGCTTCTTTGGCGTATATCGAATTCGTTGACCGAACTGCAGGGAACAGGTGGCATGGTAGGCCACGCGCAGATCCGGCTTGATTTTCTGCTCAAGTTCCATGTCCGATAGCAACTCGGATATGTCTTTCGCCAGACTAGAGATGGTCGCGGCGTCCTCGGCCATTTCATCGATTCGGAACATATGAACGTAATCCTTGATGACTGTGCCGCAGCCGCTTGTATTGATAACGATTGCATCCAGGCCGGCGCCTTTGACTTCCCTCATCCAGGCACGAATGGTGGCCGCAGCGAAGCCGAAGCTGTCTCGCGTTTTTCCCATATGATGGGGTAAAGCCCCGCAGCAACGTACACCTTGGGCAACGACGACCTCGCAACCGTGTCTTCGCAGAATGCGGATGGTGGCGTCATTTATGCTGGGGCTCAGCGCACGCTGTGCGCAGCCAGTCAGAAGGGCAACCCGGCGTTTGCGTTCTCCCATCGCCGGAAAAACCTGCGGCCGGTCATCGAGGCTAGGGTTCGGCAGATGATCGGGTGCAAATTCCACCATGCCCCGCACGCTCCGGGGCAGCAGAGAAGCAAGCGGCTTGACCCACCGCGCCGCCCGGACGGCCTGGCGTAGGCGCTGCGGATGGGTCAGAGTCTGCGCCACCATCCAGCGCAGCAGCCGGTCAGTCAAGGGGCGCCGGTAGCGTTCTTCTATGAACGCCCGGGCATGATCCACCAAATGCATATAGTGCACACTTGAGGGGCAAGTGGACATGCACGCCAGACAGGACAGGCATCGGTCGATGTATTGGACTGTCTTCGCCTCCGGCTTGCGAGCGTTTTCCAGCATCTCCTTGATTAAGAATATCCGCCCCCGCGAGCTGTCGAATTCGTCACCGAGCAGTTGATAAGTCGGACAGTTGGAGATGCAGTAATCGCACTGCAGGCAGGCCCGCAGCTCAACATTGGAGTTGCTTATGGTCGGGTCAGCCAGTTGCTCTGGGGTGAATTTCGTCAACATGGGCGTCTATTAAATTATGACTCGATACCGACCTGGTCAAAGACAGGATTCGGCCATAGCGTGCAACGCTATCGCCTGTCACCATCAAGATCAATCGCTGGCAAAAAAGCCAAACAGACTGATTCGGCTCCTTGAGGCGGCACTGCTCTATTGCGAATAGTTTTCACGACATTCTGCACAATGCAAAACTTAGCACAAGCCGGTCTGCGTTGTAATCGAACACGCACCGGGCGTGCATTACGAACGTACCCACTTCCCCTGCACTGCGCGAGATCCGCACTAGGGTTTCGTTCTTGAATATATAGCGAAAACCTATACCTCCGATCAGAAAAAACTCTTTGGTTAACGACTCTCAATTTCCCGACCGATTGCCAAGCGAAATGAGTGCCGTCAATATTTGAATGAACATCAAGATATAGAGAAGATCCGAGAGCGGTCGTGTCATATCTCGCTGAGAGAGTGATTTCTGCGCTACAGTAACGGGTAAGAAGATATCGTCGGATGCGGCCATGACGCCTGATTTAACCAGCGCGGTGTGGTGCCCCTGAAGCCGGACGTAAAACGAGCGTGAACCAAATTCGCTGGAGATAGAGCGGTCTCATTTCCTATGCTGGCGCTTGAACACGCATTGATCTCTTTTTTCGAGCGGGTGGCAAGTCGGGATCAACATCTGCTTAGCGAACTCGAACGGGAGCGATGTTTCGCATTCACGCCAGATCGTTGGTGCTTTGCCCTGCCGGATTTGTTTTCGTTTATGCAGCAGCGCTTTGAAACGGTGAGCGAAGTGAGCTACAAGGAGTTCCGGCGCGCAATCTATGCCGCCCCCATCAATTCGACCATCAAACACTCCGGTGCGGAGGTCGTGATCGATCAAAATCACGGACGGGTAGACAGGTCTGTCTACGCCCTGACCTGGTGGAAAGGAGATGACGCGGTCCTTACCCCACCTCCCACTTCACCCTGACTGACAGTGCAGGATCAATGGATCGACATTCGCGGCTGTTCGGCCACCGCGGCTGGTGAACTGTTCAAACTGTGGAGGAAGGCCTCTAACTGTTTCCGCTCCCGGTCTGTCAGATTGAGCGGCGCTAATTCACTCCGGCCACTGGGCGCTCTGGGCGGATTATTGTAATGCCGTAGCACTTCACCAAGATTCTCAAACTGACCGGCATGCATATATGGCGCTGTTTTAGCCACATTACGCAATGTCGGGACTTTGAACGCGCCCAAAGTATCCTGGTGTCTCACGTTGGCAAAAATCAGTTCCGAACAGTCTTTTTCCTCGGCGTCGCTGTATTCCCCGAGACAGTTGAATTCACTCTCCATCACCCGCCGAACCCCTCGGTATCGGCCAGGATCGACTGGAGGTTTTTCGGCCAACAAATGGAGTATGGGAAGTCGGTATTTCGGTTTTTTCGCGGCCGGATCCGGTGCACCCACGTTATGAAATCCATGGTTCGTGAACATGGGTCCCATGTGACAGGTTACGCACATGGCTTTTCCTATAAAAAGCCTCAACCCCGCAATTTCGTCCGCGGTCAATAGATCCGCCCCTGTTGGGTCTCCGTCAAGCAGCCGTTCGACATACTGATCAAAGCGGGAAGGCCCCGGTATCAAGGTTCTTTCGTACGCGGCGATGGCCTTTCCGATATTGACGAACACGCGGGTCGCCGCCTTGCGGTCGTCCTCTGCGATGTCATTCCATCTCGCTACGGCGGCCGTATTCCCTACGGGCGAAGCGCCCTGCGGGAAGCGATCCCGATCGAACAAATCCGGCAGCGGACCAAACAGTTCCTCATACTGTTTCCGATAGACGGGATCACCTGCAATGATTCTCGCGTACTTCAGCCTGTCGCCGCCATGTTCCTCGGCGGACTCCAGCGGACCCAGCGCCTGCGACCACAAGCTGTCACTGCGTCCGTCCCAGAAATACCAGGGACCAAATGCGACACCGATAAGACTTGGAGAACTGCGCGCAGCCTCACCGATACCCCGCGCCCGGGCCAGACCATCAGTGAAAGACTTCTCTGGAAGATGACAATTGGCACAGGAAATCTTGCCGTTGGCGCTCAGGCGTTTGTCGAAGAAAAGGCTATGACCCAGTTCTGCCGCGCCCGGGTCGTCCGCCACTTGATTGCCTGGGTCCGGCGGCAACTCGGGCAAACTGCCGATCCACTGCTGTCGCAGCAGTGACAATTCCGATGTTGTCCAGTCGGCCGCCACCGCGGACGACGCCAAAACACAGAAATAAAACAGCAGTTGATATCGGTTGACTTTAATTGACGGCATATTGAGTGCTGCTCATGTGCATGTTTATACTCCGACCCGGCCGCCAATCCGCTGCAGCCGCTGACCGGGCTTTCAGCCGACAGGACAACTAGAGATCGACATCGAATTTCTTCTTTTCGATGGTCCCAGCCGCCTGAATTTCGAACCAGATCTCCCAGTGGCCGGTCATACTGAACTTGAGGCCCTGCACCAGATAATCCCCATTGCCGATTTCAGTGACGACAGGCTGAGTCGGAAGGCCGTGATTGTGAGCGGGCATGCCCCCATCGACCTTGATGTCGGCTTCCTCAACGGGTTTGGCATCAGCGGTCTGCACGTGCAGTAGCCAGCTGTGGATACGGTTCAGCGGCAATGGCTCCACCTGGCTTTTATAGGACACCTTGAATTTTTGCTGCGCTTCCTCGGTATAAGCGCTGGTCGCGAGACAAATACTCGACAACAGAAAAATACCCAAGAGTCTCTGTTTTGTCGGGTCGGTATTCCTCATAACCATTGTTCAATTATCTCCCAATAAAAGACCCGTTCGGGTCAGATGCCGTTGATTCGGTACCTGGTGGTCTTGAAGAGCCATCAATCGCGTCGGACCCTATCGCTTCCCATGCCAGTGCTCGGAGACGGCTTCGTCGCCCATCAACGAATAGGCCGGCCTCCCACTCGACTCGTAAAAGGTGCGTGCCAGCAGCTCCGCCAGTACACCGGTTGTCAGGAACTGTGCCGAGGCGATCAGGCACAACACACCCACTGTAAACAAAGGCCGATCACCAATGGATTCACCAAGGCCGAATTTTACTATGCTGAGGTAGGCCATGATCACGCTGCCAATCGCGCCTAGAATCAGCCCGATGCTGCCGAAGAAGTGCCCCGGGCGGGCTCGATAACGCAAGAAAAAAAATACCGCGAGGAGATCAAGAGTCACTCGGAATGTGCGCGAGATACCGTATTTCGAAAGGCCGGCCGCCCTCGGATGATGCGCTACCACGGTCTCCCCAATGCGCGCCGGACTGGTTACCGTGGCCACCCACACCGGAATGAAGCGGTGCATCTCACCAAACAACCGGATCTTTTTTATTACCTCGGCACGATAGACCTTGAGACTGCAGCCATAGTCGTTGAGTGCCACGCCGCTCACCTTGGCGATCAGTTTATTGGCGATTCTCGACGGGAACCTACGCATCAGAAAGGCGTCCTTGCGGACCTTGCGCCAGCCCTGCAGGAGGTCGAGCCCGCGTTCCTGGAGTTCTTTCACGATGCGCGGAATATCTGCCGGATCGTTCTGCAGATCGCCGTCCAAGGTTACGATGAATTCACCCCTGGCCGCATCGATACCCGCCTGCATAGCAGCACTCTGACCGAAGTTTCGACTCAGCCTCAGGGGTTTGACGTGCTCGCCGTGCTCGAGCACCGCCTCGCGCAGGCGGGTCCAGGTAGCGTCGGTGCTGCCATCGTCGATACAGATCAACTCCCATGGCATCCCAAGGTCATGCAGTCCCGCGTGGATCCGGACCATCAAAGTGTGCACATTCTCCTGCTCGTCATAGAGCGGGACCACGATCGACAGGGTACCGGCCGTCTGCACGATTACACCCGGGAAAGAGCCATTGCCGTAAATCGGGACATCCTAGGGCGATCCCCTGCCACCGATTCTGAAGACCAGCACCAGCGCCGCAAAGGCCAAGGTGCACGCAAGAAGGAACAGATGCAGATTGACCGCTGCACTGAGCAGGGCATCGTGCGGCGCCTGAACCCATTGGCTGCCGATAACCATCGCAAACTCATAGCTGCCGAAGCCGCCCAGGCCCTGGACAGGCAGCGCATTGCTTACCTCGGCGGCGATCACGCCCGGGATCAGGCTGACCACCGGGACGTCGATGAAGAAGCCGGCGACACCGACGAAGGCGCCGAGTTTCAGCGCCCAGGTCAGCAACGTCCAGGATAACAGGCGCAGGTACAGCCCATAGCTATCCGGCAACCCACCCAGCAGTACACGCAACGCACGCGCGCCTCTGCCATGTCTTTCCCGGACCTTCCCTAGGACCGTCGACTTGAACGGTTGCAGCATCAACAGCGGCACGGGGAGTACCATCACGAGCAACCACAGCCAGCTGCCGAGATGCCAGGCGGCCGCCAACACCCCGAGCCACAGCAATATCCAAAGATCGGAAAACCTCAACCAGATCAGGTCTGCGGTGCTTTCTAGATAGCGCCGACCGAATTGCCGCTTCATCAGCAGCGGGAAGGCCGCCTCACCGGAGCGCATAGGCAAGAGGTTCAGCATGGCCGTGTGCAATACGGTGACGCGCAAATAGCGCCCGATAGAGCCGTCGAAACGCGTGCGGTAGAAGTCCCGCAACCGCAAGGCCCGGGTCAGATAGCTGAGCGCGGTCAACATGACCAGCAGCACCAATTCCGCGACTGGAAAGCGCGACCAGGGCCGCAGGAGTTCCGCGAAACCGATCCGTCGCTCAACCCACCAGACAAGCCCCGCCAGCATCAAGAGCATCGTCAGCCATTTCAGTGCCGGGCCCGGGCTAAGGCTCATCAGTGTCTCTATGAAGTTGAATTGCATAGTGCTATTGGGTTGCAAAGATATCACGATAGTCGTGAATGCCCTTCGCGAGCGCGAGCGCGACGACCGGGTAGACGAACAGCGGCGTGGACGGATTCCCGTTATCGTCGGCCAGCAACAGCAGCATCGCCGCAAACGGCAGCAACAGCAGCCAGAGATGCACGCGCGGCCGAAGCCCCGCCTGCCAATAGCAAGTGATCCAGACCCCGGCTGCCGAGAGCAGCAGGCCACTGAACGCACCCGCAATAATGTCCTGCGGCCAGTGCACACCGACTGCGACCCGACTGAGGCCAACAAACGTCGCCGCCAACAGCAGCGCCAAGCGCTGCGTGACAGAGGTGCTGAATGCGAACAATACGCCGGCGAACAAGAACGCAGACAGTGTGTGACCGGACGGAAAGCTGTTTCGCCTCAGTGCCGGGCCGATCAGCCGAAACTCCTCAGACGAAAGTACCGCAGGTGGCCTGAGCACATCGAGATACAGCTTCAGTCCGTGTGAATACAGTGTCCCGATCAAGGCTGCGACCAGCATCGCCCAGAAGATCTCCGGGCGATGCCGCACAAACAGCAGAGCTAGTACGAATAGCACCCTTTCATCGCCGAAACGGGTCACCATAGCCCAGGCCACGTCGGGCAAAAACGCATGGGTCAGCCCCTGCAGCCCATGGAAACCCGCCTGGTGATCCTTTGTCCAAAGAGCAACCGCAATACCCAGTAGGAGCACGGCAAAGCCGAGCACCATCAACTCACGGACACCGGCCGTGCCGCGCTCCGCGACGCGCTGCCTGGCCTGTTCCATCGATTGCTGGACGGCATGCATGGCGATGGGAAAGCGCATACCTATTCGCTGCCCTTTTCCTCGATCGCGACCAGCGTGGCGGGCGGCCGGCTGAATACGATCTCTTTGCGATAAGGCGATGGCTGAGCCAGAAATTCGTCGACGCGGTCCACCCGCACGTAGACCCATTGCCCGGGTTGCGCCGGCCGACGCCGGATGATCTGCTCGCGATAGACACTCACACTCGGCTGAAAGGTGCGATAGAAGACGAGATCCTTGCCGTGCTGCCGGGCAAACAGGGCCGCGGCCTTGACGCCTCCCTGAAGAACCTCCATTACGACGGGCAGGATAAGCACCGCAATCAACAAGGCCTGCAGGAAGCCCAGCAGCAGCAGTCTGCGCCACAGCGCCGCCTTCAGAAAAACGATGGCGACCGTCAGCATGAAGGCGGCGACACAGGCTGCCTGAGGCCAGCCCGTGAAACGTTCGGCGCCGGCCTGGAACAGGGTCTGTTCATAGAGTCGATCGGCCTGCCCCGCCAGATAGCCAAACAGCTGAGGCAGCGCCGCGAACAGCGCAAACGGCAGCAGTGCCGGTGCAAAGCAAATCCAGGGGTTACGAATCCTTCCGCGGTATTGCGCCATCAACAGAAACACACCACTCATGCCGTACAACAGGTAGTGTGGCAGCTTCGTGCCCGACAGCGAAAACACCGCCAGCACGCCGAAGAACCAAAGC
>JBATKF010000194.1:0-5219 GCA_049669185.1 Sedimenticolaceae bacterium | reverse complement strand
AGGCAATGCGGCTGCACACGACCTGCCCTGGGGCGACCTGGAGATTGTGCTGGACTCGCCGTTGGCGGCGCGCTTTACCGATCTTTACCGCGCGTTGCGCCCCTATTGGGACGACGAGGCGAGGGGCCGTGCCGCACAGGGCCGGCACCCGCTGAACTTCGATCAGCTGACGACCATTGACAGCCATGAGGACCATTTGCGCGTGGTGCGCTATCTGGCCAAGACCGGGCGCCCTGCGGTGGTACTGGCGGCCGGTGGCATGTGCGCCGGCGGGCGCGTGGTCAATTACCTCAAGGCCCTGCTCGGCGATGCCAGGAATGACATCCTGTTCGTCGGCTACCAGGCACAGGGGACCCCGGGACGCGATATCCAGCGCTATGGACCACGGGGTGGCTACGTCGATCTGGACGGCGAGCGCTTTGATATCCGCGCCCGTGTCCACACCATCGCCGGATATTCGGCCCACGCCGATCAATCCGGGCTCATCGATTTCGTACGCAACATGACGATACGACCGCAGCGAATTCGTTTGGTGCACGGCGAGCCGGCGGCGAGTGAGGTACTGGCCGAAAAGCTGCGGGCCTATGTCGCTGCGACCGAGGTGGCTGGTCAACACGCGGACCCAGATAGGGCACCGGACGCCTGATATCGCGATAGCCTGCGATCGGGCTATGTGGTCCCATTCCGTTGCACGGAAGCCGCACGCTGATAGACATTGGGCCCTCGACAGGGCGGGCTGGAAGCCCGGAAGCCCTCGAAGGCGTCAGGGCGTCGTCACCTGCTCACCAGCCGCCTCCTTGGCCCGGATTTCCGCACGGCGCATCGGCATGCCGTCGATCTGCAGGAAGATATCGCGCAAGTCGGTGTCCAGCGCGGCGCGCCGTTTCACGCCGCCGTCCTTGCCGACCAGGATCATCAGACGGTCGTCGTCCGTTACCTCCAGACGGCGTCGCAGCTGCTCGGCCTCGCCCGCGTCCAGGGCGAGATCGTCGACCGTTGCGCTCTCGCGATTCAGCATGAAGACCCGCAGATCGCGGTCGCGCAGGGCCACTTTGCGCTGTTCGATCGCATGGGCCTGCGCCTCCAGCAGCGGGTCGTCGGGCGTGGGTGCTATCAGGAACAGAAGGCGGTCACGCCACACATGTTGGTCGAGATCGTAGGCCGCTGCGCCCAGCGCCAGCGTCGCGGCAAGTGTCGCGCCGATCAAGCTGGCATAGCGGATAGCACTCCGGCTGGTGCGTTTGCTCGGCTGTATATTCCCTTTCCGGCATATTGGGTCCACGCGCTGTGCCCTCTATCTCGCTAAGGACTCGGCAGCGGCGGCGCTGTATTGTTCCTGCCAAGCTCGCTGGGCTTGATGCCGCAATAGATGACCGGCGGCTGCCTGGCCGCTCAGATAGGCGCCCTCGATGCGCGCGCCATTACACCAGTCGCCACACACCGTCAGCTGCAGGTCCGGATCCCAGAGCGCCCCGGCCTCCAGCGGATTGTCGACCAGTGAATACAGCCAGCGGTGTGTGGCCAGCACCTCCGAATCGTCGAGGTCCATGCTCGTCCGCGCGGCCAGCGATGCTGTGAGCATCGTTGCGACTTGATCAACGGGGAGATCGAGATGGGCGCGGGTCCAGTCCGGCGCGGCATGGACCACCCAGGTGTGTCCGCGGCGCCCTGGTTTGGCGCTGTTGCGCGCCGCCCATGCGATCTCGCCGTCGGCGAAAAAGAGACCGTCATAGGGCAGCGTCGGTTCGCTGGGAAGACTGAGCATCACCGCCCAGGCGGGCGAATAGTTTACGGCGGCTGCCTGCCGTGCGAGATGGGGTGCAGCGGCCGCCAGCAGCACCTGCGTCTGAGGTGCCGGCAGTGCGACGACCAGCGCATCGAACTCGCCCAGCGCATCTCCCCCCTCGCTCTGCAGCCGCCATCGCCCAGCTTGATGATGCGGTGCCGTCACCCGCGTCTGTTTTCGCACGTCGAGGTCGGCGCCCAGGTGTCTGCCGATTTCGCTCATGCCGGGCACGCCGACATAGCGCGCGTGGCGATCCGATGCTTGCTCGATACCATCTTCCCGCACGCACCCGATCCGGCCCTCCCAGAGCGCGACCAGGCCCCGTTCGCGCCACGCCTCGACCGCGCGACGGAACCCGAAGTCGCGCGCGGTGAAGTACTGTGCGCCGTGGTCGAAACCGATGTTGCCGATGCGTCGCGTCGCCGCCCGCCCTCCGACCCCTCGGGATTTCTCGAACACCGTGACGAAGTGCCCCTGGTCCTGCAGCGACCGCGCGGCGCAGAGCCCGGCGATTCCGGCGCCGATCACCGCGATACTCAGAACGCGTTCGGTGCTTGGTTGTGTCACCCGTTGGCGGAAGGCGGCGACATCGAGGCGGCGTGCATGTGCCTGGCTCGGACGACTGCGCAACCTGCCGATTACCGGTGAATCGGCGAACGGCCGATCGAACAGACCGAGGCTCCACAATAATCCGCCGTAGGAATTCGGATCCGAGCCGTCCAGCGCATAGCGGTGGTTGAGATCAATCAAGGCGTCCATCGTGGCCTGTGCATCCGGTCGCCAATAGGCGAGCGCCTTGGCCCAGGTCATGCGCAGATTGTTGTGCAGCTCCCCGTGAATCCGCAGAGACGTCTGGGCCAGGTCCCACAGCGAATCGCCGCTGCACGAGCGTGCCAGAGCCTCTATATCAATCGCCGGGGGGCGGAGGTCGTCCGCGTGCGCATGCAGCGTCGCCTGGGCCCAGTCCGGGAGTGCGCCAATGACCTCCGGGTCCGTCGTACGAAAACAGAAGTTATAGGCGAGCTCACGCCATACCAGCAGCTCATCGAGGAACTTCTCCGCCCCTTCGCCACCGATCTGCAAGGCTTCGCGTGCGACGCGGAACGGTGAGACATGCCCATGGTGCAGGTACGCAGAGAGTCGGCTGACGCCGCGCGGCCAGGCGACCGCGGCGTCGTTGCGTTCGCGGGCATAGGTGCGCAGACCCTGGTCGCGGAACGTCTCCCAACGGGCATAGCCGGCCAGTGAGCCGCCTGGTGTGTGCGCGACCGGTGGGATGCTGTGGTCGATGGCGCAATCGGCGCAAAGGGTCGCGATGTTTGCCTGTCCAAGATTCAGCGGCGCAAACCCGAGCTCGCCGTCGAAAGCGGGTTCGCTGGCCGCCGGGCTTGGCCAGGTCAACGGGACCCGTTGCGCGAACAGCGCGGCCGTGGCGCGCCGGAAGTCATATGCCCTATCGAAGCGCTTTGGCAGCAGCTGCATAGGCACAACGCAGCAGCTGTCGACCGCAAAGACCGGTGCCAAGGAGCGCTCGGCCAGCTTGGCGGACCAGGCGGGAAATGGCGGCGCTGGGTAGTCTTCGAAGACGACCGCCGCGGCGCGCGCTATCAGGTCGCAAAGCGGAGACGGCTGGGTTCCGCTGCGGTCGAGATGGAAGACCGCGCGAACGCCCCGCTGGCGAAGTTCGCGATGCGCGCTCCGGGCGCCCTGCAGGATAAAGGCATGGTGGCGGTCGTTATTGAAACGGTGACGGCCACCAAGACCCTGACAGACCAGCACCGGCAGCTGCCTTTCATTGCCGAGTGTTATCGCGGCATCCAGCGCCGGGTTCTCATGGCCGCGCACCGCGTGATGCATCCAATACAGCACAAACTCGGCATTCGAATTGACCGAGGCGTCGTTGAGCAACCGGCTGCGCTCGCGAATCGGCGGCGGCAGGACCTGAAGCAGCGCATCGCCAGCGTGGACAGTCATCTTGGGTTTCCTCACGTGCGTCGCGCCAGCAGCGGCTTAGTCAGCGTGGCCAAATCAGCAATGCGGCGGCGGCCAGCAATACCAGCAGCTGGAGCCCGTTGATCAGGACGCTGCGCAGGTGCAGACGATCGAAGCGTCGACCGGCATCCTGCTCCCCGCGCAGCTGCGCATCGCGGGCCGCATTGATCTTCGGCATCAACACCTGCCGGGCATAAGTGAACAGGGTCAACACTGCGGCGCAGGCGAGGAAGACGGGCCAGCTCGCCCACAGTGCGATGGCGGTCGATGCCGCCGCGATCACCAGACCCCAGAGGTAGTAGCTGGGAAAGAACGACCGCAAGAAGACACCCGCGTGATCCGGCGGCAGCGCCTGGAATACCTTGGGCGCCACGACCAGCCCGAAGAACACCATGCTACCGGCCAGTGCACCCATGACCCACAGCAATATCGCGGTTTCAAGTGGCATGTTTCGATCTCCAGCGTCTTGACGCATGGTTGTTGTCTGATGGTGGACAAGCTATCCCTTGTCCTTGCGCTCATTATCGTGGTGGAGGCGGAATTTGAACAGGTATTGCCCAAAATAAATATGGTCAAAAAACCGACATCTGGGCTCGCTAATCGAATTGTCGAGAAATTCCCTTGGTCAAGTAGGGGGCTGTCGCGCAGCCAGTGGCCCATTCGCGATGCGTTGCAGTGATTGTGCCCCGTGCCCCGTGCCCCGTGCTCCGGCGCAGTTTGTATGTCGCGCCATGCAGCTCAGGGCCGGGTCTTGCCGGTGATTCCCAGCCGCCGGGCGCACAGCAGCTCAATCGCCTCGGCCAGACCGGGAGTCGGTCGCGATAATAGATCGGCGAGTCGACTGTCGGGGTCCCCCGCGCGGGCCGGGAGAAGCGAGATCCGCATCGCCCTGCGTGTCGAATAACGAGCCTCGTCGGCGATCGCGAACACCCCGCGCACGACGTGGCCAAACATGTTGCGATAACCACTGTGTCTCAGGACGTCGTTGATCCAGTGACTGCCACCGATCGTCATCGCTGGCGTATCCCACACCTCAATATACGCAGGTAGCAGCGGCTGTTGCGCACAGGGCGTCACTAGAGATTTTTCAAAGCGCAGCGCCGCGCGCTCGGCAGTGAGGGTCTTATCGGCGAGCCTGCCGATTGCACGGATCGCAGAGGCGATGTCGTGAAGTGATGTGGGCTCGCTGCGGTAAAGCGCAATCCCCATTCGTTCTATCCATTCCAGATCTGAAGCCCGGTTGCCGGATTGCCAGGCAATCACGAGATCAGGCCGCAAGGTCAAGAGCCGCTCACGGTCCAGCGCACCGGGACCGCCGATGCGTGGCAGGGCCCCGATGGACGGCGGATAGTTGCCGCCGGCGGCGACGCCCACCAGACGATCACCGCCGCCTGCCGCAAGCACGAGTTCGGTGGTGTGCGGCGCCAGCGTGACAATGCGC
>JBATKF010000193.1:0-12703 GCA_049669185.1 Sedimenticolaceae bacterium | reverse complement strand
CCATCATGCGCTCGTCGGTTTCGGATGGGTGGCGCGCGATCGTCAGACTATGGGTTTGATAGTAGGCGCGATCCAGATCGGATATCTGCAGCACGCATCGATAGATTGTCGAACTCAGCGCCATGATCGGTTCAATGGGGTCGGTTCAATGGGGTCGGTTCAATGGGGTCGGTTCAATGGGGTCGGTGACAAACGAGAATAAGAATGATCCGCATTTGTCAGCGACCCCTGTCAGGGAGTGGTAGTCCGATGCGCCCCCAGAGTTTCAGGTACCACGGCAGTTGCCCGTACCAGCGCGAAACCTCCCGCAGTTTCTCGCGGCCCGCATCGCTGATTGTGAAAAACCGGATTGCCTCCGGATTACGGTCTGCGAAATCGACCTCCCGCAAATAGCCGTCGCGCTGCAGTCGATCGAACACCAGCGCGATCTCCGGTACGAACTCAAGATACAGCCCGTCGCTCATGCAACCCACTCGACGTAGCAGGTGGCCTCTGTCCAGGGACCGCAGGGCGTCGTAGAGCAAAATGGAGTGTGGCATTTGATGTCGGCGATACTCGCATTCGTTGAGGATCACTGGGGCCGATGATAAACGAGAATAACAATGATCCGCATTTGTCACCGACCCCATTTAGGTTAGTAAGCCGGTGCCGCGACATCGTATTTGAGGCCCTTCGCCGCCGCCTGATCGCGGACCGCACCGTAGATGCGATCATCCAGTGAGGCCTCCGCACCACCACTCTCCTCGACCTTCTCCTTCAGGAAGTCGCTGCGCTGCTGTGAAAGACTGCGGATCTCCGCCTGCAGATGCTGCCGTTGCTTGGCCCTCTCCTGGATTAACGCCGTGGCTGCGGCGGGGGCCAGCGCCTGCATTGGCTCCGGCAGGTCTTCCGTCTTGATCTCGTCCAGGTCCACCCGGCCGCTGGAGACGTCATCGACCAGCTCGCTGTCGCCCAGCAGGTTGGCCGCACCGCTGTCCGAGGTATTGAAGGCCGCCCGGCGCGCGCGTGATTCGACCGAGGCCGATGCATGCAGCTTGCGCGTCGCCGCCAGCTTGCCCTCCTTTGCGGCCCGCGTCTCGCTGTCGCCATAGTACAGCCGGGTGGCGTCGAGCTCCTCTGACAAGCGGGCCAGCTGTTTGTCATACGGTGTCGCGATAGCGACCGCGCTGCCGGACGGATCGACCTGGAAATATTCGCCGGCACCGAGTGTCGCGATCTTCTGCCATTCTTGACTGGTGGCCCTTGCCGCGCCGGCCTGGATGGCATTCACGACAATGCCCCGAGCCTTGGCCTCCGCGATAATCTGCGGATATTGCGGTTCGCCCTGGTAGTCCATGTGGGGCGGTGCGTCGCCGACCAGGAAAACGGCCTGGTAGGTAGCCTGGTCACGGCTCCAGGCAATCTTGTGTACGGCGTCATGCAGTGCCGCGTTGACGCTTTCCGGAGTGTCTCCGCCGCCGGCCGCACGATAGTCCATCAGCGTCGCATACAAGGAATCGAGGTCCGACGACAGGCCCGTCACCTGGGTGACGTAGGCATCACCGCGATCGCGATACGCGACCAGCCCCATCCGAATCTCGGGCGCGGAATCCGCCTGCGCCAGCGAACTGGCGATGGACCATATCTTTTCCTTCGCCGACTCGATCAGGCCGCTCATGCTCGCGGTGGTATCGAGTACGAATACCACTTCGACCTTTGTGGCGCCCGCGGTCGGGACTGGGTGTTCGATGACCGGCTGCTGAATCGCACCGGTGCTGTGCCGCAGCGGGATCAGGACCACCGCGGCGGCGGTCAGGGCGAACAGGGTTATGCCAAACAGTTTTGTCTTCACGATGGATTCCTCCGTCTATTTCAGTGGATGACTCGAGAGCTTGCGCAACGCCGCCTCGGCGCTGCGGTAGGCCGTTTGAAACGGGTCGGGCCGAGGTGCAGTGCCGGCGTTGCTACCCGCGCGGCGACGCTCGGCCGACGGCATGGCGACGAACAGGGCCTGCACCAGAAAGAAGGTCCAGATGCCCAGGAACACGCTGTCTGCATGTACGAAGGCCCATAGTCCGGCCATCAGCGCCGTCAGGTTGAGCGCCAGATCCATTAGCGCCGCCATCGGGCCGGGCTGGTGATACAGCGCACGCACCAGCCAGACCATGCCCAGGTGTACCGCCAGATACAGCAGCGGATCTGCAACCAGAAACCAGATTGAGCAGGCGACTAGCAGCCAGCCGGTCAGCATGACGACCCGCCCCGTGTGTTCGGGGCTGCGCCGCAGCAGATAGAGTATGTAGCCCAGGCCGAGACCTGCGATCAGTGCGCGCATCGTCCATGCAGGTCCGAACAGCCCGGGAAGCACCGTATAGACCATGCTGCCGAGTACGGCCGCGACCAGCGCGACGAGTACGCCTTCGAAGAAACTGGGGCGCTTCATCGTCCGGCCCGCCGCTGGCGCTCTTTGAGCAATGCGACCTCGACGTCCTCGTCGCGCACTCGGACATCGACACTGGGCCAACGATCCACGCTGTCTGGCACGCTCTCGTCCCTGCGTTCGTCGAACAGCTCCGCCTTCTGGCACATGCTTTCGTAACGCGTCCGGTTTTCTGCCAGACGCTGTGCCAGCTGATCGCGCTGCGCGGCCAGCGTCTCGCGACGCCGCTCCAGTAACTGCAGGGAGCCCTCGGTCTCGAGCCTGCGCCGTATCAGCGAGCGCGCCAGATCCTCCTTGTCGGCGGCGAAGCAGACATCCAGCTCCTCGCCCAGAGAGGCATGCAGCTGCCGGAATTCCGATTCCTTCTTGGTGAGCTGTTCATACTCCCGTTCGTGCCGCCGGCAGGCCTGCTCGTCGAGTGCCAGGTCTTCTTCCATCTCTCTGATCGCCTGACGCAGTAGGATGTCAGGCTCCTCCACGCGATCCAGGACCGCATGGAGGTCTGCACGGAACAGGCGTGTCACCCTATTGATCAATGCCATGATGGCCACCTCTGTTGTTTGCTTGATGACTGAGTGAGTTCAGTCTAGGAACCAGCGTAGGTCGTGCGTAGACACGGTTTGGTAAAAAGTCACCGAGTCTGTTTACAAAGGCTTTACATGTCTGCGCTAGGTTCAGCTGGTAGGCTAGTCGTCAAAGGCCGGCGCTGGGTGCCGACAACACAGGGGTCATGTCTTGTGCGGAGAGCCCATGAACGAAAAGGCACGCATCCTGATCGTGGAAGACGAGGTCGCGATTCGTACCGGCCTGATCGACGTCTTCACCTATCACGGCTACGAGGCGGCGTATGCAGCGGAGGGGGGCGAAGGCCTGCGCATGGCGCTCGGTGGTCAGTTTGATCTCGTCTTGCTCGACGTCATGTTGCCGGGCATAGATGGTTTTCGGATCTGCCAGCGCATCCGTGAGCAACGCCCCGACCAGGCCGTGATCATGCTCACCGCGAAGACCGACGACGATGACATCATTCACGGCCTCTCGCTGGGTGCGGACGATTATGTCGCCAAGCCGTTTTCGGTGACCCAGCTGCTGCTGCGGGTTCAGGCCGTGCTGCGCCGGACGCGCCCGGCTGCACCATCGGCCGAACACATCAGGCTGCGCGACGGGCTCGCGCTGGATGTCTTGAACCTGTCGGGCAGCCGCGATGGCGAGGCGCTTGGTTTTACCCGGCGCGAGATGGACGTGCTGACCTATCTGCACGCCAATCGAGAGCGCCCGGTCTCGCGTGAGGAACTGCTGAGCCGTGTGTGGGGATATGCGCGTGACCTGAATATCGAGACCCGCACGGTCGACATTCATGTCGCCAAACTGCGACGCAAGATCGAGACGGACCCGAAGTCGCCGAAACACCTGCTGACGGTGCGTGGCGCCGGCTATCGCCTGGTAGGCGACTGACATGTGGCGCATCGCCGGCACCCGATCGAGCAGAGACCGGTTGCGCTGGTTGCTGAGCCTGTTCTTCATCGCGCTGGCCATTCCGAGTGCGGTCCTGACCTGGCAGGCATACAGTCGCCTGCAGTGGGAGAGTTTCTATCAGTACCAGCTGCTGGCGGAGGGACTGCTCGGGCGCATCGACCGGCGTGTACGTGAAATGATCGCAACCGAAGAGGCGCGCGCGTTCACCGACTACCGTTTTCTCGTGGTGGAGGGTGCGTCTGTGGCCAACTCTCTGCAGCGTTCACCCTTGTCTGGCTTCCCGGTCGATAGCGGCATTCCCGGACTCCTCGGGTATTTTCAGGTGGATGCGGACGGGCGCTTCAGCACACCCCTGATGCCGGATGATCCGGAGCAGTCGGCGCTCGCCTACGGCATCACAAATGCGGAACTGCGCCAACGACAGGCAGTGCGTGAGCGCCTGTTGCAGATCCTCAGTCAGGAAGGAGCCTTGCTCGACGACCAACCGGCCGAGACGGCGTTGAAGGGCGGCGTGGAGCCCGCCAGTGAGAAGTCGACAGAGGATCGTCGGGAGCGTCAAGAGGGGATGGCTCCGGCCGCTGCATCCGTGCGGCAGGACGCAGCGCCCTTCGGTGTCGCCAGGCTGTCATCCCGGGCACCTCAGGCTGGCTCTCCAGTCACAACATCCTCAGATATACCGGGGCAGCAAGCGGCCACGGAGGTGCAGGAACAAAAACTTGCTCAGGCCGCATTCGAACGTCTTAGCGAAGAGTCGTCGCGCTTGCGCAAGTCAAACAGGCGACCGACATCATCCGGCAATATCGGCCGGGTCGACGAGCTCAAGCTGGACCCCGCCTTTGATGCAGATCAGGCGCAGCTGCAGGCGCGGCGCCCATTACCGCGCTTCAAGGAACGTGTGGAGCTTGATGCAACGCGGCGTGAACAAAGCCCGTTGTCGGAAACGGTTGAGGCCGCGCGCCAGTCCAACGACGCCGAGCAGGAGGCGGAAACCATTGCCGCATCGACGGCACTCGTGCGCATCTTTGAGAGCGAGGTAGACCCTTTCGCGTTCGACCAGGTCGGCAGCGACTACTTCGTGCTCTACCGCAAGGCCTGGCGTGACGGGCAGCGGTTTATTCAAGGCGCGGTGATCGAGAAGGCCGCGTTGTTGCGCGAGTTGATCGAGGCGCCCTATCGCGACACTGCACTGGCCGGCATGAGTCGCCTGGGAATCGTTTTCGGTGAAGAAATCCTGTCCGCACTGGGTGGGCAACAGGGTCGCGATTATCTTTCCAGCACCGAAGAGCTGTCAGGTACTCTGCTGTATCGTGGCAGGTTGTCGTCGCCGCTGGATCAACTGGAACTGATACTCTCGGTGACCCGGATGCCATCGGGTACCGCCGGCCGCCTGGTGATCTGGGTTGCGCTGATCCTGGGGCTGGTGCTGAGCAGCGGCGTGTTGCTGATGTATCGTCTTGGGGTGAAGCAGATCGAACTGAACCGCCAGCAGCGGGATTTTGTCTCCGCGGTCAGCCACGAACTCAAGACGCCGCTGACCTCGATCCGAATGTATAGCGAGATGCTGCGCGAGGGCTGGACCGACGAGGCGCGCCGACGCAGCTATTATGCGTTCATTCACGACGAGAGCGAGCGCCTGTCGCGACTGATCTCCAATGTCCTGCAACTGGCACGGATGAGCCGTGACGAGCTCAAGGTCGAGCTATGCCCGATTTTGGTAGCCCAGTTGATGGATACGGTGGAATCCAAGGTGGCAACACAGATCGACCACGCTGGTTTTGCGTTGCAGCTCCATTGCAGTGAACCAGCTGCGACTAAGACGCTGGCGGTCGATAATGACGCCTTCGCCCAGATCATGATCAACCTCGTGGACAACGCGATAAAGTTTTCGGCCCACGCCGAGGAACGTCTGATCACCATCGATGCAAACGCCTCGGGTGACGGCTATGTCGCGTTCAGTGTCCGTGATCGTGGTCCCGGCATCCCGCGCGATCAGATGAAGAAGATCTTCCAACTCTTCTATCGCTCTCAGAACGAACTTACGCGAGAGACGGTGGGCACCGGTATCGGATTGGCTCTGGTTCATCGCCTGACGAGCGCGATGGGCGGAGAGGTGGACGTCGTCAACCGTGATCCCGGTGCCGAGTTTCGCGTTCGCTTTCCGTCGTTTACGGGGCTCTCGAGCCAATCAGCCGAGCATGAAAGAACTTAACCGTAATCCGCGAGATGTCTCTGCACGCGCACACAGGGTCCGAGACCGTCAGATAGTCATCAACCTACACTGTGACCGGGCACGGTGCTGGCTCCAATACTCATTGAGTATGATTTGCTTATCGTGTGTTCCTGACCAACGTGGTCTGTCCCCGGTGGGTCCACATACCTTGCGCACCGGGCCGGGCGAGAAAACGGGCCGCGTGTGGCGACCCGCATCAAGTTCCTGTGAAACTGCGCGAGCGGCTTATTTATAAGCGCCTACGCCGCAAAAGAAGCCTTTGTCATTCTTTACGATGTAACTGGTCTTTTGCTTGATCTCATCGGTACCCGGGTACGGCCAACGATAGTCGACCCAGCCCGTTCCCGGATCGGAAGCGACCGCAATCATGTCCTTGAACAGCATGTCGCCATATTTGTTGAAATCGCTGAGATTTTTGCCGACCAGTTCCGGCTTTTTGGCGTGCGAAAGCATCTTGCCGTCGAGGTCCATGCAGAACACATACAGGTCCTTGGTCACAAAACCTCCATCGGCGGCGGAGAAGGTCTCGAAAGCCCCTTCGCCCTCTTGGTTGACCAGTGCTGCGGCCTTTTCGCTCAGCGCCTTGGCTTCGTCGGGCGATCCCATCTCGCCGGCAGTGACGTTCAGGCTCATCGACAAGGCGGCTGCCCCGATCACGGCATGGTTGATCTTCATTGCTGTTCTCCTCGGTTGATTGTTGGTATACAGCATCCGCGACCATAGCCGAGTCGCCTGCCCCAATAAAGTGAATTCTTCTTCGGATCATTAGTTCTGATAGTCGCGTCACAGCACCGATGTCGCCGCGCAGCAGGCCAACAGCGAAACTCCAGCGCCCTGGAGTGCGCATGTCGATGACAGCTCAACGCTTAGGGGCCGCCTTCGACCAGGCACCCGCCGGGTCGGTTTGCTCAAGCGCCTGAGCCGAGATTCGGCGATCTTCCTGGCGATCGTTCGCCCGCGCCCTCCGGCAGAACCCCGAGGACTTGCCTGACGGCACGAGCAGCGCCGCCAGAGCCATAGAGGGACAGACGGCGAGCGGAGCAGAATAGGCCGACGCGATCGCCGCCGCTTGATATAAATTGGCAAACCCAACTGCCCCGGCGTGCCTTGGTGCAGCATGCGGACATCTATCGACGGCACTCCACGCAGGCGCCGCAAATTCGCTATGCTTGGTCGAGAAATCTACGCGAAGGAATATTCGCCATGCTCAGGCATGTCTACCTTTTCAACGGTCTGCCGGAAGAAGAACTCGCGGTCCTGGAAGAGCATGCGGTAATCAAGCACTACCGCAAGAATACGGTGATAATTGATAAGGGAGACGAAGCGAACACCCTGTATTTCCTTCGCGCAGGTAGGGTGAAGGCCTACGTGGTCGATGACAGCGGCAAAGAAATTGTCTTGCGCGAGCAGGGGCCCGGAGCGGTCCTGGGCGAATTGGCCCTACTGGCCGATATTCCACGAACTGCGTCGGTCATGACCCTCGAGGATTGTGAGTTCGTCGTTCTCAAGAAGCCCTCCTTCATGCGATGTCTTAGCGATCATCCCCGCATTGCCTTGAACCTGATCAAAGCGCTGGCAAATCAGGTGAATTCGTTGACTGAATCGGTGACCGACTTTGCGCTGCTGGACGTCTACGGCCGCATCGCGAAGATCCTCCGCGACAGTGCCAAAGAGGAGGGTGGGCGTATGATCACGCCGAAATTCACCCACCAGCAGATTGCTGATCGTGTGGGTGCATCCAGGGAGATGGTTAGCAAGATTCTCAAAGACCTCAGGCTGGGCGGCTATCTCGGTATCGAAGACAAACGTTACGTGCTACATCGAAGTTTGCCCGCAAAGTGGTGACGGCAGTTCACCCTAATATGTGAAGTCTCCACATTCACGGGGTTGCGTCCAGCGATCTTATCGTCAGCGGGACCTCGAGTCGCTGCTGAACAGTCATACGACGATGAGATCAGGCGGAGCAGCGGCTGTGCTTGGATTGCCCGTCACGATCGGGCCGACAGCTCCATAGTGACCGAAGGGCTGGCGCAATAACCGTGTATGAACCTCAGCGTCTTTGAATGGCCTCCGATAGATTACTATCGTGTTCGGACGCGCAGCAGACTAAATCAGGGTAGATATTGCGGCCGGGGTAGCTCAAGCCGCGGTTTATCTTGTGCCGTTCCACAGTCTTCAACGCGAACTCATCAACCACGCAGCCGACTATCGTCTCGACATCAAGCCGGTTTTGGCAGGTATAGATATCTGCACTGATATAACCCCGCAGCGGAAAGGTATGAAGGCTGATGTGACTCTCTGCCATCAGCGCAAAACCGATCAAACCACCCGGATCCTTGCGGTTCTGCGGGCCCACCTCCACGACTACAGGGTCGGCAATCTTGTGCATGCCAAGCCGGTCAGGCAGGTCATCTCGTAGAAGATGGTTTATCAACGACCGGTCGGCAAGCCTGCTGGCCGCGCCACCGTAGCCGTCTATCATGAAGTGAACACCGAATTGGCCGGATTCGGCATCTCCATCAAACCGTTGCTCACGGAGCGATCCTGTAGACATCAGCTTTTCTCTCATGATGGCTTTTGGCGCGGGCCCAAGTACAAGTCTAGGCGAAGGGTGAAAACGGCTACGCAAGATGTTCACCAGACTTATGTGAAAAATTCACCGCAATTCCGATCTGGATGTCATCTGGTCCGGTGAGTACCGCGAAATCAGGATGCGAGACGGGTAGAACCGCTCGGGAAAGCGTCACGAACCGCCGCCACTCGTTGAGCGAGAAAGTATGCGCCCTAAGGTCTTTGCGTCGATAACCTCCCTCCGCCCGGAAAGGAATTTTCTGAGCGCGGCATTGATCAGTGTCTGATGGCCACTGTCCCTTTTGCCGCCCTTTTCTCGAAAGGCGGCAATGTCTTGCCCGATTCGACCTGGCTGGGCATAGAGACAGTAGGTGATCTGCTTGCCTGGGCCCGCCGTGTGGCGCTGCTCGCCGCCCTGGTGGTCCTGCTGATGATGGCGATGGAAAGCCTCTGGGTGCCGGCCCTCGACGCCGCCGCGGCGGACCGTTGGGGTCTGCGATACCCTGATGTCGACTGGAACTTGCGGTTGCCGCTCACGCCGGTCCCGGTGCTCGTGGCGATAGTGTTCGGCAATCTGATCCGCAGCCTACAGCGCGATGTTTGCGATTGCCTATGGCCTGCGGGCCCAAATTGAGCTCGGCTAGCTATCTTGGCATCGGTTTTGGGCGGTCAGTGCTGTTGCTGGCCGACGGGTGCCAGCAGCGCGTATAGCAACCAGGAGAACCACGAGAAGAAAAAGATCAGCAGCACCCACACCAGCTTTTCGGCGCCATTGGTCTTGTCCGAGCGCAGAATCAAAATCACCGGCAGTAACCAGACGATCGCCAGCAGCAGAATAAAGCCGATACCTAACCCCAGAATCGAATCGATCATCTCCCCTTCGCTCTGGACTAAAATCAGGTTTCCTGACAGCCGTGCAGTCTTGCATCTTGCCCGATCGCCTTCAAGCCCTGATTCAGCACCAGACCGCACTCAAGGCCTGCACAAGCTGCCCAGGGATGACCGGTCCGCCGGTGGTCGGCCAGCCGATCGCTTCACCTTTGCTGCTGATCGGGCAGGCGCCGGGTGACAAGGAGCCGGCACTCGGCCGCCCGTTTGCCTGGACCGCCGGCAAGACCCTGTTCAAATGGTTTGCCACGATCGGGCTCGACGAGACAGAGTTCCGCGAACGTGCCTACATGGCGGCGGTATGTCGTTGCTTTCCAGGCAAGCGGCCGCGCGGCGGCGATCGCGTGCCCGACGCGCAGGAGATAGCCACGTGCAATGGCTGGCTGCAGCGCGAGATCGTGTTGCTGCAGCCGCAGCTGCTGGTGCCGGTGGGCAAGCTGGCGATCGTGCAGTTTTTGGCGGTCGACAAGTTAGTAGAGGTGATCGGTCGTCTGCACCAGGTCGAGTTGCAAGGCCGCCCGATCGATGTACTGCCCCTGCCGCATCCCTCGGGTGCATCCACCTGGCATCGCATGCCGCCCGGCAAGGAACTTCTAGAGCAGGCGCTTCAACTGCTCGCCGGGCACCCGGCGTGGCGAGCCTTGCTGCGCCGCTGAGCCATATAGCGTGAAGTGGATGCCTCCTCGAAATCATCGACGCCACGAAAATGTTCTTTCGCATTGCTGTAGTCACGCCTGATCACAATTGAGCGATTCTGACGCGGAACAGCTTAGGCCAGCATTTGCCGGTCAGCAGGAACTCACCGTCGGCCTCCGTCGCAGTGATCCCGTTGAGTACATGATCTGTTCGCATAGGACCGACTCTGGCGACCAGCGGCCGGCAATCGACCACGCCGGTGATTGACCCGTGCGACGGATCGAGTCGATAAAGGTAAGTGTCGCTCAATACGTTGGCCAGGAGGTGCTTGCCATCCCATGCGAGATCGTTGATCCGCCGCATTTCGATGCCAAACCGCTTGAAACAGACTACACCGATCGGTGAAAAATTCGCCCCCATACGCCTTAGTCGAGCGCTTCCGTCACTCATTAGTAATTGTTGCCCAAATGCCACCAGGCCCCAGCCCTCGCCCTCATAGTGATAATCGGGCTGCCGCCTCTCCAGCGTGGGCCAGTGGTAGCGCCGCGCGATACCCGTCTTGTAAGACAGCTGAATGACCTCGTCGCCAATCAGCGCAATCCCTTCGCCCCAGTCGTCGGGCACCTCAACCGTCTGCAGTACCTTGCCTGCAGCAGGATCGACTCGCCGCAACGTCGAGGAACCTATGCGTCCGGTGCTTTCCAGCAGGCATCCATCGACGTAACACAGCCCCTGGGTGAAGGCCTGAGGGTCATGGGGCAACTCCTCGATAACTTGAAGGGACAAGCGCGGCACGCCGACGGTCAACACGAATCGCCTTGCCGTGCGCAGAACCCGGACGATCGTACGCCTGATCGGCATCGACTTACCTGACTGGATCACGCGCGTGGTCGACTGTACCTGTCATCAGGCGCTCTAGGCTCGCCGATGCTGCGCGAGACGCGCTTTCAATACCTTCAACCGATCGGTCAAGGCCATCGTGCTTCTCAGCCCTGAATGCAACAGGCGGCCTCGTATCGAGTTGGGAAGCAAGTAGTAAAAGCCGCCCTCGCTGGCCTCTGTGCTTAGCCGGGCCTTGTGCAATCGGTCGGTGATGCCAAAATCGAAACACCTGACTTCCGGGGCCGAGTTGCCGAGATCTTCTACTACGCTCATGTGTAAGACGATTCCCGGTTGGCTTCTTCGCCATGCCGGGTCATAGCCGATCTCGTGTGCTTCGAATACGCCATTGCTTACGTAACCGATCTGAAACGCGATCGGTTGTTTCTCCGCGTACAATACATAGCTACGCAGCATGTTGCGGCGCAGTGCCTCTCGGCCTTTGTGGAGCAATGCACTGCGGTCACGCGGGCCCGCGTTCTCCTGCCGGTACTGCCAGGTACTCGGGGCCACCGAAAGGACGGTGTCGACGAGCCTATCGAGATCACTATCCGTTTTCGCAACGAACAATTCCGTGTCGCCACCCGTAGTCTCTAGAAACCGTCGTCGGGTGCGCCGCAGATCTGCGCGCGTCTTCGATCCCAGGCGTGCCAGGTATGCCTCGAGCCCTCCACTTATGTCAGCCTTGCGGTGCATATAGGTTGATCCGTAGCGCAACGCGAGGTAACCGTCGTGCCGTCGGGCCGATTCTGCGAAAGCCCTCGTCGCGGCCGAATTTTCGGGGATCGATGCAAAGAACAATATCGCGTCCGCAGGAAGTTCCCTGCGCAACCGGCTCAGTGCCAGCAGAATTCGCGCCTCCGCCTCCGCCTCCGCCAGCGCCGACACACCGCTGTAGAGCGTCTGCAGGTCGCGACTGTCGACGCGGGTTACGCCCGCTCGCCAAAGTGTCGCCGGTCCCAGCCGTAAGCGCAGCTTGTAGGGATAGGCGGCCAGTGGCAAATACCAGCGCACCCTGCCTTCAGATTCACCGAGCAATGCCAACAACCTTGGCGCACGATTGGGCACATCCACACGAATCCAGTCGAACACGTGTCGAATCGTCGGAGGTTTGACAAGGTCGGCACCAAGCCGGCGGTTTAGCGCCGCCAGGACTTCGGGGGCGGATACATCGGCAAACGTTAGGTCTTCTCTGCTCATTTCGCTCACCCGCGTGCCCGACTCTGCAATCTTTCGACCAGAATGTGCCTCAACTGCCGGACGGCAAGTCAGGAGACCAGTAGTTTCGTGAGCCCAACCAGCCGCGCCAAAGGATGGGATAATTTGTCACGTAGCGTTGCAGGATCGGTATGTAGCCTGAGATATAGTCCTCTTCGGCAACCGCGATATCGCTGTCGAGCGCGACTAGCGGCGGCTCCACCCTCACCTCATAGCCGCTAGGGACGGGCACCACGAATATCGGGAGCAGGGCGGCGCCGGTGGTTAACGCGAAGTTCGGTGCGCCCTTGGCCAGGCGCAGGGTTCCTCCGAACAATGTCCGGGTAGCGGTTCGTTTGCCGGATTGCAACGCGGTGACCGATACCAGTTCGCCTGCGCGCAGGCGGTCA
>JBATKF010000192.1:0-2259 GCA_049669185.1 Sedimenticolaceae bacterium | reverse complement strand
CGACAGGGCCGCTCGCGGTGCAGCAGCCTCGTCCTCGGCCCTGAGGCGCCACAGATCGATCCCCATGGCCTGGAGACAGGCGCGGCGCCGCGCATCGCGCATCAGACGTCTCCGACCTGCGGATGTGCGCGCACGACGGGTTCGAGCAGCTTGTTGCAGGCGTTGATGTAGGCCTTCGCCGAGGCGATGACGATATCGGTATCCGCGCCCTGCCCGTTCACCAGGCGGCCGCCTCTCTCCAGGCGTACCGTTACCTCGCCCTGGCTGTCGGTCCCACTGGTGATGTTGTTGACCGAATACAGCTTGAGGTCGGCGCCGGTCTCGACCAGTGCCTCGATCGCCCGATAGGCCGCATCGACCGGCCCGCCGCCCTCGGCCGATACCGAACGCTCCTCGCCGTCGATATTCAGGGTCACATCCGCGGTCGGGATCTCACCGGTTTCTGAGACCGCACGCAGCGACACCAGGCGAATGCGCTCGTTCTCGGCCTCGATGCCCTGCTCGGTGACCAGGGCCTGCAGGTCTTCGTCGAAGACCTCGTGCTTCTTGTCGGCCAGCTCCTTGAACTGCGCAAACGCGCCGTTCAGCTCGGCCTCGCTGGCGAACTCGATGCCCAGCTCCTGCATGCGGCTGCGAAAGGCGTTGCGGCCGGAATGCTTGCCCAACACCATGCGGTTCTGTGTCCAGCCCACATCCTCGGCGCGCATGATCTCATAGGTCTCGCGGTGTTTGAGCACGCCGTCCTGGTGGATGCCGGACTCGTGCGCGAACGCATTCGCACCGACGATCGCCTTGTTCGGCTGGACCGGGAAACCGGTGATGTTGGACACCAGCTTGGAGCAGGCGACGATCTGGGTGGTGTCCAGACGGCTGTCGCAGCCAAACTGATCCTGCCGGGTGCGCACCGCCATCACGACCTCCTCCAGCGAGGCATTGCCGGCGCGTTCGCCCAGGCCGTTGATCGTGCACTCGACCTGGCGCGCGCCATTCATCACCGCGGCCAGCGAGTTGGCGACCGCCAGGCCGAGGTCGTTGTGACAATGCACCGAAAAGACGGCCTTGTCCGAGTTGGGGATCCGCTCGAGCAGCTGGCGCAGGGTCTCGCCGAACTGGGACGGCAGGTTATAGCCGACGGTATCCGGCACATTCACCGTCGTCGCCCCGGCATCGATCACCGCCTCGAAGATACGGCACAGAAAATCCAGCTCCGAGCGCCCGGCATCCTCGGCGGAAAACTCGACATCCTGGGTATAGGCGCGCGCCCGCTTGACTGCCCAGACCGCCTGTTCGACGACCTGGTCCGGCGTCATGCGCAGTTTGCGCTCCATATGCACGGGCGAGGTCGCAATAAAGGTGTGGATGCGCCCGGAATTGGCGCCCTTGATCGCCTCCCCCGCGCGCGCAATATCTGCCTCGAGTGCCCGCGCAAGACCGCAGACGGTGGTTTCGGAGACCGCGTTGGCGACCGCCTGTACCGCCTCGAAATCACCATTGCTCGCGATCGGAAATCCGGCCTCGATCACATCCACACGCAGCTTTTCCAGTGCCTTGGCGATGCGGACCTTCTCGTCCTTGGTCATGGACGCGCCGGGGCTTTGCTCACCGTCACGCAAGGTGGTGTCGAAGATGATCAGTCTTTCCGGATTCATCGTGGCTCCTGCCGGGTATCCTTGATCCGGCACGCAAGAAACTGGGTAAGGTCAGGGGGGCGACGCCGATGTTCGGCGCCGGCGCTTGTCGATCAGGCGCTTCAGGCCGAGAATCGGGCCGGAGAGTGTGTAGATGAAAAACAGCGCGAACAGCACCAGCGGTGGTTCGGAGACGATCACCGCGAACGCCAGCATGACGACCACGATCACGACGAAAGGGACCTTACCCTTGAAGTCGATCTGCTTGAAGCTGTGATACCAGACGTTACTCACCATCAGCAGGCCGGCGCCGGCGGTCAGGATCATCGCCGGCCAGGCCAGATCCGCGCTGGCCAGCCCATTGTCGACCGCAACCCAGACAAAGGCCGCCACGATCGCCGCCGCGGACGGACTCGGCAGCCCAGTGAAAAACCGCTTGTCGGCCGTCGACAGCTGCGAATTGAATCGCGCGAGGCGCAGTGCCGCACCGGCGGTGTAGATGAAGGCGGCCAGCCAACCCAGCCGGCCGAGCGTGGAGAGCGCCCACTCGTACATCACCAGCGAGGGCGCCAGGCCAAACGCGACCATGTCCGAAAGACTGTCGTATTCGGCACCGAACGCGGTCTGGGTA
>JBATKF010000191.1:0-5174 GCA_049669185.1 Sedimenticolaceae bacterium | reverse complement strand
ACAGATGTCGACCGATGAAGACAAATATCAGCAAGCCGATGACGATCAGCGGAAACGCTACGCTGCAGGCTCCCACCGCGATCTAAATCGCCATTAGCCATCCAGGTACCGTCTGCCACTGATCTCTCGTCTCTCGCCGATAAATATTGCGAAAGGGGACCTCTAACAATTCACGATCAGCCATCTTGGCGCCAAAAAATCTCGGCTCTGCGTTGCGAATCTTCGCAATAGCCAGGGCCGGCTCAAAAATGAAGTGCAACACCTAGGCTTTAAGCTGGAGGTGGGCACATGGCGAAGCAGTACGGGCATTTGACGGCAGACGAGCGGAATCGCGTTCAGCGTGGGTTGAACGAGGGCCTGAGCGGCAACGCGATTGCGAGGCAACTTGGTCGCAGTCCAAGCACTGTGAGTCGAGAGGTCTTGCGAGGTGGATCTGGCGAGACCTACGATGCGGTGACGAGTGGAGCCCAGGCGCGTAAGCGGTGCCGACGCGGACGACGCAAGCTGGTGGAAGGTTCGGCGTTGCTGGGCACGGTAAGGCGATCGTTGTTGCACGGCTGGTCGCCAGAGCAGATCGCGGGGAGACTCAAGCGCATGCATCCGCAGGACGGGGCGCATCGGGTGTCGCACGAGACCATCTATGCGTACATCTACGCGCAGCCTCGGGGTGAGTTGCGCCGGGTGCTGATCAAGGCCTTGCGCCAGGTGCACAAAACGCGCCTGCCTCGCTCCAGAGGCGCAGATCGGCGCGGACGCCTGAGCGACATGGTGTCGATTCACGAGCGCCCGGAGGAGGTTCTGGGGCGGCAGATCCCGGGGCACTGGGAGGGTGATCTGATCAAGGGTGCTGGCAATCGCAGCGCGGTAGGCACCTTGGTCGAACGCACGGCGCGCTACACGCTGCTGGCGAAGATGCGGGGGGCTGACGCGGATGCCGCACTGGAGGGTTTCACGCGCCGCCTGCGCACGCTTCCGGCCGGCGTACGCAAGACCCTGACCTATGATCAGGGCAAGGAGATGGCCAGGCATCAGGAACTCGCGCAACGGCTCAAGATCCGGGTGTACTTCGCCGATCCGCACAGTCCCTGGCAGCGGCCGACGAATGAGAACACCAATGGCCTCATTCGCGAGTATCTGCCCAAGGGGATGGATCTCTCGAACGTTTCGCAGCGACGCCTGACGCAGATCGCTACGGCGCTCAACACGCGTCCGAGAAAATGTCTCGACTTCCGTACACCGGAGGAAGTTATGACTGAACAAATCAGACACTTGGATCCAACCGTTGCACTTCAGACTTGAGACCGCCAAGTGTAATACAGCCGTGTGAGCAACGCAACGTGCCGGCGAAATCGTCGACAGCCCTCGTCTTCACCTCCCTAACTCCGCAGAATCCGCGGAAAAACCAATCCTGGCAACAGTCCTGGCCGAACCTTTTCCTGGGACGGTGGCTCAAGGGGTTAGCCTTCCAATAGTTAGAGAAATGAATGACTTAAGTTTCGGGCAAAACAAAAGGTCTGCGCAAATCAGGGTGTTAGGTGCGCATGGGCGAAGCAAGTGGATCGCCGCGGTTTTCGCGGCGATCGCTCGAACGCGTCTCAGTTTTTGCAGATCCGGGCAATGCATAATTCCGGGGCAGGTTGCTCGAAGCTCCAGGCAAACCAGCGCGCCTTGGCTTTCGGGGCGTCCCCGATCCCTGAACGACCACAAGCATCTGAAAAGCGGTTGGCCGCATCCTGTGGCATCAGCGTGCCAGCTTCACCCATTCGGAGACTGGTAGGCCTCGCGAAAAGTGGTGCTGCAAGGACTGGTCGTCGCGACCAGCCGTCGTGCGTCGCACATCCCGTCCGCACAAGAAATGTGAATAGGGTGAAACCATGCCAGAGGTGACTGAAGAGTGTCTTCATTGCAACATCTTCTTCATGATGATCAATGCAATGTGCTGACGCGACTGGGGGTGACCAGCTGGTTTTTCGCGGTTGCAGATCCGGATCCGGATCCGGATCCGGATAGTCCCGCCCTTGCAAATGGAGTCGCTCTGCCGACGATTCCCAATGCTTCAGGCCGGGTCACAACGATGCTTCGTAAGCTGGCGGACGAAACGGTGTAGCCGTAATCAGGAGGCGTCATGGTGAGTTGCCTGATTCGGGGAGTGTCGACGGCCGTCTGCGTTCTCTGACGCCCTGGCAGACCGCTAGGTCGTTACGCACCGGGCGCGTCATACATTCTTTTACCGCCGGGTGTGCGTCTGGTGGGATGTGCTCCGTTGCCTGGAGCAGGTGGCCTTCCTGATCGTATTTCACCTCGAGAAGGCCCTTTTGGCAGGGTGTCTGACAAAGGATCATCAGTTCGACGAGGCCTAGTGATACCAGCTCACCCCAAGCCATGATCGGGGCCCATAAAATTTTTTCCCCGGCGCTGGTGCCCTCGAGTGTGCCGACGAAGCCCCTGTCGTAGAGATGCCAGGCGTGTCTGATGCCGTTTGATTCGTCTTGCTTGTCCGGTAGCCCGAGCAATGCATCGACCCGGGAACGGGGCGTCCCCGCGCTTAGTGACGAAAGGTCGGTGGCCGGATGGCCCCAATACATACTTTTCGCAGCGCACCCGGGCAACATCAAGACGAGTGGCAGTAGCGTGCAGACAAAGAAAACCGCGCTGTGCCCGCCGGGAACGGTTGGGTACCCTTTGCGGCGCGACCTTCCTTTTTGATCCGGCATCCAGCGCTTCATCTTCGCTGCCTCGACCATCTTCCTGCCTCTACCAAATCTTGACGCGCCCCTCTTCGGCGATCGGGGTTGCTAGCGTTCGAAACCGATCAGTCGGCACTCAGCACTCGCCCGGCTTCGCTCTGCACCGCCGGATACATTGCGAACAGTTCGGACAAGGCCCACGCTGGGGGCGAGTCCCCGCCGGCTCCCCAGGTTCGACCACTCGATGTGGGTTTGCATCGGCCGCTCTTGCGCGGTCAGTTCTTCGGTCAGAATGTCGGAGCTGTTGATCTGTGTTGTTTCATACGGTCCGAGTTCCGGCTTCACGCTTGCGGGTAGGTCGTCGTCACTCGGGTAGTCGAAGATCACTCGGCCGTTGGCGTCAAAGACGCGCACCCTGTCGAGCGCGACGGTGATCTCCGGGTTCGGATTACTGATGACGTATACGCTGCGATGCTGTTCGGTATCGTCCACGCGGACAAAGTGGTTGCCACCGCACGCGAAGGTACCGGCACGCAGCTTAATGGCATCGTTGATTGGTGCAGCCTGTGCGAGGCCACAGCAAAGCACGCCCACGAGCCCAAGCCCGTGGACCGACCGGTTGTTAGAAAAGGTCATCGGAGAATCCTCACGGCCCGGTGCACCAGAAGCACGCCAATTGACGATGCTGGTCCAGGACGCAGGTTGCCGAAAGAACCGGCCGAGGTGGCCGTTACCAGGCACACGACCGTGTGCATGAATGCTGTATAGCTCGCCCGGCGAAAAAGTAAAGGGCGTGATTACAAGGTCGACCATTGGCCGGGCGCAGGGGTTCAGCGGCGTTTCAACCCGCCGCGTTAGGCGCTCTGGTTATTCGCTGCTGGTGATGTGCTTTCTGTTGGTCGGCTGCCACAGCGACAGCTCGTTCGCGGCCCTGCAGCGCCGATCTTTCGGTAGACATAGACTGTGCTGCTTATGTGTTGTCGTCGGCATGATTACAAGCTTATAAGGGCCATTATCACCACGATTCCCACAAAGGCTAGATAACCAACCCCTAACGCTGCCGCGCTCTTGCCGGCGCTAAGTTCTTCTTTCTCAACAACCACAATGTCTGAAATAGGGATGTGGACCAGTGACCTTCTCTCGCGCTCGGATGCGTCGTTACCGCGCGCATCGACCCGCACAGGGGGCGGAGGATCGGTGTCGAGATAGCCGGTCAAGACATCTCCTTCTACAAAAGCTACGCTGAGCCTCCGCGTCACACCATCCTTGGTTACCACGCGAATGCGATCGCCATGCTGCAGCGTCTGTCCGGTTCGGATTTCTGCTTGCAACGTCTGGGCATCGTGGGATATTGGGGTGAGGGAGGTACAGGCGGCCAGAAAAAAAGTGAACGTCGCGACAACGACAGCGATGCCGCACGAACGCTTGCGCCCCCGGAGTCGCGCTGCCCGAGAGCCAATCAGTTTTTTGTGCGTTTTCATTCAAGTTCCTTCTACCTTCTCGCGGGCAATTTGGCCTTGTGGTTCGGGAGGACCGGCTGCGATTAAGGCGTCTCGGTCGGAGTACCAATATCCGAATTCTGGAGTCACATGCTTGGCGTCGAGCTCGAAGAACCGACCTGGATGGTCGTAATCTGGCACACGACCGTGTGCGCGAATACAGGTATAGTTCGCCCGCAATAATAGTAAAGGTCTCGGCGAAGATTTTTGCAGATCGGCAAGCGAGTTCGGTGCTCAGCGCTAGGTCACGCTTTTTTCGCTAAAGGGGCCGGTGACAAACGACCCTCGTTCGCAGGGGTCCTGCAACGGGCCGGGTCCAGGGGGCTTGACGATCGAAGGTGTCGTCAAAATCGTCGACAGTCTGCCTTTCCACCTCCCCAACTCCGCAGAATCCGCAGAAAAACCACTCCCGGCAACACTTCTGGCCGAACCTTTTCCTGGGACGTCGGCTCAAGGCATAGTTCCAGGAGCATGTCCGCTTTCGGGGTTCTACACGGGCGGAGCTAAGGATGTGGTCATGACTGAAATGTGTTGAGACCTGCCGTTTCAGCCGGATTCACTGTGAAAAATTCTGGCAGCTCCATAAGCCTTTTCTCAAGGACCGGTCTGTGTTGAAAACGGACGTTCCCCACCGCAGGTCCCAGGATTCCAGAATTTCAGGTTTTCGCCCACCGCCAGGAAAAAGCTCTCAACCACCCGTCGCTCCCGACGCCACTCGATGCCATTTATGGAGTTACGCGCGAGCGCCGGGTCCAGCCACCCGACGCCTCCCTGCGCAAACTATCGGCTGTTCAACGTTAAACAGCCTGGTCTTGCCGAGTGAAGGACTCCGGAGGTGCCATTCGCACTTCCAGGCTAACGATAGTTACCATTACTGAATTGGAGATGGCCTGATCGCTATGGCTACAGCGCGCGTGTAGGTAATGACGACTTGATCTCCAACGTCGACACCTTCAAGTTTCTCGGGATCACGAACCAAGACTTCCAC
>JBATKF010000190.1:0-41601 GCA_049669185.1 Sedimenticolaceae bacterium | reverse complement strand
CAGTCCTGCTGGTCGACCGCGCTGCGCACGCAGGTCACGCGCGTCGCCGCCAGTCCCTCGCCCAGCAGGACGTCACGGATACCCTGGGAAATAGTAATGACGTGGGCATACAAGCGGTATTTGAGACCGACCCAGAGACGCGACTCAGGGTTGTCGACGCGGCGTGACAGCACGCAGGGCACACCGGAAAGCCATGACGCAACGCCGCCCAGGACGTCGGCACCGCGCCGGCTGTGAAGGTGGACGATGTCCGGACGATGGGCGCGAATGCGCCTGCGCAGGCGTCCGATCAGACCCAGATCGACGTCGCCTCGCATCGGCAGCATAACGACCTCGCCAAAGGGCCTCGCCCGTTCGGCCAGCTCGCTGTCCGTCGGACAGACGAGCACGTTCTCGACACCGAGCCGCTGCAGCCCCTCGAGCAGGTACAGCACCTGCTGGGCGCCGCCATACAGATGCCGACCGGCCTCGACGTGCAGGACCTTCACCTGGCCTCGCCCGACGGGTCGCCCAACAGGGACCGCACCTCGCGCATCACCTCCTCGGGCGTGATCTCACGCAGGCAGGTGAAGGCGCCGCCGCACGTCGGCCTGCGCCGGCAGGGTGAACACGCGAGTGCATGGTAGATCACCCGGGTCCTGGACGAATTGCTGCGCAGGTAGGGCCGGGTGGAGCCGAACAGGCAGATGGTCGGCCGGTCGAAGGCGATGCCCATGTGTGTCAGGCCGGTATCCACCCCGACCAGCAGGCGGCTGTCGCGGATCAGGCCCGCTGCGGTCTGCAGGTCGGTCTTGCCGACCAGATCGATGATCTCAGAGCCCTCCGCGATAGCCCGCGCGGCCTCGACATCATCGGGACCGCCGAGCATCATCACTGCCATCCCCAGCGCGTCGCTGAGCCGGGGAATCAATGCGCGCCAGTGCGCGACGAACCAGTGCTTCTGTGGGCGCGTGGTGAACGGGCATAGCACCGCATAGGGTGCGCCGGCAGCCGACCTCAACTGTAGCTGCCGAACCTCCGCCTGGCTCGCCTCGCCGACACCGATGTGCATACGGAAGTCATCCACGGGCAGTTGCATCCGCTCGGCGAGATAGCGGTACTCAGAACCTATAAGGCCTGCCTCACCGCCGCGCGGCAAGACCTCGGTCATCAGCCATTGGCTGCCCTCTCGGGAGCCCAGGCCGATGCGTCTACCGGCCCCGGACAGCCATGCCAGCAGACCGCTCTTCAGCAGCCCCTGCAGATCGATCGCCAGTGAGAAGTCGCGCCGGCGCAAGTCTGCACGCAGCGCCCAGATCTCCCGCCACAGTGCAAACAGGCGCCTCTGCCGCCACAATTTCTGCCACCGCGACCGCGGCCATACGATGACCTCGTCCAGTGCCGGGTGATCGCTCAGTAGCGGAGCGGATTCGGGCTGCACCAGCCAGGCGATGTGCGACCTTGGGTGGCGTCGGCGCAATGCCTGAATCAGCGGCGAGGCCATGACGATGTCGCCGATGGCGCTCAACCTGACCACCAGAATGGCCTTGTTATCCGACATGACCGACATGGTAGGCCATGGCCAAAAGGGCGATGATGATACCGACGGCGATCACAACAGTTGACCGGCCGAGCAGAGCCAAGAGCTCTGTCGGCACAGACCGCGCGTTCGCCCAGGCTCGAACCCTGAGCTCGCTCAAGGCATACCAAGACTGCAGCAATACGACCAACCAAGCGAGGCCAAGCATCACGGGCAGCGAGCCGGTATCTGAGGCCCCGAACATGACTACCGCCAGTAACGGAAAAAATGGCAGGGTCAGCAGGAAGCCAGCAACTGCAACAAGTGCGCTCCACGTTTTTTCGAGCGACATGAAGTAAACGCTTGCTGGAGCAAGCACCGAGTAAAGCAGGAGAATGCTCAATGCCCTGGGGTCAAGCCTCCACGCCGAACGCTCACTCGATGCCATCGCCCTCACGCAAAGCTAAGCGGCGCCCAGTCCGCAGCGAGCGGTTTGAACGTATTCAGCGCTCAATTTCTGCCACCATCTGTCGGGCCAATTGCTCCATTCTCTCCAGGCCTATATCGGCCTTCTCCAGAAACTCGGCATCAAACTGTGCAGGATTTGCCCAATATCTGCCTTTGATGTCGCAGCGTTTTGCAAGTTTCGACAACTTTAGATCAGCAAGCTTGAAGCTGAGCTCAGTCCACATTGCAGTTAAATTTGCTTCCTCCGCATGATCTTGCTGCCCGATGTCGTTCAGACGCCGAACATATGCACTGGTTTGGCGAGCTGCAACGATCACTGCTCGCAACGCATCAATTGACTCGTTTTTTCGGGCTTCGCCAGCTTTTCTAAGATTGAGCAGCCATTGTTTGAGATGTTTGACCAGTTCCCAAAGGCTGATGTCTGTTATCAGTTCCATTTGTTCGCATGATCCTAGTTTGCGCTAACGGCAAGCTATGCGGCGCCGAGCACCGTACATGCTGAAAGTGGCGGTCTTGATGCAAAACCAAGCCGTCAATGCGCTGTTGTTTCTCTACCGCGAAGCCCTGCAGTCGCTGATCCGCACCTTGATGACGTGCAGCGCGCAAACAGGCCGCGACGTCTGCCGGTGGTGCTTTCGCCACAGGAAGCCGACCTGCTGCTGAGCCGGCAGGAGAAAAAATTCTGATGAGCGTGATTCACTCCACGGTCACCGACTTGGCCAGGTTTCGCGGCTGGTCGACGTCGGTACCCTTGAGCACGGCGACATGATAAGAGAGTAACTGCAACGGAATCGTATAGACGATCGGTGCGGTTCCCGGGCAGATGTCGTCGAGCGTCAGATTCTGATAGTGATCGAGCGGGATCTGTACCTTCTTGTCACTGAACAGGAAGAGCTCGCCACCGCGGGCGCGCACTTCCTGCAGGTTGGACAGGACCTTTCCCAGCAGTGGATCGTCAGGCAAGGCGCAGACGACCGGCATGCGCTCGTCGACCAGCGCCAGAGGACCGTGCTTGAGTTCGCCGGCCGGATAGGCCTCGGCGTGGATGTAGGAGATCTCTTTGAGCTTCAGCGCCCCCTCCAGCGCGATCGGATAAAAGGTGCCGCGGCCGAGAAACAGCGCGTTTTGCACCTCCGAGAAAGAGTTCGCCATCTCCGCGATCTCATCGCTGAGCTGAAGCACTACTTCGACCTGTCGCGGCAGCGCCTGCAATTCCTCTACCCATTCGCGTTCCTGTTCTGCATCGAGCCCGCAGCGCCTGGCCAGGGCCAGCGTCATTAGGCGCAGCGCGACCAGCTGGGTGGTGAAGGCCTTCGTGGAGGCAACGCCGATCTCGGGGCCGGCGCGGGTCATCAGCGCCACATCGGACTCCCGAACAAGCGAGCTCTCGGGCACATTGCACACCACCAGACTGCCGATATAGCCGGCCCTTTTCGCCGCGCGCAGCGCCGCCAAGGTATCCGCTGTCTCACCCGACTGGGAGATAGTGACGAACAGCGTGTCGGGCAGGACCACCGTCTTGCGATAGCGGAACTCGCTGGCGACCTCGATCTGACAGGGGATGCCCGCCTCCTCCAGCCAGTAACGCGCCACCATGCCGGCGTGGTAACTGGTGCCGCAGGCGATGATCTGCACCGCGCGGGTGCGATCGAACAGCGCCTTGGCGACGTGACCGAAGCTGGCTTCGAGCAAGCGGCCCTTGTGGATCCGCCCCTCGAGGGTCTCGGCGATCACCGCTGGCTGCTCGAAGATCTCCTTGAGCATATAGTGCCGGTAGGGGCCCTTTTCGGCGTTCGCCGCAGACAGCTGGCTGGTGCGCACCTCGCGCTCGACCGGCGTCCCGTCGGCGTCGAATACGCTGATGCCGTCGCGACGGATCTCGGCAAGATCGCCCTCCTCGAGAAACAGGAACCGCTGGGTGACGGGCAGCAGCGCGAAGACATCCGAGGCGATGAAGTTTTCGCCCTCCCCGATGCCGATCACCAGCGGGCTGCCGGCGCGGCTTACCACCATACAGTCCGGATCGTCGGGACTGATCACCGCCAGCGCGTAAGCCCCGACCAGCCGGCGGATTGCGCTTCGCGTAGCCTCGCAGATCGTGTGCCCTTTTTGTAGCTCTCTAGCGAGTAAGTGAGCGATTACCTCGGTATCAGTATCCGAATGGAACTGGAAACCAGCGGCCTGTAAGTCGGCACGCAGTTCGGCGTGATTTTCGATGATGCCATTGTGCACAATGGCGACCTGTTCGCCGCTCATGTGCGGGTGGGCGTTGCGCTCGGCCGGCATACCATGGGTGGCCCACCGGGTGTGCGCAATGCCCAGTGTCCCCTGGACCTGACTCTGTTCGAGCAGCTGTTGCAGCTCGCTGACCTTGCCGACCGAACGGATGCGCTGCAATCGGGCATTCTCGCTACGCACAGCGATACCGGCCGAATCGTATCCGCGGTATTCGAGGCGGCGCAATCCCTCCATAAGGATCGGGACGACATTGCGCTCGGTGATGGCTCCTACGATGCCGCACATGGCGGGATGTCTCCTGCTTTCGATCTTTAGCGGACGTGGGATTCGCTAATGACCCGCTACGCCGGGGTCACTTCTCCTTTGTCGGCCGTTTCCAGTTCAGGCTTAGCTGTTTGGCCCGCGTCAGCGTCAACCTGTCCTGCGGGGCATCGCGGCTGATTACCGAACCGGCGCCGATCGTGGCATTCCGACCGACCGTTACCGGCGCCACCAGCGCGGTATTGGAACCGATGAAAGCATTGTCGGCGATCACGGTCTTGTGCTTGTTCGCGCCGTCGTAATTGCAGGTGATGGTGCCCGCGCCGACGTTGACCCCTTCGCCGATATCGGTGTCGCCGATGTAGCTCAGGTGATTCACCTTGGAACCGCGACCGATCTGCGATTTCTTGATCTCGACAAAATTGCCGATGTGCGTATCGCCGGCCAGCTGGGCACCCGGGCGTAGACGGGCGAACGGGCCGATCTTGCTGCCGGGGCCGACACGCGCCTGTTCGAGGACGCAGTGTTCGAGAATTTCGACGTTGTCGCCGATACTGACATCGCGCAGCACGCAATTCGCGCCGATCCGTACGCCGTCGCCAAGTTCGACATCGCCCTCGAGCACTGCATTGATGTCGATCTCGACGTCGTATCCGTACGTGATCCGGCCGCGGATATCGATGCGCTCAGGGTCGCGCAGCGTGACACCGTCGAGCATAAGCCGTTCGGCAAGGTGGCGCTGATGGACACGTTCCAGTGCGGCCAACTGCGCGCGATCATTGACGCCTTCGGCCTCCAGCGCCGAGGCCGGCTGACAGACCTGGATGTCAAAACCTTCGGCGACCGCCATGGCCAGCACATCGGTCAGATAGTATTCGCCCTGCGCATTGCGGTTGGACAGGCCGGACAGCCAGCGCTCGAGTTCGGTGCGCGGCAGACACATGATGCCGGTATTTACCTCTCGGAGGGTCAGCTCCTCCGGGTCTGCATCTTTCTGTTCGACGATGCGCTGCACACGACCACCGTCGTTGCGCACGATGCGGCCATAACCGCTAGGGTCGTCCAGAGTGACCGTCAAGAGGCCGAAACCGTGCGCAGTCGCCTCGACCAGCTGGCGCAGCGTTTCGGGACGGGTCAACGGCACGTCACCGTATAGCACCAACACCTGCTCGGCACTGTGCAGCTCGGGCAGGGCCTGCTGCAGCGCGTGCCCGGTCCCCAGCTGCTCCACCTGCTCGGCCCAGCGAAGGTCCGATTGCCCGGCGAACGCCTCGAGCACCTGCTCACTGCCATGGCCGTGGACGACGACGATCTCCTGCGGTGACAGGGTCCGGGCGCAGTCGATGACATGACCGAGCAGCGGCTTGCCCGCCAGGCGATGCAGCACCTTGGGCAGTCTCGAGCGCATCCGCTTGCCCTGACCGGCCGCAAGTATCACGACACCGAGTTTCATACCAGCGACCCCCTTAGCAAGCAACTTTCACGCCCCACCGCGCCGCACAAGATAGGTGCCGAGAGCGCGCCGACCACCGCCTAGTTGATACTGGTCGGCCCCTGCATCTGTACCGCATGGATACCCGAAGTCTGCTCTTCGCCCGGCTGGGCTTCGCGCACCTCGGTGATAGTGACGCGCACAATCAGTTCCTTGCCGGCCAGGGGGTGATTGCCGTCTACGGTTACCTTGCCATCTTCGATGCGCGAGACATAGAAGACCTTGGTCTCTCCTTGGTCGTTCTTCATCTGCACTTCGGCACCGATCTCGCGAAACTGCGGCGGTACGTTCTCGATCACGTCGGTAAAGGTGAGGCTGGGATCGTAGTCGCCGAAGCCCTGTGCAGCCGGCACTTTTACCTCGACCTGGTCGCCCACGCGCTTGCCAGCGACCGCCTTGTCCATATCACCGATTAGCTCAGTGTCTCCACCATAGACGAAACCCAGGGGCAAATCGTGTTGCTCGACGACCTGACCAGCCTGATCGACGATGGTGTAGGTGAGCCCTACATATTTGCCGGGTTGAATGGTTTCATCACTCATACTGCGTCTGCCTTCAGCACATGATTGGGTGGCCACCGCCTGGCCTCGCCCACCCTGCAGGCCGCGTGGGCGACTGCAAGATAGCAAACGGCCCTGAGGTGCTCACACCGTCAGGGCCGCCGATTTTAACACCTGGCTACTGCGCCTACCGTGTCTTGCGTAGACGCTCGATGGCACGCAGCTGCGCGACGGCCTCGGCCAATTCTATCTGTGCCTTGGCCAGATCGATATCTGCGGCATTGTTCGACAGAGCGTCTTCGGCGCGCCGCTTTGCGTCTTGCGCAGCGGCCTCATCGAGGTCGGCGGCTCGGATACCCGTGTCCGCCAGCACCGTGACCTTGAACGGCTGAACCTCGATTATCCCGCCGGACACGTAAAAGTGTTGTTGCTCCTTGCCACCACCCGGATCCACCCGGAGTTCGCCAGGTTTCAGCGGTGTAACCAACGGGGCGTGGCGCGGTGCAATACCGATTTCGCCCATGAGCGCCGGTGCATAGACCATCTCACCCTGACCGGAGAAAAGGTGTCCTTCTGCGCTGACGATGTCTACATGGATGGTCATTGCCATCGGCTTTCTCCGATACTAAGTCTAGGCGGCAGACTCAGGCCTTCTCTGCCCTGGCGGCCGCTTCTTCGACGTTGCCGCACATATAAAATGCCTGCTCCGGCAGGTGATCATACTCGCCCGCGAGGATCGCCTTAAAATCAGCGATGGTTTCTTTCAGCGTAACGTACTTGCCCGGTGAACCTGTGAATACCTCGGCGACAAAGAACGGCTGAGACAGGAAGCGCTGGATCTTGCGCGCCCGGGCCACGATCAGCTTGTCCTCTTCGGACAGCTCGTCCATGCCCAGGATGGCAATGATGTCCTTGAGCTCCTTGTAGCGCTGCAATACTCCCTGTACGCCGCGCGCAACTTCGTAGTGCTCGGTGCCGACCACGTGCGGATCGAGAATACGCGAGGTCGAATCAAGCGGGTCCACTGCCGGGTAGATCCCCAGTTCCGCAACCTGGCGCGACAACACCAGGGTGGCATCCAGGTGCGCGAAGGTGGTGGCCGGCGAAGGGTCAGTCAGGTCATCTGCGGGGACATAAACGGCCTGGAAGGAGGTGATCGAGCCGGTCTTGGTCGAGGTAATGCGCTCCTGCAAGACACCCATCTCTTCGGCCAGGGTAGGCTGGTAGCCTACTGCCGAGGGCATACGACCCAGCAGGGCCGACACCTCGGTGCCCGCCAGGGTGTAACGATAGATGTTGTCGACGAACATCAGCACGTCTCGGCCTTCGTCACGGAAATACTCGGCCATGGTCAAACCGGTCAGGGCCACGCGGAGACGGTTGCCGGGCGGCTCGTTCATCTGGCCATAGACCAGGGCCACCTTATCGATTACGCCGCCTTCCGTCATCTCGTGATAGAAGTCGTTTCCCTCGCGGGTGCGCTCACCGACACCCGCGAATACAGAGAATCCCGAGTGCGCAACGGCGATGTTTCGGATCAGCTCCATCAAGGTGACGGTCTTGCCGACACCGGCACCGCCGAACAGGCCGATCTTCCCGCCCTTGGCGATAGGCATGATGAGATCGATGACCTTGATGCCGGTCTCGAGGATCTCGGTAGTGGTCGCCTGATCCTCAAGCTTGGGCGCTTCACGGTGGATGGGCATGCGCTCTTCGGTGGCGATCGGACCGGCCTCGTCGACCGGATTGCCGAGCACGTCCATGATGCGTCCCAGGGTTGCCTGGCCGACGGGGACCGATATCGCTTGGCCGGTATTGACGACTTCCAGGCCGCGCTTGAGGCCGTCAGTGGATCCCATCGCGATGCAGCGAGCGATACCGTCACCCAACTGCTGCTGCACCTCCAGCGTGATGTCCGCTGATTCGATTTTCAGTGCATCGTAAATGTTCGGCATGCCGCCGCGCTGGAACTGAACGTCCACGACGGCGCCGATAATTTCCACGACATTACCCGTGCTCATTGGCTTTTCCTCTTGGCTGCCGCAGCAGCATCAGATCCGTATAGTCTAAATTCGTCCGGGAGCGTCACTGTTTCGCCTCCCCAATAGCTCTCACGACACGGCTGCGGCGCCGCCCACGATCTCAGAGATCTCCTGGGTGATGGCGGCCTGTCGAGCCTTGTTGTAGATCAGCTGCAACTCGTCGATTATGTCGCCCGCATTGTCGGTCGCCGACTTCATGGCAACCATTCGCGCCGACTGCTCACAGGCACCGTTCTCCACCACAGACTGGTAGACCAGCGCTTCGATGTAGCGGGTCAGCAGCCCTTCGAGTACCTCTTTCGCGCCGGGCTCATAGATGTAATCCCAGTGGTGCGAGAGTTTTTCGGCGTCCTCGCCTTGTGCCAGCGGCACCAGCTGCGTGACCGTAGGCTGTTGCGTCATGGTGTTGATGAATTTGTTGTAGGCAATGCGAATTTCATCGATGCTGCCGTCGATGTAGTCGTCCAGCATCGCCTTTACGGTACCGACGAGGTCATCGATGCGCGGGGCATCACCCAGGTGGGTTGCCTGCGCCACTACCTTGCCGCCGACGCGACGGAAGAAACCGAGCGCCTTGGTACCGATGGTGCAGTACTGGACCTCGACGCCACCGTCGCGCAGTTTCCGAATCTCACGGACCAGATGCCGAAACAGATTGCTGTTGAGGCCACCGCACAGGCCGCGATCCGAGGATACGATAATTAGGCCGACGCGCTTGACCTCCCGTGCGTGCATGAAAGGATGCTTGTACTCCGGATTGGACAGCGCGACATGACCGATGACCTGATGCATTTTCTCTGCGTAAGGCCTGGTCTGCTCCATGCGGTCCTGCGCCTTGCGCATCTTCGCCGCCGCGACCATCTCCATCGCGCTCGTAATCTTCTGAGTGCTCTTGACAGAGGCAATCTTTGTACGAATCTCTTTAGCGCCAGCCATGTTTAACCTTCGTGTTTCGCTTGTTCAATCACCAAGGACACAATAGAGAGGAACTACAGCGCTCGAAATTTCGAGGCTTTCGCGACCCCTGTGTTTCGGTGTCTGTTACCAGCTGTGATTGGCCTTGAAGTCTTTGAGTGCCTCATGGAATGCAGCTTCCAGCTCGTCATTCCAATCCGCCTCGGCATTCACCTTCGCTACTAGCTCTGCGTGGTTCGCGGCCATGTAGCTGTGCAGCGCGGCCTCGAAAGACACGACCTTATTGATCTCGACATCATCGAGATAACCCTCGTTGGCCGAGAACAGCGAGACCGCCATGTTGCTAGTCGACAGCGGCGAGTACTGCGGCTGCTTCATCAGTTCAGTTACCCGCTGGCCACGCTCCAGCTGCTTGCGGGTCGCCTCGTCGAGGTCGGAGGCAAACTGGGAGAATGCCGCCAGCTCGCGGTATTGCGCGAGTGCCAGCCTAACACCACCGCCGAGTTTCTTGATGATCTTGGTCTGGGCCGCGCCACCGACGCGCGAGACGGACAGACCGGCATTGATGGCCGGTCGCAGACCGGCCGAAAACAGATCGGACTCGAGAAAGATCTGACCGTCAGTAATCGAGATCACGTTGGTTGGTACGAAGGCCGACACGTCGCCCGCCTGGGTCTCGATGATCGGCAATGCGGTCAGGGAGCCGGTCTTACCCTTGACCTCACCGTTGGTGAACTTCTCGACATAATCGGCGTTGACGCGCGACGCGCGCTCGAGCAGGCGCGAGTGCAGGTAGAAGACGTCGCCCGGGTAGGCCTCTCGACCCGGAGGCCGACGCAGCAGCAGCGATACCTGGCGATAGGCCCAAGCCTGCTTGGTCAGATCGTCAAAGATGATAAGTGCGTCTTCGCCGCGATCACGGAAGTATTCGCCCATGGTCGTGCCGGAGTACGGCGCGATGTACTGCATTGCCGCGGCGTCAGCGGCCGGGGCGGCCACGATGATGGTGTGGTCCATGGCACCATGCTCTTCGAGCTTGCGCACCAGGACGGCGATCGAGGAATTCTTCTGGCCAATGGCGACGTAGATGCACTTAATCCCCGTGCCTTTTTGGTTGATGATCGCGTCAACCGCGATGGCGGTCTTTCCGGTCTGACGGTCGCCGATAATGAGTTCACGCTGGCCGCGGCCGATCGGGACCATGGAGTCGATGGCCTTGATACCCGTCTGTACCGGCTGGTCGACCGATTTGCGCTCGATGACGCCCGGGGCAATCTGCTCGATTGGCGCTGTCAGCTTGGCATTGATCGGGCCCTTGCCGTCCATTGGGTTACCCAGTGAATCAACGACGCGTCCGAGCAGTTCGGGGCCAATCGGCACCTCGAGCACGCGCCCAGTGCATTTCACCGAATCACCCTCGGTGATGTGCTTGTAATCACCCAGCACGACGGCGCCGACAGAATCGCGCTCGAGGTTGAGCGCCAGGCCAAAAGTGTTGCCGGGAAATTCCAGCATCTCGTACGACAGTGCGTCGGCCAGGCCATGGATGCGGACGATACCGTCAGTGACAGAGACCACAGTCCCCTCGTTGTGGGCCTCTGTGGTCAGATCAAACTTCTCGATCTTGCTCTTGATCAGCTCGCTGATCTCGGAGGGGTTCAGTTGCATGATTGCTTTCCCGATTAGATTCCTAATTCGTTGGCCAGCTGTCCGAGCTGTCCGGCGACCGAGCCGTCGATAACCATGTCGCCAGCCCGCAGGCGGAAGCCGCCGATCAGTTCCGGATCCTGCTTGCTGGAAATGCGGATTTCGCGGCCGAGTTTGCGCTTGAGCGCCTCGGCCAGCGCCTGCTCCTCGGCCGCATCAAGCGCAAACGCGGAGGCGACCTGGACGGTCAATGTGCCGTCGTGCTCAGCCTTGCGCTCTTCGTACAGCTGGGCGATCTCCGGCAGCACGGAAAGGCGCCGGTTCGCGACCAGAATACGCACCAGGTTTTGGCCCTCGTCGCTGAGGTGGCCGCCGCCGATGTCGAGCATTAGCTCAGTCATCTGGGCCTGGTCCAGCTTTGGGCTGGCGATGAGCCCCGAAAGCGCCCGGTCTGCCGCGGCCGCAGTCAATAAGCCCAGCATGTCCGACCATGAATCCAGGGTTTCGCTCGCCACGGCACGCGCGAAGATGGCCTCGGCGTAGGGTCGAGCAATCGTTTTAGCGTCTCCTGCCATTCGTCCGCCCTAGATCTGCCTGGCAACCGATTCGACGATGTCGCGGTGCGCATTGGCGTCGATTTCTTTGCGCAGGATCTTTTCTGCGCCCAGTACCGCCAACTCTGCCACTTTGGCTCGCAAGACCTCGCGGGCCTTGTTCGTCTCCTGCTCGATCTCGGCCTGAGCAGCAAGCAGCTGCCGATGGCCTTCTTCTTTCGCCTTGTCGCGGGCCTCTTCGACGATCAGTGCGGCCTGTTTCTCGGCATTGTGCTTTATCTCCGCCGCCTGGCGTTTCGCCTCGTGCAGCGAATCTTTAGCGCGCTTTTCGGCCAGCTCTTGCTCATGCTGACCACGCTCCGCGGCAGCCAGGCCTTCTGCAATTTTGGCCTTACGCTCTTCCATGGCCTTGACGATCGGTGGCCAGACGAACTTCATGGTGAACCAAACGAACACCGCGAAGGACAGCATCTGCCCGAACAAAGTCACGTTGATATTCATCTGTGCGCCTCTTTAAGCAACGAGAGGGAGGTACACGGTCTGCGACCGATGCGGCATCAAACAGCGAACATCAGGTACAGACCCATCGCAATGGAGATGACCGGCAGCGCATCGGTCAGTCCCATGACGATGAAGAACTGCGTACGCAGCATAGGGATGAGTTCCGGCTGACGAGCCGCGCCTTCGAGAAAGCGCCCACCCAATACACCGATACCAACCGCCGCGCCCAGCGCACCCAGGCCCAGCATCAAGCCAGCGGCGATGTACAGAATGGCATTAGCGAGTTCCATGATTTACTCCCGTGTTGGTAGGTTTCTAAAGCGTAATAAAGCTAGTGGCTTTCTTGATGCGCCATATCGAGATACACGATGGTGAGCACCATAAAGATGAACGCCTGCAGCGTGATGATGAGGATATGGAACACCGCCCAAACGAATTGCAGCAAGCCGCCGGATATGCCGAGCACCAGGCCCCCTCCGTACATCAAAGCGATCAGGATGAAGATCATCTCGCCGGCATAAAGGTTGCCGAACAGGCGGAGCGACAACGAGATCGGCTTTGCCAGAAGGTTGATACCCTCCAGCAGGAGGTTGGCCGGCATGCCCCATTTCCCAAAAGGGTGGAGCGTCAGTTCGCCGGCAAAGCCGCCGATACCCTTCACCTTGATGCTGTAGTAAATGATCAAACCAAACACCATCAGCGACATGCCGAAGGTCGCGTTTGGATCGGTGGTGGGCACTATCTTCAGAAAATGGATGCCAATCAGAGAGGCGAGCCAGGGTATGAGATCTACTGGGAGCAGGTCCATCAGGTTCATCAAGAATACCCAGATGAAGATCGTAAGCGCCAACGGCGCGACCAGCGGATTTCGCTCACACGCCGTGCTGCGCACATTGTCCTGAACAAAGGCGACGATTGCTTCGACCATGTTCTGTGCAGTGCCGGGCACCCCGGAAGTCGCGGCCTTGCCGACCTTGTGAAAAAAATACAGAAAAAGGCCTCCAAGCAGTAGGGAGAAAAACATCGTGTCCAGATGGATCGCCCAGAAGCCCATCTCAGCAGCCTCTGCAGAACTGTGAGCGATCCCCCAACCATGCTCCGGATGATTGCCAAAGGTCAGATTGGTCAAGTGGTGCTTGATGTATTCAGCGGAGGTCTGCGTTTCGGAGCCAGCCATCTTCTGTTCTCTATGACGTTCAGCCAGCGATGCGATTCGCCAACAACGGAGGAAAAACCTGTACCACTAAAAAGCCCCCAAACAGGGCAAGTGGGCTCACCGGTTTCAGCCAGATGATCGCACCCAAGAATACCGCGGCGATAAGCGTCAGCTTCAACACCTCACCGCCATAAATCTGCATCAGCAGACGTCCCGGCTCGTCTGCGCGATAGCCCCCAAACACCCAATAGGCGAACAAGGCATTGGCAACCGTGGCTGTCGCCCCCCCGAGGAGCGCGAACATGGCCGAACGCAGACCAAACGCCAGTCCGAGCAGCGCGACGACCAGGGTGGCAGCTACCTGAGCGATCAGGATCCGCTTGGCCCGATGAGCATCAAGGTTTTGCATCTGCTGCATGCCCGCGCTTTAGATCGAGCTTACTGGAGCGCGCGAAGTATAAGAATTAGGCTGTATAAGGTCAAACGATCGTCTGATGAATAAAATAAAGGATAACTCTAGGGAAACCCTTGGACTGACCCCTTAGCGGATATGATCGAGGATTCCTTCGAGCTCCTCGAGGTTGTTGTAGCTGATCACCAGCCGCCCGCTGTTACCCGCACCCTGCTGCAGGGCGACCTTGGCACCGAGGCGATCGGTCAGATCCGACAGCAGGCGACGTACATCGGGGTCTTCCTCGACCGGCTCAGCGGATGGCTTGGGTGGCTGAGACAGGCGCCGCACCAAGGCCTCGGTCTCGCGCACCGACAGCCCCTTGGCAGCCACCTTGGTCGCCGCCGCTGTCTGCGTTGCGCCCTGTAGCGCGAGCAAGGCCCTTGCGTGCCCCATTTCAATCTCACCGCGCTCAACCATCTCCTTGACCTCGGGATTCAGATCGAGCAGGCGGATTAGATTGGTGACCGTGGTACGCGACTTGCCGACCGCCTGCGCGACCTGCTGATGGGTCAGCTCGAATTCGGTCAGCAGGCGATGCAGGGCACCAGCCTCCTCCAGCGGATTGAGATCGTCGCGCTGAATGTTCTCGATCAGCGCCATGGCCATGGCGGACTGGTCATCGACCTCGTAGACCACCACAGGCACATCGGCCAGTCCAGCGATCTGGGCGGCCCGCCAGCGCCGCTCTCCGGCGATGATCTCGTACTGCCGGTCGCCGACGGGACGCACCACTATCGGCTGCACCATGCCCTGGGCTGTGATCGAGTCGGCCAGTTCACGCAGCCTGTCCTCGTCGAAGCTGCGTCTCGGTTGATAACGCCCACGCCTGATGATGTCGACAGGCAGGCGATGGGCGTGGCCGGTGCCGGCGACAGCCAAGTTCTCGGTATCATCTTCTTGGGCGGCGGTCTGGGAGGCGCCGAGCAGCGCATCCAGTCCACGGCCTAGGCCTCGTTTCTTAACCATGGTCAGGCAGGTGCGCTCGTATTCTGCGGGATGTGGCGACGCGTCATTTCGCTGGCCAGCGCCATGTAACTGATTGCGCCGCGTGAGCTCTGATCATACAGCAGGACCGGGAGGCCATGGCTCGGCGCCTCGGCCACGCGCACGTTGCGCGGGATCATGGTGCGGAAAACCTTGTCGCCAAAGTGTTGTATCAACTGCGCCGAGACCTGGTTGTCGAGGTTGTTCCGCGGGTCGTGCATGGTGCGAACAATACCCTCCATCTCCAGCCGAGGATTGCGATGGTCCTTTATCTGCTGCACGGTCGCCAGTAGGGAGGACAGCCCTTCCAATGCGTAGTATTCCGTCTGCAACGGCACCAGTACGCTGTCTGCCGCCACCAGTGCGTTGAGCGTGAGCATGTTGAGTGACGGCGGGCAGTCGATCAGGATGTAATCATAGGCGTCGACTACCGGTTCCAGAGCCAATGCCAGACGTCGTTCGCGCAGTGGAGCCTCGAGCAGACGAACCTCGGCCGCGGTGAGATCGCTGTTCGATGGCAGCACATCATAACCGGGGGCGCCGGCGGTCTGGATGCAATCGGCAAGTGCGACCTCGCCCATCAGGGCCTCCAGCGTAGATCGCTCGATATCCTGCTTGTCGATACCGCTGCCGGTGGTCGCGTTTCCCTGCGGATCGAGGTCGATCAACAGAACGCGTCGCCGCATGGCCGCCAGTGCAGCGGCGGTATTGACGGCCGTTGTGGTCTTGCCCACGCCACCTTTCTGATTGGCAATCGCGATTATTCGTCCCATGGTCGTCAGACTGGACCCCACCCTCCTGCCGAATCCGACGGCCGGCTTAATCATCATAACCAGGCCGTCAAAAAAAGATACCCTGCAAGACTCTAGCGTTCATGGCTCCCTATCCTGACGGTGATCCCGCTCCACAATCGCCAGATGACGCCGCGCCCTCTCGCCCGGCACCTCGAGCGGCACTAATTCGACGCACCAGCCGGGCGGCAGCCTGGCGATCTCCTCGGTCGGCGCGGCACCTTTCATGGCCAGGCAGCGCCCGCTCTCGCTGAGCAGTGGCCCCGTTGCCTTCAGCATATCCGCCAGTGCAGCGAAGGCCCGCGAGGTAATCAGTGCATAGTGTCGCGATCGGTCCAGCTGCTCGACGCGGCCATGGACTACCTCGACATTCGGCAGGCCCAGCTCGCTGACCGCTTGTCGCAGAAAGCGTGTCTTCTTGCCACTGCTGTCGAGCAGGCAAAAATCCACTGCCGGGCGGGCGATCGCGAGTGGGATGCCCGGCAGGCCGGCACCGGTGCCGACATCCAGCACCGGACCCGTTTCGACCCATGGGAGGATGGACAGACTGTCGAGCAGGTGGCGTGCGACCACTGCCTTGGGATCTCGCACCGCGGTGAGATTGTAGCTGCGGTTCCATTTCGTCAGTCGCTGCAGATAGCCCACCAGCGCCGCCTGCTGCGCCCTATCGAGCGCAATCCGCATGGCGTCTAGGCCGCTCGCCAATTGGCGCTGCCAATCGGCAGCTTGCTCGCCGGATTGGGTCATGCGATCAGTGTAAGATCAAGGCCCGATAAGCGGAAGCGGCAACCATGATCAGGATCTACGGCATTACCCAGTCGCGCGCCTTTCGGCCGCTTTGGCTGCTCGAGGAACTGGGCGTGGAATACGAACACGTGAGGCTCGACTACCGCGGCGATGACCTGAATGACCCGGGATTCCGTGCGCTAAACCCCAATGGCCGGGTACCCACGCTGGTAGACGGCGAACTGGTGTTGTGGGAATCCATGGCCATCGACCTCTATCTGGCGCGCAACTACGGGGCCGAAGCCGGTCTGTGGCCAGATGACATTGCCGGTGAGGCACTGACCTGGCAGTGGTCTTTCTGGGTAATGACCGAGGTCGAACGCCCGCTGCTGACCGTATTGATGCACAATCGGGTGCTGCCCGAGGAGAAACGCGACCCGGCGCGGGTCAGTCGCAATCTTGGGGTATTGCAGGCCCCCGTTGGCGTGCTCGATCGCGCCCTGCAGGGTCGCGACTATCTGGTCGGAGAGCGCTTCACCGTGGCGGATTTGAATGTCGCCGCAGTGTTCGCCTGGTGCAAACCTGCGCGCGTCCCGCTGAAAGACTATCCCGATCTGAACCGGTGGTTGATGCGTTGCCTGGCACGGCCTGCATGCAAGCAGGCACAGCGCCGTTAGACCGGGTAACTGGGTATTGCACGAAAGTCTCGGGAAGCGCGGCGAGATGGCCGCACCAGTGCTATGCGCGATGACGCACAGACTGCGATCAGGCGGATCGCTTCTTCAGATGGATCATCAGCAGTGATACTGCCGCCGGCGTGACCCCCGGGATGCGGCCGGCCTGTCCAATGGTCTCAGGCCGGTGGCGTGACAGCTTCTCACTGACCTCCGCCGACAGCCCCTTCACGCGCGCGTAATCCAGCGTGACCGGCAGGCGGATCGCCTCGGCCCGGCGTGTCCGTTCCACTTCGACACGCTGGCGCTCGATGTATCCCGAGTACTTGGCCTGGATCTCTACCTGCTCAGCGACCTGATCGCGCAGATCGCGGTCGATATCGGCCGCGCCGACACTCGGGATCGCGCAGACCTTGGGGTAATCGGCACCCGGCCGGTTCAGCAGATCCAGGGCCCGCGACGGCCTGCGCAGTGGGTCGTCGCCAAGCTCCGGGGCACCTGCCGACGTCAGATCATCCGGGCGCACCCAAGTATCACGCAGGCGTTGCTGCTCGCGCTCGATGGCCTCGCGTTTACGCTCGAAAAACGCCCATCGAACGTCGTCTATCAGCCCCATGGCGCGCCCTGTTTCGGTGAGACGCAGATCGGCGTTGTCCTCGCGCAGCATCAGACGGAACTCGGCGCGTGACGTGAACATGCGATACGGCTCGCTCGTGCCGCGGGTGGTGAGATCATCGACCAGTACGCCGAGATAGGCCTCGTCGCGACGCGGCGACCAGCTGTCGCGCTGCTGTACCTGGCGCGCCGCATTCAATCCGGCCAGCAGGCCCTGCGCGGCGGCCTCTTCATAGCCAGTGGTGCCGTTGATCTGCCCGGCAAAGAACAGGCCCTGAATGAACTTCGTCTCCAACGAGGACCTCAGGTCGCGGGGGTCGAAAAAATCATACTCGATGGCATAACCCGGCCGGGTTATGCGCGCATCCTCAAGACCACGCATCGAGCGCACCAACTCCCACTGCACGTCGAACGGCAGCGACGTGGAGATCCCATTGGGATAGACCTCGATACTCGTGAGACCCTCGGGTTCTATAAAGATCTGGTGCGAATCCTTGTCCGCAAAGCGCACCACTTTGTCTTCGATCGACGGACAATACCTCGGACCTACACCCTCGATCACACCCGTATACATCGGCGAGCGCGACATGCCGCCGCGAATTACCTCGTGCGTGCGCGCATTGGTGCGGGTGATGTGACAGGGCACCTGGCGGGGATGCTCGGCTCGGCAGCCCATGAAGGAAAACACCGGCTCCGGGTCGTCGCCGGGTTGCAACGCGAGCCGTGAATAATCGATCGTGCGCCTGTCGATACGTGGTGGCGTCCCGGTCTTCAGACGCTCGACAGCGAACGGTAGCTCGCGCAGCCGGCGGGACAGCGCATTGCTCGGCGGATCACCGGCGCGCCCTCCCTGATAATTTTCCAGACCAATATGGATGCGTCCGCCAAGAAAGGTGCCGACGGTCAGTATCACGGCACTGGCACGAAAGCGCAGACCCATCTGGGTGACCACACCTGTGACGCGCTCGCCCTCGACGATCAGATCGTCGACCGCCTGCTGGAACAAGTCGAGGTTTGGCTCGTTCTGCAGCGCATCGCGCACCGCCGCCTTGTACAGCGCACGGTCGGCCTGCGCACGGGTCGCGCGCACCGCAGGACCTTTTCTGGAATTCAGCGTACGGAACTGAATTCCGGCACGGTCGGAAGCACGAGCCATCAAGCCACCCAGGGCATCGACCTCGCGCACCAGGTGACCTTTGCCGATGCCGCCGATGGCCGGATTACAGCTCATCGCGCCGAGCGTCTCGATGCTGTGCGAAAGCAAGAGCGTCTTGACCCCGATGCGCGCGGCCGCCAGCGCCGCCTCGGTACCGGCATGGCCGCCGCCGACTACGATTACGTCGTAGACCTTTGCATGGAGCATCCAAGGACCCTCTAGATGAACTAGGCCGGCATGGGCGCAGACCGCCGCGCCTTTCGACCTGGGGACAGAGAAGTCAGAGGCTGATTGTAGTCGAATCGCACTCTACCCGGGTAACTGCCACCATTTTGCGCGTGATCAGACTGCCGATCAGATCACTACGCAGCCGGGGGTTGTTAGACTGGAGAATCGGGTAGGCTAGCCGATAGTCTGGCTGTCGGTCATCAGCAAAGAGCAAACTACGAATGCACGAAGGCGCATTGAATTCCTCCGTGGCACCCGGTGATGGCGCCATCCTGCGCCAGGTCCTGGAGGACGCTGGCAGACTGATTGTCGGTAAGCAGGAGACCCTGCGCCTCGCACTGACCTGTCTGCTGGCCGGCGGGCATCTATTGATCGAGGATGTACCTGGCGTGGGCAAGACGACACTGGCGCATCTGCTGGCCCGGCTGCTCGGCCTGAATTTTCAGCGCGTCCAGTTCACTGCGGACATGCTGCCCGCCGATATTCTCGGTGTGTCGATCTACGACCGCGAGGAGGGCTGCTTTCACTTCCATCCGGGGCCCGTATTCGCCCAGCTGGTCCTGGCCGACGAGATCAACCGTGCCACACCGAAGACCCAGAGTGCGCTACTCGAGGCTATGGAGGAACGCCAGGTAACGGCCGATGGCGAGACACGCGAGCTGCCGGAGCCGTTCTTCGTGATCGCTACTCAGAACCCACGGACCCAGATAGGTACCTTCGGGCTGCCGGAATCCCAGCTCGATCGCTTCCTGATGCGCATAAGCCTCGGCTACCCGGATCCTGCAGCCGAGCGAACGCTATTGGACGGCGGCGACCGCCGTGTGATGCTCAAGGAGGTGTCGGCGCGCATTGACCCACCGACATTGCAGGCGTGGCAGGCACATGTCGAAAACGTCTATGTCGCGCCCGCACTGCTCGACTATGTCCAGGCGCTGCTTGCGGCCACGCGCGCCTCACCGCGCTGGGAACTCGGTCTGTCGCCGCGCGCCGGGCTCGCGCTGCTGCGCGCCGCCCGTGCCTGGGCGATGATCGATGGCCGGGCGCAGGTTGTCCCGGAAGACGTGCAAGCGGTTTTGCCGAGCGTGGCCGGCCATCGTCTGACCTGGTTGGATGGTGACGGCACTGACCCCATCGAACAGCTCATTACGAGCGTAGCCATTCCCTGAGCGCATGACTGCAGCAGGCTCGACATGAGGCTGACAGACTTTCTGCGCATCGAGCAGGCATCTGCCGCCGGTCACGCGCAGATCAATAGTCGCCGCATCTATATCTTGCCAACCCGCTACGGTCTGATCTTTGGCGTCCTGTTGTTCCTGATGCTGCTGGGCGCAGTCAACTACGGCAACAACCCCGCCCATCTGTTGACCTTCCTGTTGGCCGGTCTGGCCAGCAATGCGATCTATCTGACCTGGCGCAACCTGCGCGGCCTGCGCCTGGTCTGCCAGGGCGCGCCCGCCGTGTTCGCCGAGGAACCTGGCCAGTTTCTCGTCGAGCTGGACATGGACGAGCGCGAACGCCCCGCGATTCAACTGATGTTCGAAGACAGCGAGCCGGTCCTGTTGGACCTGCGTGCCGGCAGCGGGCGCCAGGCGCGCACTCTCGCTTTGGCGGGGATGCCGCGCGGCCTGCAACGGCTCGGGCGCCTGGTGATCAGCACCCGGTATCCGCTCGGCCTTTTTCGCGCCTGGTGTTACCTCGAATGCGATCGGCCGATCTTGGTCTATCCCAGGCCCGGCGAACCCTGGACACCCACCGGCGGCGAGGGTGAGGACACGCTGAGTGGGGAGTTCGGGAGTGGCAACGATGATTTCATGGGGTTGCGAGGCTATCGGCCGGGCGATCAGCCCTCGCAGATAGACTGGAAGAGCTACGCGCGCGATCGCGGCCTGAATACCCGAATGTTCAGCGGACAGGCGACTGCGCCGGTCTGGATCGATTGGCAACAGGCACCGGGCCGCGATACCGAGTCACGTATCTCGGCCTTGGCGCGCGCCATTATCGACGCGGAGGCCGGCGGCAGACGGTATGGCCTGAGGACCCCGGAGGGTGTGTTCCAGCCGGCGAGCGGACCTGCACATCGCCATCAGTGTCTGCGTCATCTTGCGCTGTTCGGTGCGGACCATGCGTGACGCGCTGGCCAGCCTGCCGATACCGGCGCGCCTACTCACCGCGCTGTTGCTGCTGCTCGGTGCGTTGGTGGCGCCGCATGCCGCAAACCTCAACCCGCTGGTACTCGCATTCTTCTACATCGCCACGCTGTGGCGCCTGATCGCACAGCGACAACCCGAGGTGATGCCGCGTCGATGGCTGCTGATGCTCCTGATGATTGCCGCGATGGCGCTGGTGGTGGCAACAACCCACGTGGCCGACGGCCGTCTTGCCGGGACCGCGCTACTGATCGTGATGTTAGGGCTGAAGCTGCTCGAGCTGCGGGCTCGGCGGGATATCCACGTCGCGGTGTTCCTTGGTTATTTTCTGGTACTGACACAGTTTCTTTACGACCAGTCGCTCCCGCTGGCTATCTATCTGTTCGCGGGGGTGATCGCGTTGATGTCGATTCAGGTCGGACTCAGCCGGGTAAATCTCGAATTGCGTCTACAGCTGCGTAATACCTTGGCGATGCTCGCCGGTGCGCTGCCGCTGGCGCTGGTGGTCTTCCTGCTGTTCCCGCGTCTGAGTGATCCGCTGTGGGGCGTCAATGTATCCAGCGCGGTCACCGGCATCAGTGACGACATGAGCCTCGGCGATATCGGCAGGCTCAGTCAATCGAACGAGACCGCCTTTCGGGTGCGTTTCTTCGGCGAATCCCCGAAACCGGATGAACGCTACTGGCGTGGGCCGGTACTCTGGCACACCGATGGTCAACGCTGGACGGCCGGGCGACACTCTGCGCGTGCGCTGCCGCCAGGCCCAGGCGCTTCGCAGCCCATCGACTATGAGGTAACACTCGAGCCTACCGGCGAATATTGGTTGTTCGGACTGGACGTCGTGACCGATAAGCCTGCTGCAGCCCTGCTCAACAGCAACTACAGCTTGGTGGGTACGCAGCGGGTCAATCAGCGGCACACCTACCGTGCGGGCTCTGATCCCGCGTTTCGCATGCAGCATTTGAGCGAGCCCGAGCGGGACATGGGCCTTCAGTTGCCGGCCCAGGTCTCACCCAGGGTCGGCGAGCTGGTGGACACCTGGCGCGCGGCGAGTGATCCGCAACAACCACTGCAGGTGGTGCAACAGGCGCTGGCCTATTTCCGCGAGCAGCCCTTCGTGTACACGCTGGCGCCCGGGGAGCTGCGGGGTGATGTCGTCGATCAGTTTCTGTTCGAGACACGGCGCGGTTTCTGCGAGCACTATGCCGGGAGTTTTGCGCTTTTGATGCGCGTCGCCGGCATCCCTTCCCGAGTGGTTCTCGGCTATCAGGGCGGCGAGAAGAATCCGCATGCCGACCACTGGGTGGTACGCCAGTCCGACGCCCATGCCTGGGCCGAGGTCTGGCTGCCTAAGCTCGGTTGGTGGCGCGTGGATCCGACGGCCGCCGTGGCCCCCGAGCGGATCGAGCAGTCGATCAACACAGCGTTATCGCAGAACAGCGACCAGGTCGTCTTCAGCATCGATGACCCAGGCATGATCGGCGCACTCTGGCGCAATGCGGCGTGGCTGGCGGACGCCGTCGATCTGGGATGGCACCGTTGGGTAGTAGGCTTCACCGCCGATCGCCAAAGCAGCCTGCTCGAGATGCTTGGACTCCGCGACGTCAAAGGCCTGGGGCTGATCCTTACAATGACGATCGGCGGCGCATTGGCGATCACGCTAGTCTACATCGTTGCGCAGTTGCCGCGCGGGCGGACTCAGGATCCGCTGCCCGCCCTGTGGCAGAGACTGTTGCACAAACTCCAGCATGCCGGTGTCAGGGCGCCACCGTGGCAGGGTCCGGATACGATCTGTGCCGTGGCGGCCGAGTCCTTCCCGCAGGCCCGTAATCAATTGCTGGCGATCAACCGGATGTATATTCAGCTGCGCTATGGGCAGAGTGGGAACCAGCGGCAAGTCGGCGCACTCCGCAGACGCATCGCCCGACTCAGGCTCAAGTCGAACTAGCCTGCATATCTCGCCCGATTTCCTCGGCTCGAATGTGCGGGCGCGCACCCCACAGGCGGACTCACTTACCGATACAGAAACTGCTGAATATCTCGCCAAGCAGGTCGTCGGCGCTAAACTCGCCGATAATCTCGGACAACGCGAGCTGTGCCTGGCGGAGGTCTTCGGCCAATAGCTCGCCCGACCGGCCCTTCGCCAAGGCTTCTTGCCCGGCAAGCAGCGCTGCCTGGGCCCTTGCTATTGCATCGAGATGGCGGCGACGCGCACTGAAGTCACCTTCGGCCGCGCCATCGTAGGCCACCAGTCCCTTGAGATAGTCGCGCAAGACATCCACGCCCGCACCTGTCTTGGCCGATAGGCTGATCTCCGGCATCCCTTTTTGGTCATGGCGTCCGATCGGGGCATCGACCAGATCGGCCTTGTTACGCACCCTGGTGACTGCCAAGGTATCCGGCAGGTCGGCATTCGCCAGTCCAAGCGCATCGGGATCTTGGTAAGCGTCGAACACCCACAGTGCATGATCAGCGCGGGTGATTTCGTGGCGCGCACGGCGTACGCCCTCACGCTCCACGTCGTCGTTGACCTCGCGCAATCCGGCAGTGTCAACGATGTGGACTGGGAGTCCGTCGATATCGATCTGTTCACGCAGCACGTCACGGGTGGTGCCCGGGACATCGGTTACGATGGCGCTGTCTTGGCCGGTCAACGCATTCATCAGGCTGGATTTGCCGGCGTTGGGGAGCCCGGCGATGACCAGCGTCATACCGTCGCGCAGCAGCCTGCCGATATGCGCTTTGCGCGACAGCTCGAGGACTCGTTCGATCAGGCCGAGGAGTTCCGTCTCGACATGGCTATCTGCGAGGAAATCGATCTCCTCCTCGGGAAAGTCGATGGCGGCCTCGACATATACCCGCAGGCGCGTAATGTCGCCGACCAGGGCATAAATCAACTCGGAGAAGCGACCGCTGAGCGAGCGGACCGCAGAACGCGCCGCGGCCTGCGTCTGGCTTTCAATGAGGTCGGCGATCGCCTCGGCCTGCGCGAGATCGAGTTTGTCGTTCATGAAAGCGCGGCGGGAGAATTCCCCCGGCGCCGCAAGCCGCGCGCCCAGTTCGACCACCCGTCGCAGCAGAAGATCGAGCACCACCGGCCCGCCGTGGCCGTGCAACTCGAGCACATCTTCGCCGGTGAAGGATGCGGGCGCCCTGAAGTACAGCGCAATACCCCAATCGATCGGCTGTTGCTGCGAATCGAAGAAGGCTCCGTAATGCGCTTCGCGGGGCCCGGGCAGCCGGCCTAGCACGCCTTGGGCAACCAGCTGCGCTCCCACGCCGGAGATCCGCACGATACCGACACCGCCGCGGCCAGGGGGTGTCGCAATTGCAGCGATGGTATCGGCAGCCAGATCGGCCAACACGCCGGCTCAGGCCTTTGCGCCTTCTTCGATGCGCTTGGTGATCACCCACTGTTGTGCAATAGACAATAAGTTGTTGACCACCCAGTACAGCACCAGACCCGAGGGGAAGAAGGCAAACATCACCGTAAAAACCACCGGCAGGAACATCAGGATCTTGGCCTGCATTGGATCCGGTGGTGGTGGATTGAGTTTCTGCTGCACAAACATCGAGACGCCCATAATCAAAGGCAGCACAAAGTAGGGGTCTTTGATCGACAGGTCATCGATCCACAGGATCCAGGGTGCCTGGCGTAGCTCTACGCTCTCCAAGAGAACCCAGTACAACGCAATGAAAAACGGGATCTGAACCAGCATCGGAAGACAGCCGCCGAGGGGGTTTATCTTCTCAGTCTTGTACATCTCCATCATTGCCTGCTGCATGCGCTGCTTATCGTCGCCATAACGATCTTTAAGCGCCTGGATACGCGGCGTCAGCTTGCGCATATTCGCCATCGAGCGGTAGCTGGTCTCGGACAGCTTGAAGAAGGCCAGCTTGATCAGGATGGTGAAGATGATGATCGTCCAGCCCCAGTTGTGGACCAGTGCATAAATCTGTTCCAGCACCCAATACATCGGCTTGGCAATGAACACCAGCCAACCGTAGTCGACGGTGAGATCCAGGCCCTGTGCGAGCTGTTCCAGCTCCGCCTGCAGTTTCGGGCCGATGAACAACACGCCAGTGAAATCAGCACTGTTACCGGGATCGATACTCTTGGCCGGGGTGTAGGCCCCTATCACTGCCCGGCCGTTGGCGAGAAGTTTGCCGTAGAAGTGCTGCTGTTCACCACGCGGCGGTACGATCGCAGCGAGAAAATAGTGCTGGATCATCGCTATCCAGCCATCGATGACATCCCGATCGAGTTGGCCCGCGCCGAGTTCCTCGAAGTCGTACTTCTGGTACTTGTCTTCCTGGCTGTAGATCGCACCTCCGGTGTAGGTGTACATGAAGGCGTTCCCGGAATCGGCGGGTTCGCCGCGTTGAAGCTGCCGATACTCGCGCCCGATCCAGGGTGAATCGGAGCCATTGGTGACCAGGTGCTCAAGCTGTACCGCGTGGGTTCCGCGTCGAAAGGTATATCGCTTGATGACTTTGACGCCATCTTCGGACTGCCAGTGCAGATCGACGATGAGCTCATTCTCGTCTTCGGCGAGTTCATAGCGCTCTGCTTCTGTGGAGAATAATGCCTCGTGGGTCGGCGTGCGTTCTTTGTCCGCGCCCAGAAGCCCCGATTGTGCGATGAAGTAATCAGAGGGACGCTGGCTGAGCAGGCGGTATTTGACGTCTGGTTGATTTACCGCCACCGGGTACTGCATCAGGCGGGCGTCGACGATGGTGCCGCCGCGCGTATCGATGGCCAGGTCCAGGGTGTCGGTGCGCACTTTGATCAAACGTGCGTTGGCGGCAGCAGTCGCCGGTGTCTCGCCCGGCAGATTGGGCATGGCGCTGTCGATATCTGCGCGTTGCGGCGCATCCGGGGTTTCGCCAAAGACAGTCGAAGGTTGAACCGGCTGCTGGGCAGCGATTTGATTACGTGGTCCGTAGTCTTGCTGCCATGCCTGATAGATCAGCATGCCGATGAAAGCCAAGGCCATGAAGAGCAAGAGTCTGACGTTATCCATCTGCCTAAAGGTCAAATCCAACCTGGGGTGGGGGCGCAAAGGGCCGCAGTTTAACCCGTATGCCTAGCGTCCGCACCGCGGCACTGCATCACGATGCAATGCATCAAGGCATCGGGGAGTTCGCCGCTTTCGCCAGACGCAGAAAGTGGCGAAGCAGGGCTTCACAGAGCGTTCGGTTGTCTGTTGTCGTTGCTTTGGCGCGGGCCATCACGACTAGATCCAGGCCGTCAAGTTCACCGCGATGAAGGCGAAAGACATCACGCGCCAACCGCTTTAACCGGTTTCTATCGACGGCTCTTCGCACTTGCTTCTTCGAAATCGCCAGACCGAGGCGAGCGGTTACGTTATCTTGGTCCCGAGCCGCGAGGACCGTAAAAAAGGCATCGGCCGAGCGACGGGAATTTGTGAACACACGTTCATACTGTGCAGCAACGGTGAGACGTGCCGCCTGCGGAAAGCGTCTGTCTAGGATCTGCGAGGGCCTTTTTTACCTTCAGGCATCAGGGGATTAGGCGCGCACGGCCCTTGGCACGCCTCGCATTGATAACTTTTCGGCCATTGCGGGTAGCCATCCGGGCCCGGAAGCCGTGGGTACGGGCGCGCTTCAGGCGACTTGGTTGGAAGGTACGTTTCATGACTCAGTTCCGGGCTTTCTCAGCAGTTGGTTTTCGGTGACTCTGGCTTCGGACGTTGACGCACAAACTCAAGAACATGCCCGTCGCAAGGCCGCGAGAGGATAGGTGGATTATCCAGACAAGTCAACGCCGTGCGGGGAAGATGGGGCCGCCGTTACCAAAGCGCCGCGCGGAAGCCCGCAGCAGACTGGCAAGCTCTAAAGTTTGTAAGTATTTACTTTCAAAAAATCTCTTTTAAAAAAGGTGGTTCAATTAAAACAGGCTGTGGATAACTAGAGCTACAGCGTTTACACTATGACGACCGTTCACCCAATTCTGCAGGCGGTCCTAAGATACGACTTATTCGGTCAGCGGTGGCATTGGCGGACGGACGGAATCCCATCAGCCCTATCGGTGTTGGGATGTCACAAAAAATAATTTACACCACCGATACCAGCCTCTGCGCGGTGTCGGCTACAAGGCAGATTTTCAAAAAAATGGCTATTGATCCCTGGCAGCACTGCCTCAATCGGCTTGGGAACGAAATACCCAATCAGCAGTTCAACACTTGGATTCGACCCCTACATTGCATCCAAGAAGACCGACACTTGCGGCTTATGGCGCCAAACGCCTTCGTTCTAGACTGGGTGAAGAAGCACTATCTAGAACAGATGCGGGGTTATGTGATCGATCTAGGTCAGGGCGGTGCGCTGAAGATAAGTCTGGAGATAGGCAGTGCGCCGCGCAGCCTCGGGGCTGCAGCGAACGCCCCGCCGGCCCGGGATAGTGCCGTCGACGCTGAAAGCCAACCAAGACAACCACCGTCGGCTGCGCTTAAGCCCACAACGAATCCCGACTTCACCTTCGGCAGCTTCGTCGAGGGTAAATCGAATCAGCTTGCACGCGCTGCGAGTATGCAGATTGGGGACAATCCCGGTCGCGTCTATAACCCTCTCTTCATTTACGGTGGTGTTGGTCTTGGCAAGACACACCTGATGCACGCTGTCGGTAACCGCATCCTGCACAATAACCCGGGCGCTCAGGTGTTGTATATGCACTCGGAGGGGTTCGTGGCTGAGATGGTAAAGGCGCTGCAGCACGGCACTATCGATAATTTCAAGCGCAAGATGCGCTCTGTCAATGCGCTCTTGATCGACGATGTGCAGTTCTTTGCCGGTAAGGAGCGATCGCAGGAGGAATTCTTTCATACCTTCAATGCCCTGTTCGAATCGCAGCAGCAGATCATCCTAACCAGTGACCGTTTCCCAAAGGAGGTAGACGGGCTCGAAGACCGCCTGAAGTCACGTTTTGGCTGGGGTCTGACGGTCGCTGTAGAACCGCCCGACCTCGAGACCCGCGTTGCCATCTTGAAAAGCAAGGCTCAACAACTGTTCGATGTAGAACTGCCTAACGAAGTGGCCTTCTTCATCGGCAAGAGAGTGCGCTCTAACGTACGTGAACTCGAGGGGGCACTGCGTCGGATCGTAGCGAACGCCCATTTCACCGGCCGACCGATCACCATTGAGTTTGCCAAAGAGGCCTTGCGCGACATGATCGCTGCGCAGGACAAGCTAGTCACAGTCGACAATATCCAACGCACCGTCGCCGAGTACTACAAGATCCGCACGTCTGATCTGTTATCCGCACGGCGCAGTCGAACGATTGCCCGACCCCGGCAGGTGGCGATGACCCTGGCCAAAGAGCTGACGAATCACAGTCTGCCGGAGATCGGCGAGGCTTTCGGCGGTAGAGATCACACCACCGTACTCTACGCGACCCGCAAGATCGCCGAACTGCGAGACAGCGACCATCGGGTTGAGGAGGATTACAACAACCTGTTGAGAACCCTGAGCAATTGATGTTGGGCAAAGCGGGACAAAATGGCAGTCGACAGATAAGGAGATTTTATCCACAAAGGGTCTACAGGCTCCCCAAGCGGTTCAGCCCAGGTTTGAGACGATAAAAGCTTGGTATAAGTTTCTAAAAAATATAGGAAAATCGATCTTACTCCCTGTTTGATGACTTGCTAGTAATAATAATAATTTTTTTTTAAAAAAAACTTAAATTATAGAGAGACGGAGAACAAGCAGAATGAAAATCAGCGCCAACCGGGATGACCTGCTGAAGCCATTGCAACAGGTGGTTGGCGTCGTAGAGCGCAGACAGACCCTCCCAATTTTAGCCAATGTGCTGATTTCAGTGAAGGATAATGATCTCTCGCTGACCGCCACCGATCTCGAGGTGGAACTGAAGACGCGTACCAAGGTTCAATGCAGCGGTGAGATTGAATTCACGCTACCAGCGCGAAAACTCATGGATATCTGCAAGGCCCTGCCAGAGTCCGCAGATCTAAGTCTCGAGGTAGAGGGGGACAAGGCCGTGCTGCGTTCTGGTCGAGGGCGATACACACTGGGCACGCTACCCGCTCAGGACTACCCAAGCATCGAACCGACCCAAGCCAGTGAGACCTTCAGTCTTTCTGTAGGTGCCATCAAGCGGCTCATAGAGAGGACGCAGTTTGCGATGGCGCAGCAGGATGTGCGCTATTACTTGAATGGCCTGCTCCTTGAGATCCGGCCAGGCAGAGTGAGGGCAGTGGCGACCGATGGGCATCGGCTGGCGCTCTGCGACGCCGCTTTCGATGGCGCAATCGGGATGGATCTGCAGGTCATCCTGCCGCGTAAGGCAGTGATCGAACTAGGGCGGCTGCTAAACGACCCAGACGCCGAGGCCCAGCTGGAGATCAGCAGCAGCCACTTAAGGCTCCATCAAGGACCGATCAGTTTCACAACGAAATTGATAGACGGCAGATTCCCAGACTACGAGCGTGTAATGCCGAGTGGAGATTCCTCGCTAATGTTGGCAGACCGGGATACGCTGAGACAGGCACTTGCAAGAACGGCAATCCTGTCCAACGAAAAGTATCGCGGGATACGATTTCGTCTCAGTCAGGGGCTGTTGCATCTGCAGGCACACAATCCTGAGCAGGACGAGGCTGAAGAAGAGGTTGAGGTCGACTACAGTGGCGCGGAGATGACTATTGGCTTCAACGTAGGTTATCTACTAGACGTGCTCGGGGTCCTCGACGGAGATCAGGTCCAGATGGCAGTGATCGATTCGAATTCCAGCAGCCTGCTGACACAAGAGGACGCGAGTGAATGTCGCTATGTAGTGATGCCAATGCGATTGTGATCGGGTTGCGGATGGCTCATAAGACAAGGGGCCGAAAGGCCCCTTTCTTGCGCTGAAGCGGGCGTCGTGCAGATTGCCTCGCTAGAGATTGTCAACCTGCGCATTGTCGAGCAGCTCTGCATCGAGCCAGGGCCTGGATTGAACTTTGTTCAGGGTCCCAATGGTGCTGGAAAGACATCCGTCCTGGAAGCGATCTACCTCGCGGGGCGTGGTCGGACATTTCGGCACAGCGATGCCGGACCGTTGATTCGAAAAGGCGCCGATGCCACCTCAGTGATTGTGCAGCTCTTTAGGGAAAGCGGAGGTGTTCGCTCGCGGCTCGGCGTGCGCAGGGAAAAATCCAGTCTAATCTGTCGCCTGAACGGAAAGGATGTGAAAAAGCGGTCAACTCTGGCGGAGACGCTGCCGCTTCAATGGATTGGATCACAACCGCAACTGTTATTGGGCCTAGGCCCTGAGGTAAGACGGCGTTTTATCGACCTCGGGTTGTTCCACGTGGAACCGACTTATCTGGACGTAATAACGGCATTTCAGCGCGCACTGAGGCAGCGCAATGCGGCCCTACGCCGAGGGCCGACTGCCGCCGTACGCCACTGGCATGAACCAATCGATACGGCCGCTGCCATGATGGACAGGCGCAGGGCCGCCTTCATTAAATCCCTTTTGCCCCGCGTACTGGACTTGTTGCAGCGATGGTCGGTGAATTTCGATCTAGGTTGGCGCTATCGGCGCGGATGGGGCAACGACATTGGCCTCAAGGATCTATTGCATCAGAGGGTCGATCAGGATCTGCGCGTTGGTTATACGACAGCTGGCCCACAGCGAGCAGAACTGGATCTCATGGTGGACGGCGCGTCCGCCGAAAAGTCACTCTCTCGGGGTCAGCAAAAATTACTGGTCCTGGCACTGAACTTGGGGGTCATGGATATGATCACCGAGGCGAAGGGTGTAGCGCCTGTGCTCTTGGTGGACGACCTCGCGGCGGAACTGGATAGAGAGAATCGTGCACGATTGATCGCCGAGCTGGAACAACGTGAGGCACAGGTTTTTCTCACCAGAATCGAGGAGGGCGCTCTTGTAGCCAATCAGCCGTCAATGGTGTTCCACGTGGAACATGGGCGCCTGGTGGTCGGGGATTAAGACGTGGGAAATGCCGGAATCAAGAGCCTTCGCGTCGCAGATCGGCAGTCTAGGATCGAAACGCCGCGGGATTCTTAGCCGACTATATAACCGTCAAGTCCGACAGTTTGCTAGGGAAAACACGGCTTGGGCGATGTATAATGGGGTGTTGCCTCTGATTTACTCCTCGACACCATCACCGTATAGCATGACAGACGCCGCCAGACCCAGTTACGACACCGCCTCGATCAAGGTACTCAAGGGGCTGGACGCCGTTCGCAAGCGACCGGGCATGTACATCGGTGACACTGATGACGGAACCGGTCTGCATCACATGGTCTTCGAAGTCGTCGACAACGCGATTGACGAGGCCCTTGCTGGCTATTGCCGAGAGATCCGCGTTGTGATTCACGGCGACAAATCCGTCAGCGTGCGCGACGATGGTCGTGGAATCCCGGTAGGTATCCATGCGGAGGAGGGAATATCGGCGGCAGAGGTCATCATGACAGTACTGCATGCCGGCGGTAAATTCGACGACAACTCCTACAAGGTATCTGGCGGTCTGCATGGCGTCGGTGTCTCGGTAGTCAACGCCCTCTCGGATCGCCTCGACCTGACGGTATGGCGAGACGGAAAAGAGCATCAGCAGAGTTACCAGCTAGGCGTGCCGATATCACCAATGGTTGCCGTCGGCGACAGCGAGAAAACAGGGACCCTGGTGAAGTTCCATCCGAGTCCCGAGATCTTTGCCGATACAGAGTTCCACTACGATATTCTGGCGAAACGCCTGCGCGAGCTGTCCTTCCTGAATTCTGGCGTACGCATCCAACTGCGCGATGAGCGCAGCGATCGCGAAGATACCTTTGAGTACGAAGGCGGCATCAGAGCCTTTGTGGAGCACCTAAACCGCAACAAGACGCCACTGCACGAGAAGGTTTTTTATTTCACCGCTGAGCGAAACGATGTCGGCGTCGAAGTGGCATTGCAATGGAACGAATCCTATCAGGAAGCCATCTTCTGCTTTACCAATAACATCCCGCAACGCGACGGGGGCACTCATCTGGCAGGGATGCGCGCAGCCCTTACGAGGACGCTAAACAGCTACATAGAGACCGAGGGTCTCGCAAAGAAGCAGAAGGTCAGTACCTCGGGGGACGATGCCCGGGAGGGACTGACCGGGGTACTCTCCGTGAAGGTGCCGGATCCTAAATTTTCATCGCAGACCAAGGACAAACTGGTCTCGTCCGAGGTGAAGGGTATCGTGGAGGCGCTACTAGCCGAGAAGCTCTCAGAGTACCTGGTGGAGAATCCATCCGAGGCCAAGACCATCGCCGGCAAGATGATTGAAGCGGCACGTGCGCGCGAGGCGGCGCGCAAGGCCCGTGAAATGACCCGGCGCAAGGGTGTTCTCGATGTCGCCGGCCTACCGGGAAAACTCGCTGACTGCCAGGAAAAGGACCCAGCGCTGTCCGAGCTGTACCTCGTCGAGGGCGACTCTGCCGGCGGTTCCGCGAAACAGGGAAGGGACAGGCGCACCCAGGCGATCCTGCCCTTGAAGGGAAAGATACTCAACGTCGAAAAGGCACGCTTCGACAAGATGCTGTCGTCCGCCGAGGTCGGGACGCTCATCACAGCGCTGGGTTGCGGCATCGGCCGCGAGGAATTCGATCCCGATAAGCTGCGTTATCACCGCATCATCGTCATGACCGACGCCGATGTCGATGGTGCGCACATCCGTACACTGCTGCTGACGTTTTTCTATCGACAGATGCCCGAGCTGATAGAACGTGGCCATATCTATATCGCTCAGCCGCCTCTGTACAAGGTCAAGAAAGGTAAGCAGGAGAATTACCTGAAAGATGATATCGAGCTTAATGCCTACCTGCTGCGCACTGCGCTAGATGGTGCCAGCCTAAAGGTAAATGCCGAGGCACCGCCGATGTCGGGGGCCGCTCTAGAGGACCTCGCAAATAAGATGGTCGTGGTCAATGGGATCCAGCAGCGACTCGCAAAGCGTTATCTGCCCGGCGTATTGCACCATCTCCTGTATATGCCACCTGTGACCGATGCTCTGTTGGCCGATGCGAATGCCTGGCGGGCCTGGTTGAACGAGCTGCAGGGTCGCTTGAACGCCGATAGCGGCGTCGCAGACCGCTATCAGCTCACCGTCGATGTGACAGGAGATGGCGAAGCCTCAGGTATACGGATCGAACACTGGACGCACGGTATTGCCAATCAGACGCACCTGCCGCAGGATTTTTTCCATAGTTCGGATTACCAGAAGATCGCCGAGATGGGTGAACACCTGGATGGCCTACTCGGAGACGACGCCGAAATCAAGCGCGGCGAAAAAAGTTGCCTGGTCGCCTCGTTTGAAGATGCGCTGGGGTGGCTGATGGACGAGGCAAAACGCGGACAGCATATCCAGCGCTACAAGGGTCTGGGCGAAATGAACCCGGAACAGCTCTGGGAAACCACGATGGACCCAACCTCGCGTCGGTTATTGCGGGTGACCATCGAAGACGTGGTTGGCTCGGATCAGATCTTCACCACCCTTATGGGTGATCAGGTTGAACCGCGGCGGGAGTTTATCGAGCGCAATGCGTTGACGGTAGAGAATCTCGATATCTAATTGCTGATCGATTGGCCCCGAGCAGGATCGCGATAATCGGTCCAGGAGAAAATTTCATCCACCGGTTTATCCACAGCCTAGAGAATATCGTTCGGGTGCACGCGTGCCGCTGAACTCTGCCATTCGGGACGATAAGACGGAATAAGTGAGTAAATACTCACTTATTATTTCCCCTCGATAGTTGGAAGACTTTCCTGGGTTCCTTCGATCCAGTCTTCGACTTCCTGCATGATTTGCGCAGCCTTCTTGTTAGTGCTATGAATCGCCGGGCCGACCACAATCTGCACCGTGCCCGGATACTTCTTCACACCCCGGCGGCGCCAATAAATACCCGCGTTATGGGCGATCGGCACGACGTCCGCGCCGGAGCGCTCCGCCAGAACTCCCCCGCCTACACCGTACTTCTTGCGCTGCCCGGGAGCTGTGCGCGTCCCCTCTGGAAAAATGATGACATAGCGACCCTCGGCGAGACGCGCTTTGCCCATTTCGACAACCTTTAAAACCGCGCGTCGACCGGCCGCACGGTCGATGGGGATGGACTTCACCAGAGTGAGGCCCTGCCCGAAAAGCGGGATCCGCACCAGTTCCTGTTTCAGGACCCACGACTGCTGTGGTTTCAGAAGGCCGCGCAGCGCAATGGTTTCCCACGTCGACTGATGCTTCGACATCACGATGCAGGCACCCTCGGGAAGGTTCTCTGCTCCCTCTAGTCGATAGTCGAGACCGCAGATGACGCGCTGCAGCCACAGATTGAGTCGACCCCAACGCGTCGCCATCTGATCGGAAAAATCGGGTGGGCGGAAACGACCCAGGAGGGCGATCAAGCTACCGAACACCGCCACCGATATCACCAACAATAAAAAATACAGGAGCGATCGCAGCAGAATCACGAATGAAGCTGGCCGCTCAGCAGGTGGTCGACCGCGTCGGCCAAATTGTCGAAGCAGGGCACGTTTTGGAGATCAGGCGAGTATTGCTGCGTGTGCATACCCTTGCCGCTACGAACCAAGACGGGGTTGGCATTTGCGGCTCGAGCCGCCTCGATATCACGTAGGCTGTCGCCGATGATCGGGATATCCTGGAGCCCGGTAGCAAACCGCAGGCTGATCGCCCGCAGCAGACCCGGGGCGGGTTTACGGCACTCGCACTGCGCTTCGGGGACGTGTGGACAAAAAAAGATGCCGTCGACATGCCCACCGACCCGCGCCAAGGCATCGCGAAACTTTGCGTGTATCCGGTTCAGTTCATTAATCGAAAACAGCCCGCGGCCGATACCAGACTGGTTGGTCGCCACTGTAACGATGGCGCCTGCGTGATTCAGGCGGGCGATGGCCTCGAGGCTGCCAGGGATGGGCACCCATTCCTCAGGTGACTTGATGTAGCTGTCGGAATCCTCGTTGATTACGCCATCGCGATCCAGTATCACCAATCGAGGTACCTTGCTCATCTTAGTGAGCTTAGGCTGCAATGCCACGCTTCTCAATCGACGTCGCGGAATGCAGACACTCGGATGCGGCCGTCCACCATGCGTGACTGGCGCTGCATTAGTTCGTTCATTTTCACCCAGAAGGCCGATTTCAGGTCCAGATCCGCGGCGATATCGGTACCCATGACCAGGATCAGCAAGTCGGCAAGCTCCTCGGCAAGCGCTGTCCGCGCCTTGCCCTTGGTGATACACGCAGAGATTTCGCCGAGTTCTTCCACCATCAGTGCGACACGGTAGGCCAATTCCTCGCCGCCTTTTGCGCGCAGTTCGTGCTTATCGTGAAACGCCCTGACGGCTGACATCATCGCATCCCAGGAATCTGCTTCGGCCGGCATCCGGGTTCAGATCCTCAACTCGGAGACATCGGCGACGCGCAGAAACTGCTGACCCAAGGCTCGCAGCATCGCTAGGCGGTTGGCACGCACGCTCGGCTTCTCAGCCATCACCATCACGTCATCAAAGAAACGATCGACCGGCGCCCGCAGGCGGGCCAATGCTTGGAGCATCGCACCATAATTGGCGTCCGCGAGTAGGGGGGTGATCTGTCGATCTATGGCCTGGAGTTGGTCGTAGAGTTCTTTTTCCGCAGTCAGCTCGAACAGATCCGGGTCCACCGCCTCGGCAATCGGTCCATCGGCCTTTCTGAGTATATTGCTGATACGCTTATTCGCAGCGGCCAGTGCCTCGGCTTCGGGTAGGGCGCGAAAGTCGCCTACGGCACGGACACGATGTTCGAAGTCGGCGATCGTTGAAGGCTCCACGGCGGCGACCGCCTCGAACACATCGGGCGCGGTGCCATCGTCCGCGTAAAGACCCTTCAGGCGTTCGAGCATAAAGGTGTATACGGTATCCGCGACCTTCGATTGCGTAAGTTTTCCATGCAACTGTTCTTCCGCCTCGGCAAGCAGCGCCTTTAGATTCAGCGGCAGGGCATGGTCACGCAACACGCGCAGCGCGCCCAACGCGGCACGGCGCAATGCAAACGGATCCTTGTCGCCGGTTGGCTTCATACCAATGCCAAAGATGCCGACCAGGGTATCGAGCCGATCGGCCAGAGAGATGGCGATACCGGTGGGTGTCTGCGGAAGTCGATCGCCGGAGAATCGCGGCATATAGAATTCATCCATCGCCTCAGCAAGCTCCTCTGGCTCGCCGTCACGCCGCGCCTGGTAGCGGCCCATAATGCCCTGCATCTCGGGGAACTCGAACACCATCTCGGTCATCAGATCGCAGCGGCTCAATTCGCCCGCGCGCAGGGCCAATTGGGGATCACCACCGATCTTGTCAGCGATATGCGCGGCCAGGGTCGCAACGCGCCCGGATTTCTCCCGCATGTTACCCAGCGCGCTCTGAAACACGACGTGTTCTAGCTTCGGAATCCGTTCCTCGAGGCGCTGCCTGCCGTCCTGCTGCCAGAAAAACTCTGCATCGGCGAAACGCGGGCGGACCACGCGCTCGTTCCCTTCGCGGATGAGATCCGGCTGCGTGCTCTCCAGGTTGACGATCGTGATGAAATGATTGAGCAGGTGGCCCGCCGGATCGAACACCGGGAAGTACTTCTGGTTGCCTTTCATGGTCGCCACCAGGGCCTCGTGCGGTACGGCCAGGAAACCCGCCTCGAAGGTGCCGGCGATGGGCATCGGCCACTCATTGAGCGCGGTGACCTCATCGAGCAGATCCTCATCCAAATCAGCCCGTCCGCCGAGCATCTTCGCAGTCTCCTCGACCTGTTGCTTTATGCGCTCGCGCCGCGTCTCAAAGTGAGCGATTACTTTCCCTAGCGAGGCTAGCACATCGGCGTAGTCTTCCGGATTGTAGAGTGTGATCGCTTGCGGGTGGTGAAAACGGTGGCCAAACGTCTGTTTGCCGGCGGCGACGTCGAGCAGGGTGCAGGGCACCACCTGGTCTCCATGCAGGAACACCAGCCAGTGCACCGGCCGGACGAACTGCGTCTCCGATTCGCCCCAGCGCATACGCTTGGGGATCGGCAGGCGATTGAGCGCCTGCTCAGCGATCGCCGGCAAGAGCTCAGCGGCGCGGCTGCCTGGTTCGTGTACCCTGTAGGCCAGCCAGGCCCCTTTATCGGTTTCGAGTCGCTGCAGCTGATCTACCGTGGTATTGCAAGAGCGCGCGAAACCCTCGGCCGCCTGCGTAGGATGTCCATCCTTATCGAAGGCCGCACCCAGCGCCGGTCCACGGCGTTCGGTGTCCCGGGCGGGCTGCGCCTTGGCGCATTGCTCGATCAGCAGCGCAAGCCGCCGCGGCGTGGCGTAAGCGGTGACGTTGCCATGGTTGAGTCCAGCATCCTCGAGACCCTTCACAAAGCCTTGCTCAAGTGCGGCCGACAGCGCCCGCAACGCCGTGGGCGGCAGCTCCTCGGTACCGATCTCGAACAACAGGTTGGCACTTTTGCCTGGGGACTCAGCCATGGGCGACTTCCTTTGCTGCAGTGCCCACCATCGGAAAACCCAGGGCCTCACGGGCCGCGTAGTACGCCTGAGCGACGGCGCGGGCCAGGGTGCGTACGCGCAGGATGTAGCGCTGTCTCTCGGTGACAGAGATGGCGTGGCGCGCGTCGAGCAGGTTAAAGGCATGGGAGGCCTTGAGTACCTGCTCGTAGGCTGGCAATGGCAGGCCAGCCTCGATCAGGCGCGACGATTCGCGTTCACACTGATCGAACAGCTGAAACAGGAAATCGACGTCGGCATACTCGAAGTTGTACGCGGATTGTTCGACTTCGTTTTGATGAAATACGTCGCGATAGCTCACCGGCCCCTGCAGACCGTCGGTCCAAATGAGATCGAATACCGATTCGACGCCCTGAAGATACATCGCGATGCGCTCCAGGCCATAGGTTATCTCCCCGGTCACGGGCCGGCAGTCGAGCCCGCCGACCTGTTGGAAATAAGTGAATTGTGTGACCTCCATGCCGTCCAGCCAGACCTCCCAGCCCAGACCCCAGGCACCAAGCGTGGGTGATTCCCAGTTGTCCTCGACGAAGCGGATGTCGTGCACCAATGGATCAATGCCCAGCATCAGCAAAGACCCGAGATAGCGATCCTGGATGTCCTTCGGCGAAGGCTTCATCGCCACTTGGAATTGATAATAGTGTTGCAAGCGGTTGGGATTTTCTCCATAGCGTCCATCAGTCGGGCGGCGTGACGGCTGTACGTAAGCGGCATTCCAGGGTTCGGGACCGATCGAGCGCAGGAAGGTCGCTGTATGAAAGGTGCCGGCACCCATTTCCATGTCATAGGGCTGCAATATCGCGCAGCCCTGGTCTGCCCAATACTGCTGCAGGGCCAGAATCAATCCCTGAAAGGTGGAGATGTCCGTTGCATTGTTCATGAATCGATCAGCGGTTGCTTCATCAGGGTCCGGGATTATACAGCCCGCAACGACGGCCATCGCCATAATGACAAGCCTCCCTGAGACGATCGGACTCTCGACCCAGGCAGACCGAGCGCGACTCGGATGGGGATACCGTTCATCTGTGCATCAGCAGCCGCAATCCCGGTATCATGCAGGCGTGGCCACCCGCGCTGAAACCATCGGATTTTCAAACCCGGCCTGCCCGCCGTCGTTTGACCGCGTGCAGGGCCGGCGCAATACCTGGTGCGAGATTCGGATAACTTCCTGATGGCATCGCCACATATCCAACATGGCGATGCTGTTCATCAACAGCGCACCGAGCGTGGCCAGGCGACCCGCAAGGTGGCCTTCGTCAGCGGGGCAGTCAACCTGGCGCTGAGCGCCGCACAAATACTTGTGGGCCTCGCCGCGAACTCCGCGGCGCTGATCGCCGACGGTATCCACTCGGCCTCCGATCTGGTTTCGGACGTGCTGGTCTGGTTTGCTGCAAGGCATGCGGCGCAGGCACCGGACGAAGAGCACCCCTACGGTCATGGGCGCTTCGAGACAGCGGCGACGCTCGGCCTGGGGATTCTGCTGAGTTTGGTTGCTCTGGGTATCGTGTGGAATGGCCTTGAACGTCTGCTCGATGTCGACCGGCCGATTCCCGGCAAACTGGCCCTGTTGGTGGCGGTAGTGGGCATCCTCGCCAAGGAATCCTTGTACTGGTACACCATCGCGGCCGCTAAGCGGCTGAAGTCGCAGATGCTGCGCGCGAATGCCTGGCATCACCGCTCGGATTCCATTTCTTCCGTGGTCGTGCTGATCGGTGTAGGCGGCGCGGTGATTGGATTCAGTTACATGGATGCGCTGGCGGCCATCGTGGTAGGCATCCTGGTGGCAAAAATTGGCTGGGATCTGGGTTGGCGTGCGCTGAGCGAACTGGTCGACACCGCCCTCGATGACGAGCAGGTCAACGAGGCCAAGCGGGTCATCATGGGCATCGATGGCGTGCGCTCGGTGCACATGTTGCGCACCCGCCGGCACGGGGCCGAGGCTAGCGCCGACGTGCATGTGCAGGTAGCACCGCGCCTGTCCGTATCCGAGGGGCATATGATAAGTCTGGCGGTCGAAGATCGCATCATCGATCAGGTGGAGTCGATCACCGACGTCACCGTGCATATCGATCCTGAAGATGATGAGAGTTTGCCGACCTGTCGCGGTCTGCCGCTGCGCGCTGAGGCATTGGATGCGCTGGAAGCGGCATGGCAAGTGGTGCAGGCCGCGCCGGCACAGCGCGAGGCGCGCCTCCACTACCTGGCCGGCAAGATCGATGTCGAACTGGTGCTGCCACTGGCCAGTTTCGTGGACGCCGCGACAACCGCCGAGCTACAGGCTACGCTGGTACAGGCGGCGCGCGGGCTGGAATGGTTCGGCGATCTGCGCATCGTTTATGGCTAGCCAGCAAATTTCACCGTTTTTGTCGCGAGGGTGTTGAGACGCCGCCATGGCGGGGCGCACACAATGAAAGACGGTGAAGGCGTAGCTGAGACATTACGTGGAACCGGCTGTAGCGAGTACGCCCCGTCAGGGCGAGTAGTTCGTTGCCCGCAGCAGGAAATCGGTGAGATTTCCAGGCTAGCACCGCGGCGGTGCGCAAAAGCTGTAATATGCACCACAATCGTGCAACGCGTGCCTCACGGGAATTACGGCTGCCGCAGGCCTGCCAAAGCACAGCGCCCTAACTTGGCGCGGACTCTGCCGTAAGCGAATGATTTCAATGCGATTAGCATCGTGAGCTTCGTGCTGAGCCGACGCCGATCTGATGGGGTTCGCTGCAAAGGCCAATGGCACGGTTCCTGCTGACCGCTGATCACCCCGATCGGCCCCCTCGCGGGAGGAGAATGGCCGGCAACCCTTGATAATCGCTGTCGCGACGACAGCTGCACTCACTGCAAAAATCTGGAGAGAGAGAATGGGCGCAAAAAAAGTCCTTAACATGATCAAGGACAACGACGTCAAGTACGTCGACTTTCGATTCACCGACACGCGCGGCAAAGAACAGCACGTCACCGTGCCGGCGTCGATAATCGAGGAAGACCTTTTCGAAGAAGGCAAAATGTTCGACGGCTCGTCGATCGCCGGTTGGAAGGGCATCAACGAATCCGACATGATCCTGATGCCGGAAGCCGATTCGGCCGTTCTTGATCCCTTCACCGACGAGTCGACCCTCAACCTGCGCTGCGACATCCTCGAGCCCTCGACCATGGAAGGCTACGAACGTGACCCGCGCTCGGTTGCCAAGCGCGCGGAGGCCTACCTGGAGTCCACCGGAATCGCCGATGCCGCCTACTTTGGCCCAGAGCCTGAATTCTTCGTGTTGGATGATGTGCGCTGGAGCATCGACATGTCCGGTTGCATGGTGAAGATCGATTCTCAGGAGGCAGAATGGAACTCTGAGCGCGTCTATGAAGATGGCAACATCGGCCACCGTCCGGGCGTCAAGGGTGGCTACTTCCCGGTTCCGCCGGTCGATTCGCTGCACGACCTTCGTGGCGCGATGTGTGACGCCATGGTCGAGATGGGTGTGCCGGTCGAGGTGCACCACCACGAGGTGGCTACCGCCGGTCAGTGTGAGATCGGTACTAAGTTCACGACCCTGGTCCAGCGCGCCGACTGGGTTCAGATCCAGAAATACTGCACCTGGAATGTCGCGCATGCCTACGGGAAGACCGTTACCTTCATGCCGAAGCCGATCGTCGGCGACAACGGCTCTGGCATGCATGTGCACCAATCGTTGTTCAAGGATGGCAACAACACCTTCGCTGGTGATCAATACGGCGGCCTTTCAGAGACAGCGCTGTACTACATCGGCGGCATCATCAAGCACGCGCGCGCGCTGAATGCGTTCACCAACGCCTCGACGAACTCTTATAAGCGCCTGGTCCCGGGCTTTGAGGCGCCGGTCATGCTCGCCTATTCTGCGCGTAACCGTTCCGCGTCGATTCGTATCCCGTGGGTCTCCAGCCCAAAAGGCCGACGCATCGAGGTGCGATTCCCCGACCCGACCGCCAACCCGTATCTCGCATTCTCGGCGATGATGATGGCGGGCCTGGACGGCATTCTGAACAAGATT
>JBATKF010000189.1:0-13881 GCA_049669185.1 Sedimenticolaceae bacterium | reverse complement strand
GTCCCGGCGAGGCCTAGCGTGGCCGCCTTGGCCAGCGACAGCCAGCCGACCTGCATCGCCTCGGCACTGACCTCGTAGTACAGCTCGCTGACCGTCGCGGCGACGATGCGTGTCAGACCCTCGCCCAGCCAGATTCCCAGCACGCTGCCGATCACGGTCCCGATGATGCCGAGGACGACCGCTTCGGCAAGGACCAGGCGCGAGATCTCCCGGCTGCGGACACCCATCGCACGTAGCCGCCCGAACAGGTTGCGCCGCTGCACAATCGAAAAGCTCATTGCGTTGAAGATCAGGAACACCCCGACCAGCAGGGCGAGGAGGCTCATCGCGGTGAGATTCAATTCGAACGCCGCCGACAATCCGACGACTCCCTCGGTCTGGGTATCGACATCGATGAGTCTGACCGACGCCGGCAGGCGCCCCCGCAGCCAGGTCAGGCCGGCATCGTCCAACACCAAGTCGATATAGGAAAGGCTGTCCGGCATCCCGGCGATGACCTGCGCGGTAGCGATATCCACCAGCAGCAGGTCGCGGCTGCCGATACTGGTGTCCGAATCGATCGCAAACACCTGCAGTTCGTGCGACTTGCCCTGGTGACGCAAGCTCAGGCGGTCTTCCAGCTCGACCGCGAGGGCGGTGGCCGCCGCGCTGCTCAATGCCACTGCATCGGCGCGGGAAAGCCACTCTCCGAGCGATCTCTGGCCGCGGACTGCATTGGGCAGGCCGCTGCGAAAGGCGCCCTCGGCGAACAGATCCAGGCCGATCAGCCGAAGGCGACCCGGCCGATCTTCGACCCGTACGCGTGTGACGATCACTGGGGCCATCGGTGGATGGCCGGGCGTCGTGGCCAGCTGGACATAGAGGGCCTGCGGCACCTCGCCGGCGTTGCCGATCACACGGTGCGTCGCGGCCCCGCGCAGCTGTGCCGAGGACAGCGCGAAGGATGCCTTGGCGGCATGGTTGGCGAGATCCACCGCGAGCACCACGGCGACCCCCATCGCGATCCCGATCAGTGCGAGCAGGGCCTGCCAGCGGTGGCGCAGTTGGTAGGTCAGTCCCGCACGCAGCAGCAGTCGCGGCAGCCCGAGGTCGATCACGCGTCCCTCAGCTGGCCGTGTTGCAGCCTCAGGACGCGATCAGCCGCGGCGGCCACCGCGCTGCTGTGCGTAACGATTAACATCGTCGTCCCCTGACCGCGCGCCAGCCCGGTGAGCAGCGAGATCACCGCCTGCCCGCTGTCCTCATCCAGATTGCCGGTCGGCTCGTCCGCCAGCAAGACCTTGGGGCGATGTGACAACGCGCGTGCCACGGCCGTGCGCTGCTGTTCGCCGCCGGATAGGGTCTCGGGATAGCGGTCTGCGGTGTGCGCCAGGCCCACATCCGCCAGGAGCTGCGCCACGCGCGACTGGATCTGCGCCGGTGTACTGCCGGTCAGCTCCATCGGCAGCGCAATGTTTTCACCGACAGTCAGGGTGGGTATTAAATTGAAGAACTGGAAGACGAAACCGATGTCTCGGCGACGCAGCAGGGTTCGGTCGGGCTCCTTCAGTGCGTGGATATCGGTGCCGTCGATCTGTACCTGGCCGGCATCCGGGTGGTCGATGCCGCTCAGCAGGTTGAGCAGCGTGGTCTTACCGCTGCCGCTGGCGCCCAGCAGCGCGACGACCTCCGCCGTCTGGAGCCGGAAGCTGAGGCCTTCGAAGATCTGCTGGACGCCGGTCCCGGATCGGTAACCCTTGGCGAGTCCTGAGACTGAGAGCATGGCTGCGGGGGATCCTGTCACTGCTCCCGCGCATTAAGACAGACTCGGGGTTCGTTGTAACCCTGGTGATTCGGTTACTTTGGCGCGGACTCGCGCCGGTGCCAGAGGGCGTTTTCCGGGTGCGATCGGTCCGCTCGATAGCGTAAGCACAAGGGTCGGATACGAAGAGCGCAGAAATAACGCTCCACGCCGATAGTTTTTAACTATCGGCGTGGTGTAATCGCGCATCATACGCCGGCATTGACACCGCAACACTCAACCCCACATTTGGGGTATTGAAATCCGCGTCCCTAGGTCGTTAAATAATACCCGAGCATTTTACTTGGAAATAGGTGCGCAATGACCCCCACCGCGAAACAGATGGACGACCTGGTAGGCAAGGGCTACGAGCACGGGTTTGTCACCGATATCGAGACCGATATCATCCCGCCCGGGCTGAATGAGGATGTCATCCGCTTCATCTCGGCGAAGAAAAATGAGCCGGAATGGGTATTGGATTACCGCCTTCAGGCGTTCAGGCACTGGCAGACCATGACTCCGCCGCAGTGGGCCTCGGTAGACTATCCGCCGATCGATCTGCAGGCGATCTCGTATTTCGCGGCACCCAAGAAGAAGCCCGAGTTGAACAGCCTCGACGAAGTCGATCCCGAACTCCTGCGGACCTACGCCAAGCTCGGGATCCCGATCGAAGAGCAAAAGGCATTGGCCGGCGTCGCCGTGGACGCGGTCTTCGACAGCGTATCGGTCGCGACGACCTTCCGGAAGAATCTGGCCGACGCCGGCGTTATTTTCTGTTCCATCTCGGAGGCGGCGCAGGAATATCCCGACCTGCTGAAGCAGCACCTTGGCACCGTGGTGCCCCACACGGACAACTTTTATGCGGCGCTGAACGCGGCCGTCTTCACCGACGGTACCTTCGTGTACATACCGAAGGGCGTTCGCTGCCCGATGGAACTCTCTACCTACTTCCGTATCAACGCGCAAAACACCGGGCAGTTCGAACGCACGCTGATCATCGCCGACGAGGGCAGCCACGTCAGCTATCTCGAGGGATGCACGGCGCCTCAGCGCGATGAGAATCAGCTGCATGCCGCCGTGGTCGAGCTGATCGCCATGCAGGACGCGCAGATCAAATACTCCACGGTTCAAAACTGGTACCCGGGCGACGAAGAAGGCAAGGGCGGTATCTACAATTTCGTCACCAAGCGCGGGGACTGCCGCGGCGACCGCTCCAAGATCTCGTGGACGCAGGTCGAAACCGGCTCGGCGATCACCTGGAAGTACCCCAGCTGTATCCTTCGCGGCGATGATTCGGTCGGTGAGTTTTACTCTGTGGCCGTTACCAAGGGCCGCCAGCAGGCCGATACCGGCACCAAGATGATCCATATCGGCCGGAACACGACCAGCACCATCGTTTCGAAAGGGATCTCGGCGGGCAAGGGCCACCAAGCCTACCGCGGCCTGGTGCGTATGGCGCAGCGTGCCGAGAATGCGCGCAATCATACACAGTGCGATTCCCTGTTGATCGGCGACCGCTGCGCGGCGCACACCTTCCCTTATATCGAGGTCAAGAATCCAACGGCCAAGGTGGAGCACGAGGCCACGACATCGAAGATCGGTGATGATCAGCTGTTCTACTGTCGCAGTCGCGGGCTCTCGGAAGAGGATGCGGTGTCGCTGATCGTGAACGGATTCTGCAAAGAGATATTCAACGAACTCCCGATGGAGTTTGCGGTAGAGGCACAGAAGCTACTTGCCATCAGCCTCGAAGGCGCTGTGGGCTAAACCAGGAGTAGAACACATGAAACTCTCAATCAAGAACCTCACGGCAGAAGTCGAGGGCAAAGAGATACTGAAAGGCCTCGACCTCGAGGTGGGCCCCGGTGAGATTCACGCGATCATGGGTCCCAACGGCTCGGGTAAGAGCACATTGGCACACGTGTTGGCCGGGCGCGATGGCTATGAGGTCACCGCTGGCGAGGTCACGCTCGATGGCGAGGATCTGGTCGCGCTCGCGCCCGAGGAGCGCGCGGGGCTTGGGGTGTTCCTGGCATTCCAGTACCCGGTTGAACTGCCGGGGGTCAACAACACCCACTTTCTCAAGGAATCGCTGAATGCGCAGCGCAAGGCGCGCGGCGAGCCCGAACTCGATTCTGTGGCCTTTCTGAAACTGATCCGCGAGAAAATGGCGCTGGTCTCGATGAAACCGGAGCTGCTCAAGCGTCCGGTGAACGCCGGCTTTTCCGGCGGTGAGAAAAAACGCAACGAAATCCTGCAGATGGCTCTGTTCGAGCCCAAGCTGGCCATCCTCGACGAGACGGACTCTGGGCTCGACATCGACGCGTTGCGCACGGTCTCGGACGGCGTGAACGCCCTGCGAGGCCCGGAGCGATCGATCATCCTGGTGACCCACTACCAAAGGCTGCTGGACTACATCGAACCGGATTACGTGCATGTGCTGGCGGGCGGACGCATCGTGAAATCGGGCGACAAGCAGCTGGCCAAAGCGCTGGAAGAGAAAGGCTATGGCTGGCTGACTGGCGAGGATGAAGCGGCATGAACACGGTGCAGCATGCGGGCACTTCGCTGAACGCTGTCCTGCTGGCAGGTCAGCGTGCAATGACACCGCGACCCTCGAACATGGACTGGCTGACATCGATCCGCGAGCGCGGCGCCGCCGCGGTGGCCGAAATGCCACTGCCGAGCCGCAAAGACGAGGCCTGGCGTTACACGTCGGTCGGGTTCCTGGAGCAGGCCGAATATCAGCCCCTCGTCGAGGGCTCGTTCGACGCCCTCCAGTTGTCGGACATCGATGACCTGCTGCTACCCCGGAGTCAGGGCCTTCGGCTGGTGTTCGTGAATGGGTATCTGGCCATCGGAGTCAGCGCTCTGGCACACCAGCAGGATGGCGTTCAGGTGCGTTCCCTTGCCGGTGGTTTGGGCGATGTCTCGGCCGATTTACGCCGACATCTCGACGGGATTGCAGAGCATCGGCACGTTTTTGCCGCGCTGAACAGCGCGCTGATGTCGGACGGGGCGCTGATTCATGTCCGCAGTGATGTCGTCGCCCGGGCGCCGATCGAGATACTGCATGTTTCGGTCGGCATGGAACAACCCGGGATCAGTCATCCGCGACACCTGATTGTGCTCGAACGCGGCGCCCGCGCCGAGGTTACCGAACGCTACGCCTGTCTCGGTGATGCAAGCTATTTCAACAATGCGCTGGTCGAGGTGGCCCTGGGCGCCGACAGCGAACTTCTGCACACGCGCCTGCAGGAAGAAAGTCCTCGGGCACAGCATTTGAGCGATGTTCAGGTGCGGCTGGGAGAGCGCAGCCGCTACCGGCTGGTGCTGGCTGCATTGGGCGGTGCCTGGTCGCGCAGCGACGTCCGCGTTACCTTCGACGGTGAGGGTGCTGAGGCGGCACTGGATGGGCTTATGCTGGCGCGCGATCAACAGCTGAACGATGTGCATTTGGACGTACAGCACCTGGTGCCGCATTGCACCAGCCGAGAGACCTTTAAGGGCATACTCGACGGCAAGGGCCGGGTGGTGTTCGATGGCCGCATCGTGGTCGCCCAAGACGCCCAAAAGACCGATGCCCAGCTGTCGAATGACAACCTGATGCTGTCGCGATCCGCGGAAGTGGATACCAAGCCGCAGCTGGAGATCTACGCCGATGACGTCAAGTGCAGCCATGGGACCACGGTCGGTGAACTCGACGCCAACATGCTGTTCTATCTGAGGTCACGCGGCATCCCTCATGCGCGGGCCAAACAGATGCTCTGCCAGGGCTTCGCCGAAGAGGTCTTGGCACATATCGACAACGAACCGCTGCGCGCCTATGCAAACAAGCTGCTGACGGCACGGCTGGCACAAACGACGGAGTGACGATCTCGTGAGCATGAACGCAGGAGAAGCCTTGGTGACAGACTTTGCAGACGACGAGCGACTCGACCAGATCATCGCCGCATTGCGCACGGTCCACGACCCCGAGATACCAACCAACATCTATGATCTTGGTCTGATCTACGCCATCGATGCGGTCGGCGAGCGCGAGATTGGGATCAAGATGACGTTGACCGCCCCGGGTTGCCCCGTCGCGGGGATTCTCCCGGGGATGGTGGAGAAGGCGGTGGAGACCGTGGACGGCGTCGACAGATGCCACGTCGATCTGGTCTGGGATCCACCCTGGACGAAAGACAATATGAGTGACGAGGCGAAGCTGCAGTTGGGTTTGCTGTAGCGCGCTTTGGCCCCATTGAGGAGTATCGAATCATGGCTATTGAATTGACCGAAGCTGCCGCGCAACACGTGGCAAAAGAGATTTCAAAACGCGGCAAGGGCCAAGGGCTGCGTGTCGGCACCAAGAAGAGCGGCTGCACCGGCTTTGCCTATGTGGTCGACTATGCCGATGAGATCGATCCGGAAGACCATGTCTATGAGAGCTTTGGCGTGAAGATCGTGGTTGACGACGAATCGCTGCTGCAGCTCGAAGGCATGGTGATTGACTTCGTGAAGACCAACCAGCTCAATCAGGGCTTTGAGTTTCGCAACCCGAACGTTAAAGACATGTGCGGTTGTGGCGAATCCTTCAGTATCTGAGGCCAACATGCTGACGACCCAAGAAGTGTTGGAGAACTTCGAGCTTCTCGACGATTGGGAGTCGCGGTATGCCTATCTCGTCGAGCTCGGTGAGGCGCTGCCTCCACTGGACGACGCCTACCGCACCGAGGACAATCGCGTGCATGGGTGTGTCAGCAAGGTGTGGGTGCGTGCCGTTGTCGACCCCGATGACCCGGCGCGGCTACGTTACGTCGGCGACTGTGACACCGCGATCATCAAGGGCGTCCTGGCGCTGCTGATCGAACTGATGTCTGGGCACACCCCCGAAGAGATCGAGGCACTGGACATCGACAGTTTGTTCGATGAGCTGAAACTGGGCGAGAACCTGAGCCCGAACAGGCACTTCGGCATCTATGCCGTGGTTGATCTGATGAAGAAACAGGCTTCCGGCGAGGAGGCATCGGCGCAGGCTGCCCGCCGCTGAGACGCTGCCGGGCGCCGTCCCTGGCGGGCCGTATCACCCTGCTGACGCGTTGAACGTCCCGCCAACGGGTGGCGCGAACGGACGACCGAGATATCATGCAAGAAGAAGTAAAGTTCTACTACGGCAAGGCCCTAAAGACGTCGGCCGACCTTCAGACCAACGCCTGCTGCACCGGCGATGCCATGCCCGATCACGTTCGCGACGCACTAGGCTTGCTGGCCCCCGAGGTGGTCGAGCGTTACTTCGGCTGCGGCCTGGTGGTGCCGGCCGCGCTGGAAGGCCTGAGGGTGCTGGATCTCGGCTGCGGCGCGGGCCGCGATGCCTACCTGTTGTCCTACCTGGTCGGCGAACAGGGCGCGGTGGTCGGCGTCGATATGACTAGGGAGCAACTGGACGTCGCACGGGCGCACGTCGACGAGCATGCGCAGCGCTTCGGCCATGCGGCATCTAATGTGACCTTTATCGAGGGCGAACTGGAGCGGCTCGATCAGCTCGGGCTGCCTGCGGAAGGCTTTGATCTCATCGTATCGAACTGCGTCATCAATCTCTGCCCCGACAAGGCGCGCGTATTGCGCCAGGCGCATCGCCTGCTCAAGCCGGGCGGGGAGATGTACTTCTCCGATGTCTATGCCGACCGCCGCGTGCCGTCTGCGGTAGCCGAGCACCCCGTGCTCTACAGCGAGTGTCTAGGTGGCGCCCTTTACTGGAATGATCTGATCCGCCTTGCAAAAGACGCCGGTTTCGCTGATCCGCGCCTGGTGTCGGACAGCCAGATCACCATCGACAACCCCGAGCTTGCAACCCTGACCGGCGATCTGCGGTTCTATTCGGCGACCTACCGCCTGTTCAGGCTCGAGCAGCTCGAACCGGCCTGTGAAGACTACGGTCAGGCGGTCGTCTACCGCGGCAGTCTGGCCGAACAGCCTTTGCGGTTCCTGCTGGACAAGCAGCATGTGTTCGACAAGGGCGAGGTGGTGCCGGTCTGCGGCAATACCTTCGATATGCTGTATGAATCACGTTTCCGGCGGCATTTCGAATTCATCGGCGACAAGTCGACCCACTTCGGGCTCTTCGCCGGTTGCGAATCGGTCATGCCGTTCGACGCCGGCGATCCAGCCGAGTCCCCTGCGGCCGGTTGCTGCTGACAGACCCAGATAGCACTGCTTATTGCACCCGACGGCGGGGGGTTGATTGCGTCGATTGCCCCGCCAGCCAAGTAACCGGACTGCCGTTTTTCGGTATATTCCGCACTCCCGCTTGATCGCAGCAATCCGCACGGAGCCAATATGCGAAGAATCAGTGCCTCGGTCAGCCCAGAGGGCAGCCTGGAGGTCTTGTCACAGCTCGAGGTCAAGACACTGCTGGATACCAGCGCACGCGGCCTGTACCGACTGTTCCGCAACTGCGCGCTGGCGGTCCTGAACAGCGGCAGCCACACGGATGACGCCCGCGAGATTTTTTACAATTACCGCGATTTCGGTATCAATCTCATGCAGCGCAATCAGGGCATCAAGCTGCGCCTGGAAAACGCCCCCGCCTCGGCCTTCGTCGATGGCCGCATGATCCAGGGCATCCGCGAGCACCTGTTCGCGGTGCTGCGCGACATCATCTATACGCACAACGAGATCCTCGGAGACCCGACTTTCGATCTCGGCCGCAGCGACCATGTCACCTCGGCGGTCTTTCACATCCTGCGCAATGCGCGCGCGCTGCGCCCCAACGTCGATCCCAGCATCGTCGTCTGCTGGGGCGGCCACTCGATCGGACGTGCGGAGTACGACTACACCAAGGAGGTTGGATACGAGCTCGGTCTGCGCGGCCTGGACGTCTGCACCGGTTGCGGTCCCGGTGCGATGAAGGGGCCGATGAAGGGCGCCGCGATCGGACACGCCAAGCAACGCATCAGCGATGGGCGCTACATCGGCCTGACCGAGCCGGGGATCATTGCGTCCGAGCCGCCGAACCCCATCGTCAACGAACTGGTGATCCTGCCGGATATCGAGAAACGCCTGGAGGCCTTTGTCCGTATCGGACACGGGGTGGTGATCTTTCCCGGCGGGGCCGGCACCATCGAGGAGCTGCTCTATCTGCTCGGCGTCCTGATGCATCCGCGCAACGAGGGGCATCCGTTTCCGGTGATCCTTACCGGCCCCGAGGAGAGTGCGGGATACTTCGAGGCGGTAGACCGCTATGTGGGAAAGATCCTGGGCCCGGACGCTCAGCGTCACTACCGCATCCTCATCGACGATCCCAGCGAGGTCGCGCGCTCGATGCGCGAGGCGATGGAGTCGGTAAAGGCGTTTCGGCATGCGGGCAAGGACGCCTTCTACTTCAACTGGCAGCTGCACATCGAGCGCGATTTTCAGGAACCCTTCGAACCGACCCATGCAGCGATGGCGGACCTGTCGCTGAAACGCGATCAGCCGCCTCACCAGCTGGCCGCCAATCTGCGGCGGGTATTCTCGGGAATCGTTGCCGGAAACGTAAAAGAGGAGGGTATCCGCGCGGTGGAGGTACAGGGTCCGTTCGAGATTCATGCGGAGCCGGAGATGGCGGCGGCTACCGATGACCTGTTGCAGCGCTTCGTGGCGCAACGGCGCATGAAGCTGCAGGGCGAATACACCCCCTGTTACACCCTCGTCGGGTGATCGGACAATGTTGATCTGAGACAAAATCCGCCCTTGAAAACCGGTCCGGGAGTCCCTATCTACCGGGCAGGAAGGCGGGACGAAAGACCCGCCAGAGGCGTCTCGAGGACGCGCCAACAGAGGAGAAAACCGTCATGAGCCTGACAAGATACGAACCCTGGAGCCTGCTCGATCAGATGCGCCGTGAGATGGAGCGTGCCATGGATACCCCGACCGCCGAAGGCAGCAGTGTCGCGACCAGCGACTGGGTGCCTGCGGTCGATATCAAGGAAGACAAGGAGGCCTTCTTGATTGTCGCCGACATACCGGGGGTCGATCCGAAGGATATCGAGGTCCACATGGAGAATGGTGTGCTGACCATCAAGGGCGAGAAGGAGTCCGAGAAAAAGGAAGAGCGCGAAGGCTACAAACGCGTGGAACGCAGCTACGGCAGCTTCTATCGACGCTTCAGCCTGCCCGACACCGCGGATCCGGATAAGATATCCGCCAACAGCAACAACGGAGTGCTCGAGGTGCGGATCGCAAAGCAGGAAAAGGTCCAGCCGCGCAAGATCTCGGTGAACAGCTGATCTCCCACGCTACCGGCGCCGCAGCGATGCGGCGCCGGTACATCTGGGCGTGCGCGTTATGAATCCCCCGGGCACTGATGCATGGATTACAAAGACTACTACGCGGCAATGGGCGTGGCGCGTGATGCCACCCAGGACGACATCAAGCGCGCCTACCGCAAACTTGCCCGGAAGTACCATCCGGATGTCAGCAAGGAGCGGGATGCCGAACGCCGTTTCAAAGAGCTTGGCGAGGCCTATGAGGTCCTGAAGGACCCGGAGAAGCGCGCCGCGTACGACCAACTGGGGAAAGATTGGCGGGCAGGCCAGGAGTTTCGTCCCCCGCCGGGTTGGGATGCCGGCTTCGAGTTCTCGGGGGGCGGCTACACCGATGCCGACCAAGGTGGTTTCTCCGATTTCTTCGAGACCCTTTTCGGACGCGGGGGAAACTTTCGCGCGGGCGGTCCGTTCCGGGCCAGCTACGGGTCCGCGCGCGGCGAGGATCATCACTCGCGCATCGAGGTCAGCCTGGAGGATGCCTTTCGCGGGACAAGGCTGAGCCTGCAGCTACGGATACCCGAGTACGATGCGCAGGGGCGGCTGTCCAGCAAATTGCGCAACCTTCAGGTAAAGATCCCGCGCGGCGTCACCTCGGGTAAGCGTATTCGGCTCGCCGGTCAGGGGGGTGCCGGGATCGGCGGAGGATCGGCGGGCGACCTATTCCTGGAGGTGCACATCAAGCCGCACCCGCTCTATCAGGTCGACGGCAAGGATGTGCTCCTGCCATTACCCATTACGCCCTGGGAGGCCGCGTTGGGCGGCAAGGTCAAGGTGCCGACCCTGGCGGGACAGGTGGATCTGGCGATCTCGCCGGGGGCGCGCAGCGGGCAGAAACTGCGCCTGAAGGGGCGCGGCCTGCCGGTCCCGGGGGAGAACCCGGGGGACCAGTATGCGGTGTTACAGATCGTGACGCCGCCGGCAGACAGCGCGGCCAAGAAGGCGCTGTATGAAAAAATGGCGCGCGAGTTGCCGTTCAACCCACGGGCACATCTGGGAGGTTGACGTGGCCGTTGAGAAACCAGGCGAACAGCCCGAGCTCGAATTCCGACTTTCGCTCGCAGAGATCTCGCGCTGCTGCGGTGTGACCGCGGAGCGTATCCTCATCATGGTGAGCGAGGGTATCCTGGCCCCGACCGGCACGACGCAGCGCGAGTGGCGTTTCGCATCCAGCGATCTGGCACGGGCGCGCAGCGCCTTGCGTCTAGAGCAGGATCTGGGGATCAACCCCGCCGGTGCGGCATTGGCCATCGATCTCATCGATGAAATGCAGCAGCTGCGCCAGCGGGTTCATCTGCTCGAGGCGCTGTTTCTAAACGACAGGCATACATAGGGAGGGAGAGAAACCATGAGCACATTGGAACAACTGCGGCGCAGTCTAGGCAGGACCTGGGACAGCCTCGCCGAGGGTTGGCACAGCCTTCGCGAGCGGGCGAATCAAGCGCTGACGCGCTTCCGCCCGCTGAGCAAGTCGGCCGACATCGACACCTGGGAAGACCAGGTGGTGCGTCACTCGGCCGACTGGGGCTTGCTGGCGACGGAGGTGCAGGAGGATGATGCGAATGTCGTCGTGCGCATCGAGGTCCCCGGTATGGAAAGTAATAATTTTGACATCGATGTGATCGAGAATCACTTGGTCGTACGTGGTGAGAAGCGCGTGCAAAAGGAGCAGCGCGAGGGGCGCTATCACGTGATGGAATGCGCCTACGGGGCATTCGAACGCGCCGTCCCGCTACCGGCCGAGGTCGACGGCGACCGTGCCAGTGCGAGCTACCGACGCGGTGTGTTGACTGTCTCCCTGCCGAAACACGCGCACGCGCGCAGCCGACGCATCCCGATCAACGCAGGCTGATCGCGTACAACCGAGATCTGCATCTCAACCCACAGGATCGCTGCGATGACGTCGTCGGTCGGAATCAATGGCTTCGGCCGTATGGGACGCCTCGGCCTGCGGGCGGCCTGGGGGCGTGCGGACTTCAGGGTCACTCGGGTAAACGAGATCGCGACCGATGCCGCCGGCTCGGCCCATCTGCTCAAGTTTGACTCGGTGCACGGTGTCTGGCCGGTCGATTGCGCCGGTGAGGGTGAGGCTATGCAGGTGGAGGGCGACCAGATCGCCTACACGACGAATAGCGCCATTGCCGACACCGACTGGTCCGCCTGTGACATTGTCATCGAGGCCACGGGGAGGCACCACAAGAGGCCGCAGAGCCTGCAGGCCTACTTCGATCAGGGCGTGAAGAAGGTCGTGGTCGCGGCGCCGACCGAGGGCGCCTTGAACATCGTCTACGGTATCAATGACCGACTGTATGACGCACAGCGTCATCATCTGGTCACGGCCGCCTCCTGTACCACGAACTGCCTGGCGCCGGTGGTCCAGGTGATGCACGAGAAGGTCGGGATCGTGCACGGCTGTATGACGACCATCCACGACATCACCAACACCCAGACCATTGTCGACAAGGGGCACAAGGATCTGCGCCGCGCGCGCGCCTGCGGTCAATCGCTGGTGCCGACCACGACCGGTTCGGCCAGGGCCATCACCAAGATTTTCCCGTCGCTCGAAGGGAAGCTGAACGGCCATGCGGTGCGTGTCCCCCTGCTGAACGCCTCCCTGACCGATTTCGTGTTCGAGGCTGCAAGACCGGTGACCGTCGAGGAGGTGAATGACTATTTCCGCCAGGCCGCTGCAGGCGAGCTGGACGGTATCCTCGGTTATGAAGAGCGGCCGCTAGTCTCGGTCGATTACGTGAACGATCCGCGTTCATCCATCGTCGACGGGCCGTCGACCATGGTCGTCGACGGCACCCAGGTGAAGATTTACGCCTGGTATGACAACGAATGGGGCTATGTGAACCGCATGATGGATATCGTGGCGATGGTCGCGCGCGATCTGTGATTGTGCAGTCTGACCTGGCGGCTACCCCGCAACCGGGTGGGGATTGTCGTCGCCGGGATATCTTCCGCGCATCGCCGGCGGATCCCGTTGGATAGCGGCCTGCGCAACTATCTGGTCGTCACCGGTGGCTACTGGGCCTTCACTGTCACCGACGGTGCGATCCGGATGCTGGTGGTGCTGTACTTCCACCAGCTCGGCTATTCGCCGTTCGAAGTGGCGATGCTGTTCCTGTTCTATGAGCTCTTCGGGATACTCACCAATCTGGTGGGCGGCTGGCTCGGCGCGCGAATAGGTCTCAATCTCACAATGCATATCGGTATGGCCCTGCAGGTCGTCGCGCTGCTGATGCTCACGGTTCCGGATGCCTGGCTGTCTGTGGCCTACGTGATGGCCGCACAGGCCCTGTCCGGTATCGCCAAGGATCTCAACAAGATGTCGGCCAAGGCCAGCGTCAAGACCCTTGCGGGCGGTGGTGGCGAGTCGACCTTGTTCCGTTACGTAGCGGTGTTGACGGGATCCAAGAATGCATTGAAGGGCGTTGGCTTTTTCGTCGGCGCAGGTCTGCTCGACGCAGTCGGGTTTCGCGCCGCGTTGGCCATACTGGCCGGCTTATTGTTCGTGGTCTTGCTGTTCACCATGGCGCTGCTTCCGCGCGGCTTCGGCAAAATGAAATCAAAGCCGAAATTCACCCAGGTCTTTTCCAAGCGCAGCGAGATCAACTGGCTGTCGGCGGCGCGCTTTTTTCTGTTCGGCTCGCGCGATGTCTGGTTTGTCGTCGGCCTGCCCGTGTTTCTGTACTCGGTGCTCGGCTGGTCGTTCACCGAGGTCGGCGCCTTCTTCGCGTTGTGGGTGATGGGTTATGGGATGGTGCAGGCCGCCGCGCCGCGGCTGCTCCGCCGCAGGGGTCGCGGCAGGGG
>JBATKF010000188.1:0-1768 GCA_049669185.1 Sedimenticolaceae bacterium | reverse complement strand
GGCCGACCTGGCGGTCGAGGGTGAGATCGGCGATGAAGTCATCAAGGAGGTCGCCGGTGGTCAGCTGCGGCGCTTCGACAAGGGTGGCGAGGCCTTCTATGACCAGATATCGGCACTGCACAAATCGCTGCGCGGATCTGCGCCCGATGCCGCGTTGTATTGGTTGTGCCGCATGCTCGACGGCGGCTGCGACCCGCTGTACGTCGCCCGGCGCCTGGTGCGCATGGCCTCCGAGGACATCGGCAACGCCGACCCGCGCGCGCTCGAGATCGCGCTCAACGCCTGGCAGGTCCAGCAGCGCCTGGGCAGCCCCGAGGGCGAGCTGGCGATCGCCCAGGCGGTCGTCTATCTGGCCTGCGCGGCCAAGAGCAATGCCGTCTACACGGCCTTCAATCAGGCTATGCAGACCGCGCGCGCATCGGGCTCGCTGGAGGTGCCCGTGCATCTGCGCAATGCGCCGACGCGCCTGATGAAAGAGCTGGGCTACGGAAAGGCCTACCGCTATGCGCACGATGAGCCGGGCGGCTATGCCGCCGGCGAAGACTACCTGCCGGAGGTGCTCGCGGGGACGCGCTTCTATCATCCCGTCGCGCGCGGGCTGGAGATCAAGATCGCCGAAAAGCTGGAGCAGCTGCGGGCGCTGGATGAACAGGCGCGCGCCGCCTCTGACGAGGCCGACTGAAGGCGCTTGCGCAAGCGGCAGAATCTCGGCTGAAGCCGATCGACGCTTTTTGTAGAATGCGCGCTTTGGCCTAGCCTGGAAGATAGCTTGAATCAGACCCTCGCCATCGCGGCCGGCGGCGCGCTCGGGGCGCTGCTGCGCTTCTGGATGTCGAATGGCGTCTATGCCCTGTTGGGGCACGGGTTTCCTTATGGCACCCTGGCGGTCAACGTGCTCGGCTCGCTGGTGATGGGCTACCTGTACATCGTTATGATCGAGCGCCTGGCCATCGGCGCAGAGTGGCGAGCCTTCGCGCTGGTCGGTCTGCTCGGTGCCTTTACCACCTTTTCGACCTTTTCGATCGAGACCCTGAATCTGCTCGAGCAGGCCGACTATGCCAAGGCGCTGGCCAATATGCTGGTCAGCGTACTGGCCTGTATCGCGGCCGCCTTCGTCGGCGTGTCGCTGGCGAGGCAACTATGACACAAGAGGACATCATCCTGGTGCGGGTGTACTGCAGCGAAAAGGGTCACAAGCATCAGCAGATCATCGACCTGCTACATCGCGATCACCGCGTCGCCGGCGTGACCGCCTTCCGGGGAATCGCCGGCTTCGGCAAGTCCGGTCACATCCACGAGGCCGGGTTGCTGGATGTCTCGCTGGACCTGCCGGTGATCGTCGAGTTCTTCGACCGTCCCGAAAAGATCGCAGCCGTGCTGCCCCTGCTCAACGATCTGGTCGGCGCGGGGCATATCGTGTCCTGGCCCGCCCAGGCCAACCTGGACTGAACCATGCTGGACCCGAAACTGCTGCGTTCCGATCTCGACGGTGTCGCCAAGGCCCTCGCCAGGCGCGGCTTCACGCTGGATACCGCGCGCCTCGCCGAACTCGAGGCACGGCGCAAGGCGGTTCAGGTCGAGGCGCAGGAGCTGCAGAACGAGCGCAACACCAAGTCCAAGTCGATCGGCAAGGCGAAGGCCGCCGGCGACGATATCCAGCCGCTGCTCGACGAGGTCGCGACCCTGGGAGATCGCCTGAAGGCGGCCAACGAGGCCCTGGCCGGGGTTCAGGAGGCGCTGCGCAGCTTCGCGCTCGGCATGCCCAATC
>JBATKF010000187.1:0-2045 GCA_049669185.1 Sedimenticolaceae bacterium | reverse complement strand
GCCAAAGCCCCATAGGTTGACGAGCGGCCCCACGGTGATGTCGTAGCGCCCCTCGCTGAGACGGCTTATGGCCGCGGCGCGCCTGACCAGCTCGACCAGCGACTCGGGCACCGCCAGCCAGTCGGTGCTGCGCGCTTGGTTAAAGCGCATCAGATCGGAGTCCGACCGATAGGTCGACATCTGTGCATTGATCGCCTCCAGCCGGCTCTCCACCTTTTCTTGCAGCAGCGTCCGCTGATCCTCGCCCGGGGCGGGCGACAGCTTGATGCTGTAGCTGGTCCCCATGGTCTGACCAGAGAGCTCGGCGACCGGCGGTGGTGATTCGCCGCATCCGACCAGCAGGGTGGTGAGGACGAGCCAGCATGGGCCTGTCCGCAGCGCATTAATCCATGGACTAGACATGATGTCTAGTCGGTCTTGGTGCAGGCAATGTCGTCGCCTTCTCGATGTGTCGGTCGTCGCGACGCGCCGGCTGGGTATCGCTCAAACGTCGCGGCATTCTTCGTTAAGGTAGCGCCTGAGGTACATGCGTGTCTGCAGGTAGCTGGTCGCCAGCCAGATCAGCGCGAGTGCGCCGATCACGCCGATCAGGCCCCCCAAGGTGGGCAGTAAGGCGGCGAGGATCAGCGTGACTGCGATGACTCCGATCACTGAACCGAACGCGAGGGTCCGCACCCGGGCGACGAAGGTGTGCACGCTCGTGATATCGTTGACGCCCTGCTGTCTCAGACGCGCGCACAGTGCCGCATAGGTCTGCTGCTGTCTGCGTGACACGCGGCCAAAGGGGTCGTTGAGCTTCACCTGCGGGGACTCCGTAAACAGTGGCTATTCGAGGGGCCCGGGCCTCTCAATCAGCGGCCGTGTCGGCGGCCGACGCGGATCAAAAGTCACCAATCACGCGCCTTGCCGGGGCAGTCGTCGGCCGAATCGGATCCAGATGCCTAGGACCATGCCTTTCGTTGCCACTTTTGTGAAGGGCCTTCGTCTCCGGCCTCGCGCCGCGTCAAGGTTTCTTTGGCGCCGAATATTCGCCATTTACCCGTGCGGGATTTCTGCGAGAATCATGTCAGCCGAGCCGCAAAGTACCCAGTGTTAGGGTATGATTTGCAAAGAAAAATCAAGGCGAACAGTGACCTGTTCGGGCGCTTTGGGACAACAAGCGGGCCTAGCGAGCCACCCGTTTGTTCAGCGCACCGACACTGCCTCCAGGCGGATGGGCACCGGCGACCTTGAACTATAAAGACAAGTGCCGAAAAGAATAAACAGTGAACGCCGCAATTCACGTTCTCTTCGTTAGCGCCTCTGTATCCGATGAGACGGTGCTGACTACCTTGCTCGCCCGGGAGCAGATTGGCGAGGGTGTAAAGCTGTCGGCCGCGGCATCGGCTCAGGCCTTCTACGATGCCCTCTACTCCGAACAGGGCTACCAGATCATTGTGATCGATGACCGCCAGGCGTGGTCGGATTGGCCGGGTATCATCGCGACCTGCGCCAAAAATCGGCCCGATGCGTTGTTGGCACTGCTGTCCAGCGCCGAGCAGCCGCAGGAATCGGCCCTGAGCCAGGGGGTGGCGGCGGTCTACCCTCGCAACAGTGCCGGTTTGATTGCGCTGACGAAGCTGGTCGGAAAACTCGTCGCACAGGAACGCAGCTTCAGTCTGCGACAGGAGGCCGAGGCGGTCGATGAGGCAGAAGAGGCCGCTGAAGAGGAACGCGGAAAGCTGGTCTACGCGGTGTCTCATGATCTGCAGGATCCATTGCAGCTGGCGCGTCGCTATGCGGACATCCTCAATGAAGACTTCGAGGATGTGTTGGGCGAATCGGGTGCCAAGGTGTTGGAGCACCTGAAATTCAATCTGGGCCGCACCCAGGAGATGCTCGACGAACTGCTCGAGTATTCCCGCCTGCAGCATTCGCGCCCCGAAAAAGAGCCGGTCGATTTCAACGACCTGCTGGATGAGGTCACCGCGCTGTATAAAATCACCCTGGGTGAGATCGGCGGCTCAATCGTGCGGCAGCAAAGCCTGCCCACCCTGGTAGTGGAT
>JBATKF010000186.1:0-8126 GCA_049669185.1 Sedimenticolaceae bacterium | reverse complement strand
CCGACAATCCCTACCTCGGTCTGCTGGGCAATGCCGATGCCTTTATCGTCACGGGCGACAGTATTTCGATGATGATGGAGGTCGCCAAACTCGGCAGACCACTCGCCATTTTCCCCTTGCCCCGTCCACCGCGATCACTCAGGGCGCGTCTGCGGTCAGTATTCGCGCAACTCCTGCTGCCACCTGCCGGCAGTCCGGGCTGGCGGCGCATGCTGCAGCCGCTCGGATTCCTGCTCTATCGCCGGGGTTCACTCAGCCACCCACGTGACCTGAGCGCCATTCACGACACCCTGATTCAGCGGGGACTGGCAGTGTGGTTGGGCGAGCCCCTGCCGCCGGCCGGCCGCGCTGCGGACGACGAACTCGCAACCATCCTCGCACGTATTAACGCGTTGCTCGACCCGATAGGTGGCGCCAAGGACAAACGCCGCTCGCATCCGAGATAAGGCGCTTAGCGCCTAGCAACGGGCAGACTAGCCGGACGGACATTTGTTATAGAATGCGCAGCGTGTGAGGCAACGAGACAAACCGTGGAATATTGCGTTTTTATTCAGACCAATCCGCAGCAGATGGTCGGCGCGCTGGTGTCGGCCTATTCCATGCGGCGCAATTCTGCCCATGCCGACAAGTTCTCGGTGCAGATAATGAATACCGTCGAGTATCCCTTTCTGCAGGCGCGCGACGGACAGGCCTATCTGCGTAAAGGCCTGCGGCGCATCTGGCGCACCAGGGACCTGCAATCCTTCACTCCCTTGCGGTTCATGCCGCCAGAGCTCATGGGGTACGAGGGGCGCGCGCTGGTCGTCGATCCGGACGTCTTCGCCGTGGGTGACGTGTATGAACTGCTGAACCGTGACCTCCACGGCAAGGCATTGATGTGCCGACCGCGTTCGCGCAAGCAAGGCCCCACAGGACCCCTGGCCAGCAGCGTGATGTTGCTCGACTGCGCCCGCCTGCAACACTGGCGATGCGCCGAGCAGTTCGCCGAGATGTTCGCATTCAAGCGCGATTACCAGGATTGGATAAGCCTCCAACTCGAAGACCGGGAGACCATTGGCCTGTTCGAGGACTACTGGAACGACTTCGATCGGCTCGACGAAAATACCCGGCTTCTGCACAATACCAAGCGCATGACCCAACCCTGGAAGACCGGCCTACCCGTCGATTTTCGGCAGTTGAGTTTTCGCTGGTTCCCACCCAAGGGTTGGCTCAAAGAGGCCAGGCGCCGCATCTTTGGCGACTACGGTCTTGCCGGTCACTACCAGCCGCATCCCGATCCTGGACAGGAACGGTTTTTTTTCCGCCTGCTGCGTGAATGCCTCGATCAGGGCATCGTTTCCGAAAGCGCGCTGCGTGCCGAAATGCGCCAGAACCACGTCCGCCACGACGCCCTGGAAGTCCTCGCGCACATGGGCTGATCGCTAGGAGATGATCGATGGAATAGAAAAATAGCCATCAGGGCTCTGACCCCTAGCCATCAGGGATCAGACCCGAACGGCACTTAGCGAATCCCTGCGGGATGTGGGGGCGCAAGTCCCTCATCAAGTGCCATTCGGGTCAGACCAACGGGTCGTATGACGGTCAAAAACGTTCGAAAGGACGCCTCTTCCACTTGGCCTTCAGGCGCCACCATAGATCGCTACGATTCAGGACTACGATGAATACCTTGCGCATATGTCCCTCGGGACAATGGATCTCGCGTACACCGTGCCAGGAATTGCCCCGTCGGGTGAACAGGAAGCTGCGGTTGCCCATCGTTTCTGCGCCAATCGCGCTATCGAAGTCCTCGAACGCAGGCGCGGAATCCACGTCAAAGCGGCCTTTGTCATCGAGAACAAGGGTCTCCCCGCCCCATTCGGGCTTCCAATCGTCGTCTGTATTCAAATAGAAGATGTGCGAGCCGAGCTTGCGATTGGCGTCGCAGTGAGGCGATACAGAACAACCGTTGGGCGTGTAGTGCCAGTGGAAATTGAACTCCAGATCCTTTACCCCGATCAGCCTGCAAAGCGTGCGGCGATAGCGATCAGCGGTTAGCTCTTCGATGAACTCCTTCCAGGGGCCGACTATCGGCGTGTCCTTTGTGTACTCCAGCGTGAAGCGGTTATGCGGCGCCTGTCCAAACTTGCGCGTCACATCGAAATGTTCCTTGAAGATCGCGACATCCGGGAGATTTTCACGCAGGGCATCGAAACCTTCTGGGGTAAGGATGCCTTCAGGGTTTGCCCAGGGGTAGGGCGCTTGATTCTGATACGCAACCGGATCCAGGGCCTCCAGTCGGTCGTAATCGATATACCTCATGACGAAATCTCCGGTAACTCTGTATCTCCGGCGCGGTGGTCGAAGATCGTGATCGACGGCCAGTGCCAGAGTGCGCAGCGCTTCCTTATCGATACCCTTCTGGGAATGAACGTCTGGCGGATCGGGTTTGCGCGAATGCTCGCGAAAACCGGCCGTGCTGCACAATCATTTGGATGGCCCGCGGGCGTCGACGAAAGCGCATCTGTCGGCTAACAGCCCCGCGGCGCCGTCTCGCCGCCGTGCAATGATCGGGCGGCATAATAACACTGCCAACGGCCTGCGGGCGTGGGCGGATCGACGCCTTGCGGCGATGACATCAATCTACCGTCCAGCACACCCTAACGCGCGCCTGTCGATTCTCAAAGACACCCATCCCTGGCCGCCGATCTGTTGTCTGTGCCGGCGAAAATCGTTAACCTGCGCCCCGACAGCCCGCGGATTCTGGTCACCAATCGGCGGATTTGCAATACCCGCAATTGAATGAGCCTGAATCAATGCCTATTTTGAGCGATCGAGGGAAACGGCGCGCGATATTGCAATCGACCGCGCTTTTTCCAAGGCGACTGCGTCTGTGGACCCGCTACAGGCTCCTGGCGAATCTCGAGGTCGGCAAGGCAAGGCGCGGTAGCTCGATCATCATCGGACATCCGAAGAGTGGCAACACCTGGCTGCGGACGATGATCGCCCGCGCGTATCAGATCAAGTACGATCTGCCGCCGACCGTCGCGCTGAAGACCGACGAACTTGCTCGACTGGATTCGAGAGTCCCGCGATTCTGCGTCGCTAATGGCTTCTACACCTATGAAAGGGCGCTCCATGAACTGCTGGTTGGCGATCGTCTGGATCCGGAGGTCGCAGACAAACCGGTGGTTCTGCTGTTACGCCATCCGGCGGACATCGCGGTATCCTGGTACATCCAGTTCACCAAACGCGTATCACCGAGCAAGCGGGAATTGATCAACGCCTCGCTCGAGCACCCGATCGACGTCGAGCGCATCAGCCGTTGGGATTTCGTGATGCACAGCGAGATTGGGCTGTCCTGCATTATCGATTTTCTCAATGACTGGGAGCGCACCCTTGAGGATCTGAACCATACCCTGACCGTCCGTTACGAGGATCTGCGGTCTACGCCCTATGAGACGCTGAAGAAGATCACCGACTTCATTGGCCAGCCATTCGACGACGAAGTGCTCAGAGAGGCCGTCGAGTTCGGGTCGTTCGAGAATCTACGCAAGCTCGAGGCCTCCGGCTTCTTCAAGTATGGCGGCATGGCGCGCCGCAAGCATGCCGGGCCTGAAACCATGAAGGTCCGGAGGGGAAAGGCCGGTGGATACCGCGAGGATTTTTCTCCCGAACAGCTGCGGGAGATCGACCGGCTGGTGAGCAGCCGGTTGTCGCCTACGCTGGGTTATGGCGCGGCCGGCGAGTCCGACGCGATGATCACGGCGGACCTTGATTCTCAGCGAGCCGCGGCCGGTGCGCCCGCCAAGGGGCCAGCCGCGTAAGTGGCCCTAGGTCGTGTTGCGTCCGACAGGGAATCAGCGTGACGCGAGCCACGCCTGTTAGTCCGAGCACGGGCACGCTACCGAAGGTCTGGGTGTTGCTTGGCAAGGGCAAGGGCGGCAATGTGCAGATGCTGAACTTGGCCAATGCCCTGGGCTGGCCATTCGAGAGCCGGCAGCTCTACCACAATGCCCTGAATCGAATTCCCAATCTGCTGCTCGGGGCATCGCGCATCAGCGTGGATGCTGGCCGCTCCGACCCCCTGGAACCCCCCTGGCCGGACCTCGTGATCGCCGCATCCCGCCGCAGCGCGCCGGTGGCCAAATGGATCCGCAAACAGTCCGGCGGGCACACCCGACTGGTGCATCTGTTTCATACGCAGGCACCGCTGGATGACTATGACCTGATTATCACGCTGCCACAGTATCGTCTCCCGCAGCGACCCAACGTCCTGCATCTCTCCAGCGCCCTGAATCGGATACCGCCGTCCGCGCTAGCGACGGCCGCCGAGCACTGGCGTGGCGAGTTCGACGCGCTGCCGCGGCCGCATATTGCGCTGATCGTCGGTGGCACCAGCTCGTCCTACGTGTTTGATGAGGCCACTGCCGGCCGCTTGGGCAGAGAGGCCAGCGCGATGGCGCGTGACGCCGGGGGTTCGCTGCTGATCAGCACCACGCCGCGCACCCCCGCCACGTCAGCGGAGGCGCTGTTTGCAGCCGTGGACGCGCCCGCATACCGCTATCGCTGGCGTCCCGACGATGCCGATAATCCCTATTTCGCCTTTCTCGCCTTGGCGGATCGCTTCATCGTTACCGTCGACAGCGCATCGGTGCCGGTGGAGGCATGCGCTACCGGTAAACCGGTCGCGCTGTTTGAATGGCCACGTCGGCATCCGCCCACCGCGTGGGCCAGGATGCTGCGCCGCCCGCCGCTGCGCGAGCTGCACGCGGCGCTGCTCTATCTGGGGCTGTTCAAGCCGGCACGCGACTTCGACGCCTATCATCGCATCCTGCGACAACGCGGGCTGATCAGCGGTCTTGGGGAACCGCCCGCCGAGTCGCGCAACGCCTTGGAGGACGGTCTGGGCGTCGCCGTCGAGCGCATTCGGAACCTGATAACATCGTGCCCCGATCGGTCCACGTCCGCTGGGCCCTCCGTCGTCCCCTGAAGCAGCCCGGAGGCCGCATAAATGCCGGCAACAGACAGCTCCACCGTGACTGAATCCGCGAACGGTTCGCGCGCCATATTCGTCGTCGGGGCCGGGCGCAGCGGCACCAGTGCGATCACGCGGGGCCTGCAGGCCCTGGGTGTCCAGCTCGGCGACCGATTGAAGGCACCGACCGACAAGAACCCCACCGGGTTCTTCGAGGACCGTGATCTCTTGCGCATCGCCAAACGCATGCGCAGCGAACTGGGGCTGCGGGCCGAGAGTGTCTCCCTGATCGATGCGCCGCAATGGTCGAAGACCGAGATCGACGCATTGGCTGACCAGGCGGTGGCCACTATCGAGCAGCGATTCGCGCAGTATCCGCTGTGGGGCTTCAAGTACGCCCAGACCTTGCGCATGCTGCCGTTCTGGGAGACGGTGACGCAGCGCGCCGGCATTGACCTGAACTTCGTCGTTGCCGCGCGCAACCCGCTCAGCGTGGCCCGCTCGCGTACCCAGCTCGACCCGTTGCGCGGTCTGCAGGAGAAGACTGACCTGGAGTGGCTGGTCAACGTGGTGCCTTATTTCCGCCGCATGGCTGAGCGACGTTTCGTGGTGGTCGAGTACGACCTGCTGATGGAAGATCCCCGCGTTCAGCTTGCGCGCATGGCCGAGCGCCTGTCGATCCCGATGGACACCAGCGCGCAGCAGGGTATCGAGGCCTTTGTTGGCGAATTCCTCAAGCCCGGTATGCGCCACACGCACTTCTTGGATGACGATCTGGATCGCGACCCGCGTCTGAACCCGTTGGTGCGCGATGCCTACCGCTGGCTGCGACGCCTGGCCACCGACCAGGTGGCGGCCGACGATCCGGACCTGTGGCGGGACTGGGCGCGCATCGAGGCGCAACTGGACGCGTCCGCGCCGTTGCTGCGCCACGTGGACTACCTCGAATCGGAATTGCGCCGCCGCCGCGGCGGCCGCCTGGGGCGCCTGGCGACCAAGCTGTTCGGCCGCTAGCCTGCAAATCTCACCGGCATCGCGGCGGCTGGTGAGATTTGCAGGCTAGTCATGCAACCTTGACGACGTGACGCAGAAAATGCCGGTGGATGCGTCCCATGGACACGGCTTTGAGGATATCCGCGCGTCCAACATAGCCGGCGCTCATGGCCTCCTGCAGCCACTGCTCCCATAGCGGAGTCATCGGATGTTCCGGTCGCTTCCACGGCTGCTCGCGCACGTGGCTGAAATGGATCAGCCGGGTATCCTCGCGCACCATGTTGTAGTGATTCCAGCGTGGGTCGATCGACTGGATCAGTGCCGGATCCACCCAGGCCAGGCGAATGAAGTCCTTGTAGCGGATCTGATCCTGACCGGGTTCGGCGCTGTTGGGCACGACGCGATCGAACATGGTCTCCGGGTCCCAGGCCGTCAGGCGCGCGCAATCCAGCACCATCACGCTGGTCTCGTTGCGCGGCGCCACGGGTTTGCCGCCGAACGTGCCCTCGATATCGCGCACGATACCGATCGCGTGCGGAGGCTGCAGCAGGGCGGCCAGTTCCGCCACGTCACCGAGTACCAGCTGATCCGCATCCATATAGATGCCCGTCCCCTGATAGTCGCACAGGCTCGGAACGAGGAATCGCACGAAACCGAAGCGGGTGCCGCCGAGACGCTGCTGCGTCTGATGGCCGGGGATGATCTTGATATCCGCGTCGGTGTGCTTGCGTATCGAGTATTCGAGCACCCGTTGGGCCACATATTGGCTGGGATCGGTTCCGATTACGATTGTGGTCATAGCGCACCCGTGTAGTCGTCGTTCATGAACTTCCGTGCCGTCAGACGGCCCTCTTGGAGTCGGTTCGCTCGGCCCAGAGATCCAGCGCGTCGAGCGCCAGCCGTTTCACCAGCCCAACGGGATTCAGCGACTTCTGCCACAGCACGCGAAGATCCGGGTCGAGGCGGTAGGCCATAGGGGCGCCGGTCAACACCAGCATCTTGGAGATATCCGCGTCGGAGATCTCCTCGAGTTGTTTGCGCAAGACGCGCACTGTGGTCTTATGGCCCACGACCAGTACCCGCTTGCCGGCCCTCAGCGCCGGCGCGATGTCCTCCTCCCAACACGGCATTACCCGCTGCAGGGTGTCCTGCATGCTCTCCGCCCGTGGCAGCGCCGTGGGCGGCAGCTCGGCGTAGCGCGGGTCGTTTCCCGGAAAGCGCGGGTCGCTCTCGGCTACCGCCGGTGGGCGGTGGACATAGCCCGTCTGCCATGCCTTGAACTGCTCGAGACCGAACTTCTGCTTTGCCTCGTCGCGACTCATACCCTGCATGGCGCCGTAATGCCGCTCGTTCAGTCGCCAGCTGCGCTGTACCGGCAAATCCGCCTGCCCCAGCTCTTTGAGCACGATGGCCAGCGTCTCCTCGGCCCGCTGCAGCCAAGAGGTGAAGGCCAGATCGAAGCGGTAACCCTCCCCGCGCAGGATCCTGCCTGCCTCGCGGGCCTCTTTGCGCCCGCGCGGGTTGAGTTGTACATCGCTCCAGCCGGTCATGCGCCGATCGTTGTTCCACTCGCTGCGACCGTGGCGGATGATCACAAGATTGGCTTCAGCCATCGGCCAGGCCCATCATCTGGCGTATGCGGTTCGCAACCTGCTCTGCCTCGTGCAACGTGGGGCGTGCACCGGGTGCGACGTCGCTGCCGAACATCTGCGCCACACCGGCCTTTACCAGCGCCTGGTGCAGCATTGCAATATCCCGGCGTGGGCGGACCCAGCCGCGGTCGATCGATCGTGCGCAGAGGTATTGAAGTCCACGTTGCGGCCTGATGGTCCCGCGCTTGTTGATGCGTGGTTTGCGTGCGCGACGCAGCACCGCCTCCGCGATCCTGGTGCGCAAACCCGGGCGGACCTCGGGCAGTGGATAGATGAGAATCGGTTTGCCCGTTGCCGCCGCCTCGCTGAGCATGGACTCGCTCTCACCGGTCACCACGATGATGTCCGCGAGCGCCAGGTAGCCCCGGTAAGGGTTGTCTGGATCATCGGCCTGCCAGCGGTGAACATCCTTGTTTGGGCCGAGGCCTTCCTCAAGCGCGTCCGCCGCCGCACTCCCGGTGCGCGGACTGGTGACCGCAAAGACCGAGCCGCCCGACGCGTCGGCGAAGGCCCGCACGTCCTCACCG
>JBATKF010000185.1:0-1523 GCA_049669185.1 Sedimenticolaceae bacterium | reverse complement strand
GCGGGCCGTGATGGACGTCGACGCGGTCGAGGGTCTCGCGCAGCTCCAGGGTGCGGCCGATCAAGCGCCAGGGGACCGAGTAGCGGATGCGGTTGAGATGGACATAGCCCTCGGCATCGACCGTGCGGCTGTGCAGCCGGTAGACCTCGGGCACGTGCAGCGGCAGCGGTTGGAGGGCGGTACGCTCTTGCGCCCACAAGGCCCGCCGGGAGGTGCGCAGCTTGTTGGAGAAGCGTTCGTTCCACGCGTCGCAGGTCTGGCGGGCGCGCTGATTCAGCACGTCCCAGTCGGCAAACTCAGCGCCGATCAGGAAGGCCCGTTCGATGCGGGCAAACGGGGCCTCGACCCGCGCGGAGCGATTGGCGTCGCCGATCTCGTGGGCGGCGAAGACAAAGCCATAACGCGTGCCAAAGGCGGCCATCTCCGGTGCCGGTACCCTACTGGCGCCGCGCCCGCTGGCGACGATGACGCTGGTATTGTCGACCATACAGCGCGCTGCGGCACCGCCGAAGTAGTCCAGCGCCATCGCCAGGAAGGCCTGGCACTCGAAGCGGGTGAAGCGCGGAAAATGGGCAAAGAAGAGCATCCGCGAGTAGCACAGCACCAGCGAGGCGGTCTGCACCCGGGTGGTGACCCCACCGATGCGCGCGCGATGCGGCGAGGTGTCGTGCTGCATCTCCTCGCCCGGCGCGAAGTGATAGCGGCCGGCCGGGGGTTTGGGGGTATAGCCGATGCCGTGGCGGCGGCAATAGGCGGTCAAGGCCGAGTAGGAAAAGTCGGCCTGCTGGTCGAGCAGGTCGGCGTGGACCCGGCCCAGGTGACCGCGGTAGCGCGCGTGCAGCTCGACGATGGTGTCGTGAAAGGTGGCCGGCCGTTCGTCCCGTTCGATCTCCGGCACCGTGGCCGTGCCACTGCGGATGACCGCGCGTACCGCCTCGCGGCTGACGCCTAAGGCGCGGGCGATGGTACGGCTGCCGTGCCCCTGGGCGTGCAGGCGCAGGATGGCGTTGCGGGTGGCTTCATCGAGCATCGCCGGTCTCCTGGGCAAAACGGGCGAACAGCGCCTGGCAGTCCGTGCGCGCGACGTTGAAGCCGCCGGCCAGACCGATGCGTGCCTCCTCGGCCTCGCCGACGTCCCACGCCATTGCCTCGACCGTGTCGCGCGCCAAGCGCCTCAGTGCCCGCACCCGCTTGTACCCGTCGATCACGATCGGCGCCTCGGCCAGCACCACGACGATCGGCAACTGCTGGCCCGATTCGGCCAACGAGGCCAGCAACTGCCGCTCGCGCTTGGGATCACGCCGGCGCAGATCCTGATACCGCAGGTCCAACTGATGAATCTCGAGCTCCATGAATGTCCTCCGGACACGACAAAACCCCCTTGACGGGTGAACCTGCGATTGGAACACTCGAAAAATTGACCCCCCTAACGCGCCCGACGCCGGATCCGCCATGAATATCGGTGTCTATTGGTCGACCGCCGTGCTCGCGCACAAACGCGAGCGACGTGACCATCCCGGCGT
>JBATKF010000184.1:0-14409 GCA_049669185.1 Sedimenticolaceae bacterium | reverse complement strand
ATGGCCGAATCATGAACGTCTAGCCTGCACATCTCACCGATTTCGTGCTGCGGCCCCCTATATCCTCGCCAATACTGGTGTGCACACCGGGGAACTAGCGCTGCTCGACAGATTGACCGCCATGGGCGCCCCGCCAGAGTCCAGCTTGGCAAGCGCCTTGTTGCGAAGGCCCCGCTGCGCGATCAGTGCGCCGACGGCCTCGTCATAGTAGGAAATCTGATCGACCCCGTCCTCACCGTGGGGAACCACAGAGCGGTTGGTTTTCAGCACGTTGGATGGCTTTTGGACTTCGGTCCCGTCTCCCCGCCCACCGCCGCCGCCACTCGAGTATGAGTGAGCTGCGCCGCCTGAGTCCAGCTTGAATCAGTCACGCGCCAAACGCTGCGCAAGCCCTCTTGCGCTCGGCTGCGCTCCCCGAAAACTCAGACTTTACACGACCGCGACGTTGACATTTCACAGTCAATCTTTTCGAAGGTGACAGCCAGCTATATCACCTTCATCGATGCCGAAGTTTTTCTGGCCACATCCAAATCAAGCTGCAGAGCAGTCAATCGATCAGAGGCTGGCTTTCAGCATAGCTGGCTACGCACCCCTTAAAAGATGGGGTAGCCAGCAACTACGAACCCGGCCTGCGTTTAGCCTACCTTGTCACTCGATTCCCCAAGGAAGGCATCGACATCACCAACCGGACTATTGCGCAACAGATAGATCCTCGGGTTTGTCCGCCGCGAAACATGACCATCCAGGCTGACTCGCACCGGCTCACGATCGAGAATACCCAAACGCCGGCTGAGACAGTCGGCACGCCAACGTTTATTTGCCTTTTTTGCGCGCTCTTCCAGCACGATTCGGGTAAGCGCAAACTCGTCGGTCGGCTGTTCGTTAAAGACCCGCGTGATGATTTCGCTGCGGGCCTTTTCGAATCCGCCTTGCTGAACGCCCATGTCATATAGCGCGGCCAGACAACGTAAGTTGTTTACTGCGACTGGGGAGATACCCTTCATGAAGGAGAGCGTAGACAGCAGTACCTTGCCATATTTGTCATAGGCGTAGCGCAGCATCACCCCACGAAAAACCTCCTCCCGCCCGACCGCCTGGAGATAACCCCTCCAGGGCTGGGATAATCCGTGCTTCGAACTGCCAGTGCTCAATCCATCGGCCCAACGGACTGCCTTGGCGCGTGATCCGTCCAGCACTTTCCAAAAGGCACGATAGTCTGGGTCGCTATCTTTAAAGCAGATTCTGAGAAGGGGCTCGTTCTCGCCGCGAAAACGTCGAAACAGTTCCTGCAAGGTTCCTGTTCCCAGGTTGCACTGTATGGGGCCGAACGAAAGACCCGCCCCATCGAAATTGCCAGTCACCTGCTGATATGGATCACCGCTGGTCTCGTATGCGGCGGTGACTTGCGTACCGCAATCGAAGGCAGTCTCCGGCTTAATGGGCGGCATGGCGGCCGAGTCCGGTATCTCGAGGTACAAATCACCGTTGACCGCTGCTACCCGGCTAACATATCTGTCCCGATTGAGCTCGCGCCCGGCCTTGGCGAGCCCCTCGGCATCGGCGCTTCCGACGACGATACACCTTCCCTTCGCCGCTGGATCAAGGGAGGCCGCAGGTTCAAGTTGCTTGATAGTAATGGGCGTACCCATGCGATCTCGCAGTATCTGCAATACAGCAACCAGCTCGCGGTGTATATGAAGTTTTCCATCGCGGTCGAAGAACTCCTTGACCTTGAAGTTTGGTGTTAAGCGGCTGTTGGCAGAGCCGTCAACGATAAAATCGTTGTCGTAAAGAATCTTTGCCATCTTGTTCTCCTCGGAATTCCGTTCAAGTGTCCGACGACGACAACCGAAGGCCTAAACCTGTTAATTGCATTCAATATGCAACCACCTTTTCATCTAAGCATGATCCAACCTGAACTTCTATTTGTTTGAGGCCTTGAAGAAATGCATGACCGGCGTTGGTTCATGCGAATCGGCCGGCCGCCCGTCGAGACGATGCTACGGGTTGCGCAGCGGGTCGAAATGAGTGTGGCAAGGCCAGTCGAAGAATATCTTGATCGGGAGTCGACTCGGCAGCGCGACATAGAAGAAAGCCAAAGAGCGGAAACTGACGCAAAATTCGGTCCGTCCCTGATAACTCCGCTTACGTTGCCGTGACTACTGAACTTGAGGCACACTCTTGGCCCCAAGGCTACAAGCGGAAACCACTTTGACCCGACGGGCCCTCCATCAAGCTGCGCACCCTGCCCCGATGTCGCCGTGAAGGTGAGGCTATGAAAACGTTTCTGCGTGGTTTGCAGGTTTTATCGGGATTGAGTGATCAGGAAATCGACCTGCTGGCGCGAACGGCACAGGAACGGCATTTTCGCACCGGCGAACGGATCATCCTCAAGGACGAACCCGGAGAATCGGCGTACATACTCAAAGACGGAACGGCCGAGGCAGTCATCGAGAAACGAAACGCCGAGCCGATGCGTCTGTCAACGATCCATGCGGGTGAAATGTTTGGCGAGTTGGCGCTGTTCGACGATGCGCCGCGATCGGCGACTGTTGTCGCGACTACCGATTGCGATGTGGTCGAGATCCGTCGCGATGCCTTCATCCAGGAAATCGCGCAGAACCCGGCAATGGCGCTCAAGCTGCTGTCGCTCCTGGCACAGCGATTGCGCCGTGCAGAGAGCGTGATCAGTGATTTCTCCGACCGTATTTTTGGCGACGTCCTGCCGCGTCTGCAGGAGGCGGTATCGGCGCAGCTGGACTCGGCCAAGATCATCTGCGAAGAATCCAGGAAGCGTGCCGAGTCGACGATTGAGCACGCCAGGCGCCTGCAGGAAACGACAGACCAGCATTGGACCACGCTGAGCCGGATCGGCACCGTGGTAGGCCTGCTGGTGCTAGCGGGTGGCGCATTGACGGCTTTTCTGGGATTGGATCGAGTCGAGTTTGTTGCTCAGCAGGCCGTGGACGAGGCGGTCGAGCCGCTGGCGGGTTTTGTCGATAAGATCGAGCAAAGCAAAGCGGCGTATGAGACTTTGCAGACCGAGACCGCTAAGTTTTTCAGCGACGCCAGGGAGAAGCTCGAACGTGATGTGAAGGATCTTGAGGTGATGCGGCAAACCGCGCTCGAACTCGACAAAATGCGCCGTGACCTGCAATTGGATGGCGGCCCGGACGCCAGTCTGCCGAAACGGGTGACGGGCGAAATGGCACGGGACTTTATCGCGGCCCGTCGCAACCTGATCGATCGATACTTCAAACAGCCGACCCGCTGGGAACCCGAGATTCTGATCGAGGCGCTCGATCTGCTGAAAGAGGCGATTGATCGCCGTTTCATGACATTGAAGCATGGAGAATGGGACTACGTCGGGGACACGATGATTCAGGCCTTGAGGAACCCTCCCGATCATTGGCGCCTCCGGGTGAAGTTGCGCGAAGTAACGGAAAAACTTTATGCCTCCATGCTGGCTTCCGGCTATCAGCGTGGTGGGCGGGACATGATCGATAGGATGCAGGCGCAGCTGGAGGAAGGCGACTTGGGGGCGCAAGCGTCAAGTCTGACGGCGACGATCCTGGCCAGGTTCCGGTTTGATTCGAAGCCGGTGAAGGCCGAGCTGAGCGCATTGCAGAAGAGCGACTCTCGCTGGCGGAGCAGCGGGGCGGCGGTCGACCTAGTGGCGCTTGGTGACAAGAGCGCATGGTCTACCCTCAGAACGGCCCTTGCCGGTCAATTCGGGACCGGTTCAACCGATGAAAGTGAGGAGGCACGCGAGCGCCGCGTTGGGGCGGCTTTCCCGGCCGCTTATCAGATAGCCGAGCGGGCGACCCAGGGCGACCCCGGCGACCGTCGGGGTTTCAGCGTCGAGATACTCGACCGGCACTTGAGTGCCGATCGGCTGGCAGCCCATCTCGATCCCTGGCCGAAAGATGCCCCGGTCGGAGCCAACCTTGTGGGCTACACAATTTTCCAGGGACTGATCCGCGACCCCGACAGCAGCAACCTTTTTTCCTGGCAGTATTCCTGTGATCTCGTCTGCGACCTGGGTTGCAGCGGGAATGAGGACACTGGCGGCGGGCAGTGGTGCGCGCCCTGTCTTGACGGCCTGAAGGAGCAGTATATGCGCGGCACCGAAGCACCCGTCCGGCTAAACCGGCCCTGCGGTGAAGCACCTTGATACCGACGCTGAGGGACCACGGCCAAACAACGGCCCGGTAGCTATGTCCCGGCAGCTGCCGTCTATGTTGGCGCGGTGCGAACAGGCAATATCGCCGACGCATCGTCTGCGGCCGACCGCTTGACCCACCGTCGAACGGTGTCGATGGGCCCCGTCGGGAGGCCAGTTGCGGAGCGGATGCAGCCGGTGCCGAAAGCGCTTGTTTGCGTTGCAGCTGTGCGAATTGACTCTGGTAATGCTGCCATGCAATGGGTGCTATATTTTTTCATCAGACACCTACGTCTGCGACAACAACCGAGGTCGATCGGCCCTCGTGGCCGGTCGGGAATGCGCCGCGATGGATGACATCTTTCTGAGTTACTCGAGAAAAGACCAGGCCAGCGCCGAGAAATTGAAGCAGCGCATCGAGGGTCTCGGCTATTCCGTGTGGATGGATGTTCAAAACATCCGCGGTGGCGACCTGTGGCGCCGGCAGATCGTGGAAGGTATCGAGCGGTGCCGTCTTTACATCATCCTGCTCAGCGCGCACTCGATCGAGTCCGACAATGTCCGTCGTGAACTGGATCTGGCGCGCGCGAAGCGCGTACCGATTCTGCCCGTATCCGCGCATCCGGCGCCGCCGGGGGTGCCGCGTGAAATGGAGTATCAGCTGGTTGGCCTGCAAATGGTCGACGAAAACCTGTTCGAAAATGAGCAGAGGGCCGAAGCACTTTTGGATGGTCTGGCCCTGCCGCCGCATACCGCCTTCATGCCGGCCGTCCTGGCGGCATATCTACAGCCCGACCGCGGTCCCGCGATTCCTTTGTTTGGCGTGCATCAAACCGTTGGCCGGGGCCGGCAGGCGGACGTCGACCTGTCGGATCTCGACCGCGATCGATTTGTCTCCAAGCAGCATGCCGAGCTGCAGTGTCGTGATGGTGTCTGGAAGCTGATCACGAGTGAGAAGGCCAGCAACCCGACACTCGTGAACGGCAAAGCGTATCCGAAGGGCACTGAAATCGATTTGAAAAATGGGGACCAGATAACGTTCGCGAACGTCACCTTGCGGTTCGTGCAGGGGGTATAGCTTGGCTTCTTTGCCGACTCTCGAGCTGCCTGACGCATCTTGACGCGGCCCCTTGTCTCCCAATGCCGGCCGCAGTTAATCGATGGCGCAGCGACAGCAGGGTTTCGACGCCGGGCGGCTTGGTACGGTTGCACGCAGCGATTCTGGTCTCAGCCTGCATCCGTCACCGATCTGGCCCATTGAAGCATGGTCTGCATTCTGCTCAAATCTCCCAGACCAGTGGCCGGCGCGCCACCCGATACGCAGCTCGCGGGCCGCGCGCAGACTGCCGGCTGATCCCCGTGGCACAGGGAACCAGACGGGGGATCGAAGCGCCCTTCGCCCCGCCGACGCTTGAAGGAGTTCCCGATGCGACAACGCTTCCGCCGCAAACCCGACCAGGCCGTCTCGGCCGTCCGACTCGCGCTGGATTTCGACGGCTTCAGTTACCGGAAGTGGGGCGACACGCAGCGCGCAGCCCCTGGCGACTGGCTCATTGACAACAACGGCGATGTCTACACGGTGAGCGCCAAAACTTTCGCGCGTACGTACCGGGAGGTCAGCCCGGGCCGCTGGGTGAAAGTGGCGCCCGTGTGGGCCGAACGCGCGACCGAAGCCGGCAGCGTTGCCACGCAGGAAGGCCGGACACATTACGAAGCGGGAGACTGGCTCGTATCGAACCGGGAAGACGGCGGGGATGCCTACGCAATCAGCGCCGGAAAGTTCGAGAAGCTTTACGACCCTGATCCTGACGTGTGATCGATCACACGTTTCATCACGGCGACCCATGACAATGAAAGACGTGTTCGTCATTCGGGGTTTCAACACCAAGACGGATTCGAAGGGCAATGCCGTCGATTTCGAAAAGGTGCAAAGGGAACTGATCGCTCTGATGGAAGGTGTCGATGCTGTGCGGCAGTAACGCGAGGGCAAGGTTACCCTGCGTACCCATGAGATCGATGATCAGCCTCCGCTCGAAGTGGACGCATAACTTATCCGACATACACGCGAGCGTCTGAACGTCTCCCGCGGCGTGTTTGCCCGCCGCTTGCGCGCGTCGACACGCGCCCTGAAAAACTGGGAGCAAGGACGGGCGCGGCGTCCACTCCCGCCAGATTGTTTGGGCATAAATTCGCAAATGTTCTCTGAATTGTTGAGCTACAATCAAATAATTCCTAATAATCTAGCCTGAAAATCTCGCCGTTTTTCGTCGCGAGGGGGTCGAGACGCCGCCATGGCGAGGCGCACGCAGTGAAAGACGGTGACGGCATAGCTGACACTACGTCGAGCCGGCTGTAGCGAGTACGCCCCTTCAGAGCGAGTGTATCGCCGACCGCAGCAGGAAATCGGTGAGATTTGCAGGCTAGGGTCCGATTCCGAGGGACCCAGCCGGCTTACCGAGAAATGGCCGACGACCGGCGCAGGCCAAGCAGGGAGAGCATGTACGAAAATTTTTACCACCTCAGCAGTGATCCGTTTCGGTTGCTGCCAGACTCCGAGATCTGTTTTCCGCACCGCAGTGGCAGCAGAGCCTGGGTCTACCTGCGATATGCGTTGAAGCGTGCTGAGGGTATCGCCGTCGTGATCGGCTCCCCCGGCTCGGGCAAGACCACGCTTGCTCTGCGCCTGCTCGGCGAACACAATCCGGCGCAGGTAATCAGCGTGCATTTGGTTGCCAATGGCCTGTCGCCAACCGATCTGCTGCGCAAACTGGCCTACGCCCTCGGCCTGCCGGTGGAAGGTAAGGACCGGGTAATGTTGTCATTGCTGATCGAGCGGCATCTGGTCGAGTTGCAACATACGCAGCGTCGCGTGTTGGTCATTATCGACGAGGCGCAGACCCTGTCGCATCAGGCCCTAGAGGCCATGCGTCTGCTCACTGACCTGCAGTCGCAGACGCGTCCCATGCTGCAGCTGGTGCTGTTCGGACAGGAGGAACTAGAGGGCGTTATGAGCGTGCCGGCCATGGAGCAGTTCCAGCATCGCGTCATTGCCAGTTGTCGACTGCAGCCGATGGATCTCACGGAGACCAAGGCCTACCTCGAGTACCGACTCAGCGCGGTGAACTGGCGTGGCGATCCGTCGATCAACGGTCCGGCCGTGATGGCGATCTATCGCCACAGCCACGGTGTCCCGCGGCACGTCAACAAGATTTGCAGCCGTCTAATGTTGCATGGCAGCAGCGACAACCGGCACGCACTCAACGAGCACGATGTCATGGTGGTAGTGCGTGAGCTGCGCAGCGAATTGCTGGCGCCGCTCGCCCACGACGCCACGGCGCAGGCGGCGACCTTCAAGGCGCTTAGGTCCGTCGACGAATTGGCACTGGTGCCTGAGTTGTCACCGAATACGCTGGATGCCACACAGGTGGCCCGCGTGATTGCAGAGTGGCCGCCGAAAGGTAAGACCGCGGCCGCGCCGTCCGCAACGAATGGGCGCCAACAGTCACCGGAACCGGTAGCGCCGGCGTCGACTGTTTCGGAACGCTCCCGTAGCTTGGCCCGAGCTATATCGCGACTGAATGCGCGAAGCTGAGTTCTTTCCGAGTTTTCGAACGCCCCCGCTTCGGCGGGTCTCTTGTGTCTGCATTATGCTAAGCGGACCTAACCGTGGCTGACTTGTCCGATATATTTTTCGTTTCACGGCGTTCTATCGGATGGACTGTCGGTTTCCATGGGCCAAAGTCGAGTTTTTCTGGAACTTTCCGCCTTCGTAGATCGTGTAGGTGGTCTTCAGATGGTCGCCCTTCTCTGACAGCTCATGCGTAATCTTGTGCACATGGCCCTCATTCGAGTCACACAAAGGCGTATGCATATCGCAGTTGAGAACCACCATGTTCTCGTTACTGTTGGCAGCCAGGACCAGCTGAGGCTGATTTTTTTGCGCAGTAGTGTGTCGCCTTGACCTCTGTGCCGCTCACCTGACGCGATCTGACCGGCAGCAGAGGGGTTGCTGACATTGGGCCGGGTGACATCGCCACAGGCTATCTTAGCCGGCATCCAGGCCGGCGGCTGCCACAGGGGTAAGGGAGCCGAAAATCTGTCCCGGTTTAATAGGGACTCGCGCCCATCTGATCTCGTAGCCCCCCGTATCTGCTTCTCTAACAACACCAATCTCTCAGGGTCGGCAAACGATCCACCCCCAACTGTTCGCTCTGAATTCGCAGCAAAACCTTGCCGCAGTCATCCGCCTTCATGCAAGTTGCAGGCTAGATTCATGAACAGTAGATGCTCGGCATAGGACGGTCGGCGGCCGAGCCAGAACGACGGATGGCGCCATGTGATTGATCGATGTTGATGCGCTCGTTGGACAAGTGGCCCACTTCGCAACATCATTCGTGAGTTATAGCTAAATACGGGAAAAGACCATGCAGCGAATTCGAATTTCTTGGCCTGCAGGTGAGGTGTCGGGGCACCTCGAAGACACACCGACCGCGCGAAAACTGCTCGCCGCTCTTCCATATGAGGCATCCGCAAGCACGTGGGGCGACGAGGTCTATTTCAGGCTCCCCTTTTCGGCGGAAGCCGAACCCAATGCGACGTCAGTCGTGAAGAAGGGTGCGATCTGCTTCTGGCTGGATGGCAGCTCGCTGGCCTTGCTATTCGGGCCGACGCCGGTCTCCAGGGGAGACGAATGTCGGCTGGTCAGCGACGCCAACGTGCTGGGCATGATTGACGGTGACCCGACGGTACTGCGCTCAGTGCGAGACGGGGATAGCGTTCAGGTCGAGTCAATGTAGCGCGCCATTCGAAGCAATCCCCCAAGAGTCGGGGAGTAATAGGGGTTACCTGGCGATTACGTCGCGCAGTGCGTCCAGCAAGCGCGCCATCTTGTCCTCATCGGGCACGGGTAGGTGAAGATACCGCTCCCCGGTCTTCGGGTCCCGACGCACCAGTCCACCTGATGGACGACCCTTCTCTCGCTCAGGTGGCTGAGCCATCTCTGTGAGCAGCGTCTGCGCGAACGCCAGCAGCGGTTGCCAAGTGTCGTAGCCATGGTTGACGTCACCTCCCGATCGCCGATTGGAGGTGTGGTCCCCTCCCGCCTCGGCGGGTTCCCTGTCAACTGCGGCAACGGCGGGCGGATCGACCTGCGCCAACGGCACGGTTTCTTCGACAGGTTGCGTGGCGACGCGTTCGACGCTATCCATGAACTGGGCGAGCCGGCTGCCGCCCAAGTGCACTTCCTTGTCGCCGCCGTCCAGCACGCCCGCGGCAAGCGACTGCTTGAAATCAAGAAGCCCCATCAGCCTGTGTTCGATGCTCGCCTCAGCGACGAAGTTCAACACCTGTACCGGCCGGTGCTGACCTAACCGATGGGCACGGCCGATGCGTTGCTCGAGCACCGCCGGGTTCCACGGCAGATCCAGGTTCATCACCACGCTGGCGCATTGCAGGTTGAGCCCTACGCCGCCGGCATCAGTGGACAAGAACACGCGACATGCCGGATCGGTCTTGAAGCGCTTGACCAATGCACCACGCTTGCGAGCCGGCACGCCGCCATGGAACAACACATACCCATGACCGGCGTTGTCGAGCGCACTCGACAAAAGTTGGTGACTGCGCAGCCACTGGCTGAAGATCACAACCTTCACGTCCGGATCGGAAAGCGCTTCGTCGAGCACGCGCAGCAGTTCCGGGATCTTGGTGCCATGATCCTGCCGTGGGTCCAGCAGGTAGGTGCTGTCACAGACCATGCGCATGCTCTGCAGCGCGGCCATCAGGATCTTCTGATCGCGGTCCGACAGGAAATGCTGCTTTTTCCAGCGGGCGACGATCCGCGCCACGGTCTCTTCGTGTTCTTCGTGCAGCGCGCGCTGCGGTGCCGTGAGCGGCAGCAGGTACACCTTCTCGCGTCGCGGCGGCAGCTGGTCGAGCACCTCGGCCTTGCGCCGCCGGATCAGTATCGGCTTGAGCGTCACCGCCACTTCGTCGAGGTGCCGGTAGCCGACCACCTGGCCGCCGTCGGCGGTGATCTGGTGGCGTTCGAGAAAGCGCCAGGTCGGGCCGAGCCTATGCTGGTCAACGAACTGCACGATGGAGACGAGCTCACGCAGACGGTTTTCCAAAGGTGTTCCGGTGAGCACCAGTGCATAGCGGCTGCGAATCTGCTTCATTGCCCGCGCGGCCTTGGTCTCCCAGTTCTTTATGCGCTGGGCCTCGTCGGCAATCACCAGATCGGGCGCCCAGGCGTTGATCAGGTCGAGGTCGCGCCGCACGGTATCGTAGTTGGTGATCTTGAAGGCTACCGGCTGTGCGAACTGCCGGGCACGCTCGCGTTTCGACCCGCCGACCACCAGCGCATCACGGCCGCTAAGACGCGCGATCTCCTCGTGCCACTGATGTTTGAGCGAGGTCGGGCACACCACCAATACCCTTTCGGCGTCTGCTTGCCGGATCAGGATCTCCGCCGCAGCGATCGCCTGCATCGTTTTGCCCAGACCCATGTCGTCGGCAATGATCGCCCGCCCGGCCCGTGCCGCGAACAGCGCACCCTCGCATTGGTAAGGGTACAGGGGCACATTGAGCAGATCGCGCAGCATAGGCGTCGCCGGCCCTTGCGGAAAAACCCCGTTCAGGTGTTCACGGCGCGCCTCGTCGGCCAGTCGATCGACGGTAAAGGCCAATGCATCGTCGTAGCAACGCACCTCGCGACGCGAGCGTCTGGCCGCGGCCAGGAAATCGTCCAGCCTGTCGAGACGGTCGGCCGGCAGACGCCAGCCATGCTCGGCATCGAACAGCGCGTAGGCCCGCTTCAGCAGTGCCGCTGAACAACCCCGCCCCGGCCGAAAGCAGAGATAGCGCTCGGCACCGTAGTGCAGAAACACCTCGCTGTAGTCGGCCTCGAAACCGCGCCGCAGCGCGGACTTGCCACCGCGGCGCCGTTCCAGGCGCCCGAGCACGAACTCGATGTGCTTGCAGGTGCCGAGCAGATTGGTTGCGAAGTCCTGACAAGCGCAGTAATTCACGCCGAGATCCGCGCCGCGAATCGCCACGCGGTAGGTGCTGTCGCTGGTCGGGTTGTGCACCGCGTACTCGGAGAACACCGGTTCTTTACCCAGGTTCTTCATCGTGAACGTCTGTTCGCGCCCATACTGACGGCGCAAGGCCACCTGCCATTCGGGCGTGCTCAGATCTTCCGGTGGCTGCGTGCGCGAAAGCCGCCGCGGCTTCGCAGTGGCCGCGCGCCTCTTGGGTGCCGACATAGGTAAACCTCAAATGATCATCGACGGGAAAAGTATTCCAGCTCGCCAAGCGCCCGTTTCACCCAACCGAAGCCGATGCGTTCTTGTTCCAGGCGCAGATTGGGCCGAATCCGGTTGTCTCGCAAATCATCATACAGTGCGCGCTCGTCCGCGTTGAGTTGCTCCAGATCGCGCCGCGTCGGCCGTTCCTCCACGCCCCAATGCGCCTCGAATGCCAGTAGGGTGACGCGGTCCATCATGATTGAACGCGCATCGGGAAGATGGGCGCGCAGCTGGTCGAGGATCGCGAAACCATGGGTGTCGATATCGCCCCAGTAGTGGACGTGGCAGTGCTGCAGCCAGGTGGCCCGGGCCAGCACCTCGAAGCCGTAACCGGCACCGAAGATCAGCAGGCTGTCTCTTATCCGGGGGAATGAGAGAAAGTTGACCTCGTTCTCGGTGATGAAGACCTGCGAAACGCCTGGCTGCAGGGCGGCGAAGGACGTCGCATCAAGGGTGAGATCGGCATCGGCGGCGCCGGGCAGGAGTGCATTCGCCGGATCGAGCGCACGCAGCCGAACCCGCTCCGGCTTGTCACGGAATCCATAGCGCTTCGCAAAGCCGGCCACGCCGACCATCTTTTCATCGATCGCGTTCGGCGGCAGGATCCGGTCCAGCCATTGGCTCAACACGCCGCGGTGGGCCTCGATGAACTTGCTGTCGACGCCGGGAATGTCGACTTGGCGCAGGAAGACATTCGGCCGTGGATGCACCTCTATCCAGTCGACGACATCCAGCAGCCGCCCCCAGCTTTCGGCCATCGCCAAGGCCTTGTGCGGCTTGGCCGCTACCCAGTCGAGCGTTGTCGGGCGGCGTGCGCGAGTCTGCGCGACCAGCTCGGTGAACCGGCTTGCCTCGGCGCGCTTACCCAAGATGGCCAGCGCAGCGTCGAGACTGTCCACCCAGACCGCCGCGGGCACCTGATTGAACCCCAGCACACGATGACGCAACTCGCGCAGCTCGACGCGGTAATGTGGCAGCGCGCATAGCCCGGCAATCCACTTGCGCACCGCGTCGAACTGTTCGCTCATCTCGGCCGAACTCGGCCCCTTCAGGCTCAGGCGCCGCGGGAACGACGATTCACCGGTCACCAGTTCCGCCAACAGATCGCCCCTGTCCCAAAGCCGCTGCAGCTGAGCCCGCAGCATGGATTGACCGGTCCAGCTCCCTGCGGAACGGCTGATCGGGTTCAAGGCATCGCCCTCGCCTTCTCCTCGCGGTACTCCTCGATCGTCAGGTTGCGCAGCATCGACGCCCGACCGTCCGGGTTGTGGACGAAGCCGACCGCGTCGACGAACGGCTCGATGACGTGGATCTTCTGCAGCGGCGTGACGATCAACAGCTGCAGCTTGAGCTCGGCGAACAGGCGCAGGCCGTATTGCGCGGACTCGTCCGAGCCGCGGCCGAAGGCCTCGTCGATGACGACGAAGCGGAACGAGCGCGAACGCACCACGCCCCATTCGAGACCGAACTGGTAGGCGAGGCTCGCCGCCAGGATGGTATAGGCAAGCTTCTCTTTCTGGCCGCCCGACTTGCCGCCCGAATCCGAGTAGTGCTCGTACTCCTTGTCGTCCTCGCGCCAGCGCTCGCTGGCGGCGAACACGAACCAGTTGCGCACGTCGGTGACCTTGAGCGTCCAGCGACGGTCGAGCTCGGTCTGTCCTTCGCGGCCGCGAAACCGTTCGATGATCTGCTTGACCTGCAGGAACTTGCCCTCGGAGTACTGCTCGTCGCCCGAGCCGGTCATGGTCCCTTCCGTGCAGGCGCGCAGCTCGTTCAGAAAGTCTCCGATCTCGGGGTCCGGGCTCAGGCGCGCCTCGAGCAGGATATAGCGCCCGGGGTTATAGTCGATCTGGGTCAACGACTCGTTGATGTGCGCGATGCGCTCCTTGATCGTTTCGCGCTGGCGCGCCAGCTGCGATTGGAAATTGGCCACCTCACGGATGGTGTTTTCGTTGAGCAGCTCCTTGAACCGCGCCTCGAAACGCGGCAGGTCGTCGGCCTGAAGCTGCTCGAGCATGGCGCGGTACTCGAAACCAGCCGCGAGGCTCGCGTCGACTTCCTCGGTCTCGAGCCGGTAGGCCTCCTTGTACTCGGTCATCGCACGCACGATCTTCTCGCCGAGCGATTTCAGCCGCTTGTCCTCGGCATCGATGCGCGCCTGCAACCACTCGCGCATCTCGCGCTCGCGATTGTCGCACGACTCCACGCTCAGCTGGTGTTCGCCGAGCGCCTGCGGACGCAGCGTCTCCAGCATTGCGAAACGCGTCTCGTGGGCCGCCTCCGCGGGCTCGTCCAGTAGGGCCTTGGTCTGTGCCCGCAGCGCCTCGGCGTCATCGCGCTTCTGTTCCGTCCTGGCGCGTTCGTCGCGGCGCGTTTCGAGCTGGCATTCGGTTTCCGAAAGTTGATCGGACACCGTGGCCAACTGCGCGATCAGCTGCCTGAGGACGTCGGAGGCGCTCTCCAGGCGCTGCCGCTCGTCCTCCAGCCGCGCGACCTCGGCCGCCATCGCGCGCCAATCCAGCTCCTGGAAGTCGCGGTATTCGTCGAGCTTGAGCCGCACCTCCTGCTCTGCGGCGAGCGTCCGCTGCTCCGACTGGATCTCGGCGATGCGGCTACCCAGTTCGGCCAGGCCCGTCTCGAGCCGCCGCCGCTCGGCTTCGAGGGCGGCGATCTTTTCACTGTTGCTCCAACCGAGCACATAGCGGGTGCGGTCGTCCAGGCGGTGGCGGTCGTCCTTCTCATGGCGCTCACCGCGCGACTTGACTTGGCCGGCCCGCGTGACTGCCTTGGTCTCGCGGCGGAACTGCTCGGCGGTCGCGCAGCAGGCGAAATCGAAGCGCTGGGCGAGTTCGAGCTCCAGCCAGTCGAAAAAGGCCGTGTCCGGTTTGATCGCGAGCTTGCGCACCAGCGAATCGGGGTGCAGTGCGGGCGGCGCGCCCCGGC
>JBATKF010000183.1:0-2680 GCA_049669185.1 Sedimenticolaceae bacterium | reverse complement strand
GAGTTCGGCGCAGCCCATCGAAAAGTTGATTTGGGCCCTGGTGGTATTTCTCCTTCCCCTGATCGGTCTCATCATCTGGTTCGTGGCGGGACCCGGTAGAAAACCGTTCTGAATTTATTGCCGGAGGATCGCAGTGGTGCCTTCTATCGTAAGCAGCCGCGTGGCATAGACGAGGTTATGGTCGAATCGACCTCCGGCGGCTTCGCGGCACAAGTGTGTCCTTTGCCGGCCATCGCAGGTCGTGAAAATCTTGCTCCCGCGATCAGGAAACATCATGAACGCTACACAACAACTGCACGATCTCGGCCAAAGCTTATGGCTCGACAATATCACGCGCGGGCTGCTGTCCAGCGGCACCCTTGGCCGCTATATCGGCGAGCTGTCAGTGACAGGGTTGACGTCCAATCCCACGATCTTCAATCAGGCTATCGGGAGCGCCGATTTCTATGATGCGGCCATCCTGCAAAGAGCGCGGGCCGGAAAATTCGGCGAGGCTCTGTTTTTTGAACTGGCTTTGGAGGATCTGACCCAGGCCGCGGATCTCTTCCTTCCGGTCCACGCAGCGACCGGCGGGACTGATGGTTGGGTGTCGCTGGAGGTATCGCCCTTGCTCGCAGATGATACCGCCGGCACCATCAAGGCGGCGGCACAACTGTATGCGCAGGTGCAACGACCCAATATCTTGATAAAGATTCCGGGTACCCGTGCCGGGATGAGGGCGATCGAGGAGACGATCTTTGCCGGCATACCGGTGAATGTGACCTTGCTTTTCTCCCGCGAGCACTACGTTGCGGCGGCCGAAGCTTATATGCATGGCATCGAGCGGCGCCTCGCCGCCGGCCTCGATCCGGCAGTCGGTTCCGTGACATCGATTTTCGTCAGCCGCTGGGACGTCGCGATCACGGAAAAGGTGCCTGCAGCGCTGCGCAACGGGCTCGGCATCGCCATAGCCAAACGCACCTACAAGGCCTACTGCGAACTGCTGACATCCAAGCGCTGGCAGACACTGGCTGCTGCAGGTGCCCGGCCGCAGCGCCTGCTATGGGCCAGCACCGGGACGAAAGATCCTGATGCTCCGGATACCCTGTACATCGAGGCGCTTGCGGCGCCGGATACCATCAACACCATGCCTGAGAAAACGCTGCTCGCCTTTGCCGAGCATGGTCAAACGCATGGCGTTTTACCCGCCGACGGCGGCGATGCCGAAGCCATGCTCGCTGAGTTTGCCCGCGCCAGTGTTGACTATGAAGCGCTTGCGGCGCAATTGCAGTGCGAGGGAGTGCAATCTTTCGCTGCGTCCTGGAACGCGCTGATCGAGCGCATAGCGTCCAAGAGCGCTGCGCTGACGCAGAGTCAGCCAGGCGGCGCTGCGCCATGAGATTCACAACGCACTCGACTGTCTGGTGTAAAACTCCAGACGATCCTCGTTCACGCGCCGGGCAAGGTTGTACGCGCTGGCGAGTCGAAGGTGATTACCAAGAAGAGAGGGTTTGCTGCGAGCCCGTCCGGCGCCGCGGACATCTACAAGATATAAGCGAAGAACTTCCATGGCGCGAATCATCTGACCGCATCCTGGAGGAAGCGCAGACCATCGTCGATGCTGCCCAGGGAGCGCCCAAGCCGTGGTCGGAGATTGCGTCCGGGACTAACCGGACGAAGAGGCAATGAGCGAACAGTCACGAATCGGCCACCCGAAAGAGCTGCTCTTACCCACCGACATAGCGGGCTTTGATTCCCTGGCCGAGCTTGCCCTGGATCTGCGTTGGTCATGGAATCATGCCACCGACAAGGTGTGGCGGCAGCTCGACCCGGTATTGTGGGAGCTCACCCATAACCCCTGGGGCATTCTGCAGACGGTCTCGCGGGAGAAACTCCAACGTGTTTTGTCCGACCCCGCTTTCCGCAAGAACCTGGACGACCAGGTTCAAGTCAGGCGCGAAGCGGCAGAGGCACCGGCGTGGTTCCAGCAGACCCATCCGCAATCGCAATTGGGCAGTGTCGCCTATTTCAGTATGGAGTTCATGTTGAGCGAGGCCTTGCCCATCTACTCCGGCGGCCTGGGCAACGTGGCCGGCGACCAACTCAAGGCCGCCAGCGATCTGGGTGTGCCGGTCATCGGCGTGGGGCTGCTCTACCAGCAGGGCTATTTTCGCCAGGTGCTCGACAAGGACGGCGCGCAACAGGCCCTTTACCCATACAACGACCCCGGGCAGTTGCCGATCACGCCGTTGCGCCATGAAAATGGCGAGTGGTTGCGGCTGGAGATTGCGTTGCCCGGTTACTCGGTCTGGCTGCGCGCCTGGCAGGTCCGGGTCGGTCGCGTGAAGCTCTACCTGCTGGACAGCAATGACGCGGCGAACTACCCCGCCCATCGCGGCATCACCAGCGAGCTCTACGGCGGTGGGCCGGAGTTGCGTCTGAAGCAAGAACTTCTGCTGGGGATCCGGGGGATGGCGACTGCTCACGGCGCTCGGCATCCAACCTGAAGTCTGTCACTTGAATGAAGGGCACGCCGCCTTTGCGGTGCTGGAACGGGCGCGCAGTTTCATGGCAGAAAGCGGGCAGACCTTCGAGGCCGCCCTGGCCGTCACCCGCGCGGGCAACCTGTTCACCACCCACACCGCCGTGGCCGCCGGCTTCGACCGTTTTGCCCCGGCGCTGATCGAGCAATACCTTGGTG
>JBATKF010000182.1:0-2297 GCA_049669185.1 Sedimenticolaceae bacterium | reverse complement strand
GCCTCGATCTGTCCCGCCTCGCCCCCTATCTCCCGGGTGACGCGGTGGTGGAGGGCAGCCTGGGCGCCGAGTTCTCGGTCAAGGGGCAGCCGGCCGACCCGGCGGTGGTGCTGGATGTCCGCCCCAGTGACGGCAATATACGCCTCGAGGAGGCCGAGCAGCCCTTTGATCTGGCGTTCCGCAATGCCCGGATCTCGGCCCGTTTCGCCGAGGGCCAGGGCGCGGCCGAGCTGCGCCTCGAAATCGGTGAAAACGGACGGGCCAGCGGCCGGGTGACGCTCGGTGCGGAGCAGGCCGGCCAGCGTGCGCTGGGTGGTGAGATTAACGCCGAGTTCCCCGATCTGAACCTGATTGCCGGCTTCGTTCCGGCGCTGGAGGCAGTGCAGGGTCGACTGCAGGCGGATATTTCGCTGGGCGGCACACTGACCGTACCGCAGCTGAGTGGTGGTCTGCAGATCGCCGACGCGCAGGCGCGCGTGCCGGAAGCAGGTATCCTGCTGAGTGATATCGACCTCACGGTGCAGGCTGACGGCGCGGCCCCGTTGCAGCTACAGGGTCAGGTGCAGTCCGGCGAGGGGCGTATTACGCTGGACGGCTCCATAGATCTGGCCGCGGCCGGCGGTCCGGCCGTCGACCTGGGTATCCGCGGCGAGGCGTTCGAGGCGGCGCGCCTGCCGGAGGTGCTGCTATTGGTCTCGCCCGACCTGCGTATCCAGGGCAACGCGCCCTATCGGCTGTCCGGCACGCTGCGCATCCCGCGCGCGACCATAGAGCTTGAGGAGTTGCCGAGCGGAACGGTCTCGGTATCGGACGACGAAATCGTAATCGGTGAACAAGCAGAGGCCCGACCTGCTGCCGCCAGTCGTAATCTCAACGCCAAGGTGCGCGTGGAACTCGGGGACAAGGTCACCTTAAGGGGTTACGGTCTGCGCACCGGTCTGTCTGGTGCGGTGGACGCAACGATCGATGCCCGAGGTACCACCGTCGACGGCAAGATCGAACTTTACGATGGCGCCTACAAGGCCTATGGGCAGGACCTGAAGATAGAACGCGGCAGAATTATTTTCGCCGGCCCTGCAGCGAATCCGGATGTGGACCTGCGTGCGCTGCGCGTCTCGAAAGACGGAGAGGTGAAGGCCTACCTGGCGCTGAGCGGTCCGCTAGCGGAGCCGCAGACGCAGATATACAGCGAGCCGCCCCTGCCCGAGGCCGAGGCACTTGCCTATCTGGTGACCGGTCGCGGGCTCGATCAAGCGGGGCAGCAGGAGGGATCGGCGATCGCCGGGGCCGCCATGTCGCTCGGTCTGTCCAAGAGCGAACCGCTGCTGCAGGACATGAGCGACCGCCTCGGCCTGGATGAACTGCGAATCGAGCAAGGTGCAAACGGCCTGGAAGACGGCTCGCTGGTCTTGGGGAAGTATCTCAATCCCGATCTCTACCTCGGCTATGCGCAGGGCCTGTTCAACCCTGAGGGCGCGGTCCTGCTGCGCCTGCGCCTCAGCGATAAAATCGATGTGGAGAGCCGATCGGGGATAGAACAATCCGTGGATCTGTTCTACCGCCTGGAGCATGACTAGCCCCCGCACGTGCGTCTTCCGGTCACTGAGGCAGTCCCGGTCTGCGGTTGCGCCACTCCCATGGCGGCACGGGGTGCTCGTCGGACCATAGACCGCGCCGCGCCGCGCTCGCCTGCCGCTGGGCGAGGTTATAAGGATGTTCGGCTTGATCGGGAGATTGGCTCTCTGGGATCACTGACCAGGCCAGACCATCGTAGAGCAGGTCGAGGGCCACATCACGTCCGCGCAGGGCGATCCGGCCGCCCTTCTTGGAAATGCGAACATTGACGAAGCTACCGGTCAGCGTGCGATTCAACTGATCGGCCGCCGCCTCGCCCCAGGGTTGATTGCGTTCCGGGGCATCGATACCCCACAGTTCAATCCGGTATTGGCTGCCTTGCACATCCAACACCAGGCTGTCGCCATCGACGATGCGCAACACGCGGCCGGGCAACTGGTTGTCGGCGGCGGGTGCCAGGCTGCTCAGAAGCAGCCAAAAGACGATGAACCATGAGATTGGGTAACACATCGCGGGCCCTCGTGCGTCAGCGGCGTCGGTGAGCGGCGGGAGCTGGGTTCCCTGGTCAATCTAACAGCAACGTCATTAAACTACCGGGGTCTGCAGTAAATTCACGATTGAGCTGGCTCTGGACTGCGACCTGACGCTGCCGGCCGATAGTCGCCGGCCAAATTTTTTTTGCTGAGGCGGCTAATGTGTCGCGACGCCCGGCCGCCGAACTA
>JBATKF010000181.1:0-15049 GCA_049669185.1 Sedimenticolaceae bacterium | reverse complement strand
CAGTTCGGCGGCGCGCAGCGAGCCGTTTGTCAGGCGCTCGCGCGCCGCGAGCGCCGTCAGGTCGGCCGGATCCATCATGCCGCCACTCGGCTGTGGCGCCTCAACGCCCATAGACCTGATCCGGGAGCCAGAAGGCGATCTGCGGGACGTTGTACAGGATGATCATCGCGAAGATCACCATCGCCAGGAACGGATAGTTGCCCTTGAAGATCTCGTTCAGTTGCACATGCGGCGGCGCAATGCCTTTGAGATAGTACGCCGACATCGCCATCGGCGGCGTCAGGAACGACGTCTGCAGGTTGAGGGCGACCAGGATGCCGAAGAACAGCGGGTCGATGCCGAAGTGCGGAAGCAGGGGCAGGAAGATCGGCACGAAGATGATGATGATCTCCGACCACTCCAGCGGCCAGCCAAGGATGAAGATGATGATCTGTGCCATGATCAGAAACTGCAGCGGCGAGATCTCCAGGCCGGTGACAAACTCGCTGATGATCTGTTCGCCGCCCAGATAGGAGAACACCGACGAAAAGGTCCAGGAGCCGACGAACAGCCAGCACACCATCGCGGTGGTGCGCACCGTCAGGTAGACGGACTCACGCAGGCGCTGCCAGGTAAACGCACGGTAGACGAAGGTAAGCAGCAGGCCGCCCAGCGCGCCCACAGCCGCCGCCTCGGATGGCGTCGCCAGTCCGAACAGGATCGCACCCAGGACCGCGAGGATGAGAAACGCAAGGGGGAAGAACGACGTCAGCAGCTGCCACATGATCTCCAGCGTCGTGATATCACCGATCTCCTCCTTGGTCGGCTTGGGCGCCAGGTGCGGCTGCAGCATCGAGCGGGTAACCACATAGACCACGTACAGGCCGGCCAGCATCAGGCCAGGGAAGAGCGCCCCGGCATACAGCTTCACGATCGAGACACCCGAGGCCGCGGCGTAGACGATCAGCATGATCGACGGCGGGATCAGGATGCCCAAGGTGCCGCCTGCGCAGATGACGCCGGCGGCTAGGCTGGTGTTGTAGCGGGCCTTGAGCATCGCCGGGAAGGCCAACAGCCCCATCAGGGTCACGACGGCGCCGACGATACCGGTGGCGGTGGCGAACAGGGTACAGGTGATCAGCGCGGCCACGGCCATGGAGCCGGGCACGTTGCGCGCGGCGATGTTCAGGGTCTTGAAGAGCCGGGCCACGATATTCGCGCGCTCGACGATGTAACCCATGAACAGGAACAGCGGCACCGCGGTCAGGACGTCGTTCGCCATGACCGAGTAGGTCTGGTTGACGAACAGGTCGAAGATCCGGTTGTTGAACAGGCCCTCGACCCACAGCTCCATCTGGGTGAACTGATCGGCGCCGGCCTCGACCGCCTTGTTGTAGGCGCGCCACATGCGGTCGGCATCGAAATAGGCGTAATAACCGAAGCCGATGCCCATCGCCATCAGCGTAAAGGCGACCGGGAAGCCGAGCAGGATGATAAACAGGAAGATCGCCAGCATGCTGAGCGCGACAACGGGATCGGACATGGCTCAGCTCCGTTTGTGATCGTTAGGGTTTGGGTTTAGATCTTGGTACTCGTCCTTCAGGCCCCGGGCATCCTCACGTGCGGTGCCGGCGGCGAATTGGCCGGCCTCTTCTTCCGCCTGACGCGCTAGCTGCACCTCGGTCTCCTCGATGTCTTCGGCCGCCTTCAGCCACTCGCCGGTGCGGATACAGATGATGCAGCGGAACACCTGGGCGACCCCCTGGATGAACAGCAGGATGCCGGCCGCGACGATCACGGTCTTGAATTGCATTATCGGTATGCCGGCCGGGCTGTTGACGCTGATCTCCATGTAGTCCCAGGACCGTGAGGCGTATTTCCAGCCGGAGATGATCAGTGCGATCACGCCGGGGAAAAAGAACAGGAAGTACAGCACGAGCTCGACCTTGCCCTGGGTCTTTGTCTTCCACAGGCGGTAGACGAAATCGCCGCGAACGTGACCGCCGCGCGACAGGGTATAGGCGCCGCCCATCATGAACAGCGTGCCGTAGGTGATGTAGGACATGTCGAACGCCCAGCTGGTCGGGGCATGGAAGATGTAGCGGACCACGACCTCGTAGCCGATTCCCACCGCCATGAACATGATCAACCAGGCAAAGGCCTTGCCGAACCAGGCCGACAGCCGATCGGCGAATTCAATGTAGCCGAGCATCCCAGTTACCTCTGAACTTGTGTTGACGCTTGCTAGGCGAAGGCGCACGGCGGTATCCGGGCGATACCGCCGTGCTCATTCAGACGCCCTTTCAGAGGTCAGAGCTTGAGCTTGCCCGGGAAGTAGTGGTCGTACGCCAGGGCGTAGTCGGGTGCGTTCATCAGCTCGTAGTAGACAACGCGTTCTACCCAGGCGCGCTGGCTGTCCAGCACCTTATTCATGAACGGGTCCTCCTCCAGCACCGGGATGATCTCATCCCAGGCCTTGAGCTGGGCAGACAGGATCTCCTTCGAGGTGCGCTCGACATTTACGCCATCCTTGGTCTGCAAGGTCTGCAGGTCCCGCGAATAGTTGTCCATCGCCGAGGCGGTATTGGCGGTGCTCGCGGCCTCGACACCGTATTGCAGGATCGCCTTCAGGTCGTCGTCGAGATCGTCGAAGAAATCCTTGTTGAACAGGAACTCGAAGCTCTCGCTGGCCTGGTGATAGGACGACAGATAGTAGTACTTGGCGACGTCCTGGGCGCCGAAGCGCATGTCGGATGAGGGGTTATTGAACTCGAACGCATCAATGACGCCGCGTTCCATGGCGGGCACGATCTCGCCGCCGGGCAGCTGGGCGACGCTCATGCCCATCTTCTGCATCAGGTCGGCGGCCAGGCCGACGGTGCGGTACTTGAATCCCTGCACCTGCGAGGCCTTGGTGATGGGCTCTTTGAACCAGCCGAACGGCTGAGCAAACATCGGGAAGCCGAGGAAGCCATAGACGTTGAGCTTCATGATGTCCTGGGTCAGCTCGCGGTACAGCTCCTTGCCACCGCCGACGCTGTACCAGGCCAGCATGGTGGTCGCGCTGCCGCCGAAGACCGGGCCGGTGCCGAACAGCGAGGCCGCCTTGTTCTTGCCATACCAGTACACGGGTACCGTATGCGCCGCATCGAGGAGGCCGTCGTTGACCGCGTCCATGACCTGGAAGGCCTTGACCACTGCCCCAGCCGGCAGCAGGTCGATCTTCAGGCGCCCGCCGGACATCTTTTCCACCCGCTCGACATATTCGCGGGCGAAGTCCATCCAGATGTCGGACGACGGCCAGGAGGTCTGCATCTTCACGACCTTGGGGGCGGCCGCGGTAACGACCGCCGGTGCACCGATGGTGCCGGCGGCGACGCCCGCTGCGGCGGCCAGACCACCTTTCAGGAATTTACGTCGGCTGCTGCCCTCTGCGGCGGCATCGGTTTTCACTTCGGTGGCTTGATTCTCTTTACTCATCTCGTTCCTCCAGGTTTGGTCTTATTGCTGCCGCGTCTGCGGCGGTGCTGCGACAGGCGATCACCGCCACAGCGTGTCCTTAGTTGCCGGGTTGGACCGCGGCGCAGAACGCTCTGCGCGAACTCGGTCTCGCCCGCACGCGACCCCATAAGCGGCCATTGCGCCATACGTCTGCGCTGGGATTGCTTCAGTTTCGGGTAAGCGACGACCGGCATGTCGCGCGTTGCGCCGAATCCGATATGGAAGCCGCGCGGCTCGCGCGGTATCTAACTGCTTTTCTTGTTCTGCGCGCCGCTCGGCCTCGCGACGCCGCAGCGTCGGGCGGGCCGATCGCTGCCGATCCTCCTTGCGCTTTTTTCGCAGTATAGCGCCTGCGCGAGCGGGTGGGTCGATAAAGCGCGGCGGCGTCATCCATATCGGGCTAGTCGACGCACCCGACGGTCAGGTCGACCGCGGCGCGCAGCGTATTGGCCACGATACAGCCGCGTTCGGCCATCTTGACCAACTTGGGCAGCTCTGCGGCGGGCTCGCAGCTTGCACTGACGCGCATCCGGATGGCGGTGTAGCGCGGTGGCGCATCGGCCAGGTCCCCCTCGATGTCGGCACGCGCGTCACGCAGGCGGATATCCCGTGTCAGGGCCGCCGCGAGCAGATTGCTCATGAAACAGCCCCCGAGGCCCATCAACAGAGCCTCGCCGCCCATCGGCCCCTTGTCCTGCCCCCCCTTGGCCTCGGGACGGTCGATAATGAGCTGGTGGCCACGCACCTCTCCCTGCGAGGCCGAGTGGTCGAGTTGTGTCACAGTGGCAAGGATAGTCGGCATCTGCTGATCCCTTTGGCATTGTGTGATTAACATCTACGTCACGCGATCTCGAGGCTCGCGAGCGGCCCCGGCGCCCTGGTCGTCGCCGCGCGATCCAGCCCCGACCAGGGTGATTCGATCTGGCGTATCGTTCGTTCCGTCGTGCGCTCGTTCACTTCATGGTCGGCATGTGAAAATCGGCGCCGGCGCGAATGCCGGTGGGCCAGCGCGAGGTGACGGTCTTCAGCTTGGTGTAAAAGTGCACCCCTTCGCTGCCGTGCATGTGGATGTCACCGAACAGCGAGCGCTTCCAGCCGCCGAAGCTGTGAAATGCCATCGGCACTGGGATGGGCACATTGACCCCGACCATGCCGACCTGCACGCGCGAGGCATAGGTGCGGGCGGTGTCGCCGTCGCGGGTGAAGATTGCGGTCCCGTTGCCGTACTCGTGCGCGTTGACCAGGGCCAGCGCGCTCTCGAAGTCAGGCATGCGCACCACCACCAGCACCGGGCCAAAGATCTCTTCCTGGTAGATCCGCATGTCGGAGGTCACGTCGTCGAACAGGCAGCCGCCGAGGTAGAAGCCGTTGGGATGGTCTGGCACCTGGATGTCGCGACCGTCGACCACCAGCTTGGCCCCCTCTTCCACGCCCAGATCCACATAGCCGCGCACGCGCTCCTGGTGAGCCCGCGTGATCAGTGGGCCCATCTCGGCACTGGGATCGGTCGCCGGGCCGACCTTGAGCGCAGCGACGCGCGGCGCCAGTCGATCGATCAGCGCGTCAGCGGTCTCGTCGCCGACCGCTACGGCGACCGAGATCGCCATGCAACGTTCGCCGGCCGAGCCGTAGGCGGCGCCCATCAGCGCATCGGTCGCCTTGTCGAGGTCGGCATCGGGCATCACCACCATGTGATTCTTGGCGCCGCCGAGCGCTTGTACGCGTTTGCCGTTGTGGGTGCCGGTGCGATAGACGTATTCGGCAACTGCGGTCGAGCCGACGAAGCTGACGGCTGTGACATCGGGGTGGCTGAGCAGGGTGTCGACTGTCTCTTTGTCGCCGTTGACGACATTGAAGACCCCAGGGGGCAGGCCGGCCTCGCTGAACAGCTCTGCCAGCATGAGTGCGGTCGACGGTACGCGCTCCGAGGTCTTGAGTACGAAGGTGTTACCGCAGGCGACGGCCATCGGGAACATCCACATCGGGACCATCGCCGGGAAATTGAACGGTGTAATGCCGGCGCATACCCCGACGGGCTGGCGCACCGAGTGGCTGTCGACATTGGTCCCGACGTTCTCAGAGAAGCTGCCCTTCAGCAGGTGCGGTGCGCCGCAGGCGAATTCGACCACCTCGATTCCGCGCGTCACCGAGCCACGAGCGTCGTTGATTACCTTGCCGTGTTCCGATGCGACCAGCTGCGCCAGATCATCCAGGTGCCGGTCCAGCAGCTCTTTGAACCGGAACAACACCGCCGCCCGGCCCAGCGGTGGCGTATCGCGCCAGGCAGGAAACGCGGCCGCCGCGGCCTCGATGGCCGCCGCGGTCTCCGCGGCCGAGGCGAGTGGTACGCGCGCTGCCACCTCGCCGGTCGCCGGATTGAAGACATCACCGAAGCGATCGCCGTTCCCGGCGACGTGCGCGCCGTTGACGAAGTGGGTCAGCGTTTTGCTCATGCCGGTTTCCTCTGTAGCGAAGGGTTGTTGTATCGGGCCCCCGCAGCGCGGCCCGGCAGACATTGGCCGGGTGTCGGGCTACAGTTCGCGGCGGGCGCCACAGATCGTCGCGCCCGCCAACGGAGACCTGGAGGGTTAGCATGGCGAAGATTTCTTCCCGAGGCGAGATTGTCGAGACGAGCGGCGAGCTGCCCGACGTCGGCAGTGCCGCGCCCGATTTCACGCTGCGCAAGGCGGATCTGTCCCCGGTCGGCCTGGCGGACTATGCCGGTACGCGCCTGGTGCTGAACATCTTTCCCAGCATCGATACACCGACCTGCGCCACATCCGTGCGCCAGTTCAACCAGCGCGCCGCGGCGATGCCGAACACCAAGGTGCTGTGTGTCTCGGCGGACCTGCCATTTGCGCTCAGCCGCTTCTGCGGCGCCGAGGGTATCGACAGTGTCGAGACCGCCTCGGTGTATCGGGCTCCGGAGTTCGGGCTCGCTTACGGGGTATACATGGCCGAAGGTCGCCTCGGCGGTTTGCTGGCCCGCGCGGTGGTAGTCGTCGACGAGGCCGGCCGGGTCATCCACCGCGAGCTGGTCCCGGAGATCGGCCAGGAGCCAGACTATGAGGCTGTGGCGGCCGTGCTCTGAGTAAAGACCGCCGCGCGGCCGCTGCCGGACCGGGGATATCCCCACCCGGTGGTGGACCGGCCGCCTGGCGGAACTGGCGGCGAGCGTGAACACGCGAGGCGTTACTTGGCAGAAAGGTGGCGAGATTTGCTGATGCATCGGCTTTCGGGCGCCGTTCGCGTCGGCGTTTCTCGAGAGTTGGCTCGCTATTATGGCCGGTCTTTTGTGATTTTGCATTTGTAATTATGAATTATTCTGGACTACCCTCTGCGCTCGCGCAGCCGGAGATCGTCAGTCGATGGGCACCCCGATCGAACAAAAACCACTCTACCTCGAGGTGGCAGGGCGGCTACGCGAGCGTATCTACGCGCAGCGGCTCAAGCCGGGTGAGTGGATCGATGAGACGGCGATGAGCAAAGAACTGGGGATCAGCCGCACGCCGCTGCGCGAGGCGCTCAAAGTGCTGCACGCCGAATCGCTGGTCGAGCTGGTTCCACGGCGCGGTTGCTATGTGAAGACGCTGGACGGCGACGGTCTGCACGAGCTCTTCCCGGTAATGGCCACGCTGGAGGGGCTGTGTGCAAGGCTCGCGGTCGAAAACTGCACGCCGGAGCAGTTGAAGTCGCTCGAAGAGACGCATGCACGGCTCGAAGCGGCCGCCGCTGCCGGCGATGTAGATCGCTACTTCGACGAGAATCATGGGTTTCACCGCGCCGTGCAGACACTTTCGGGCAACCGTTGGCTACAGCGGATAACCAGTGAGCTGCGCGGCGTACTTCAGCTGGCTCGTCACAAGCAGCTCACGTTGCCCGGGCGGCTTGCGCAGTCGCTCGATGAGCATCGCCAGATCATGGAGGGCTTTCGCCAGCACAAACCGGTGAAGGCGCAACAGGCGATGGAACGTCACCTGTGCCGGCAGCGCGACGCACTGCAGGACGCAGACCAAAACCAATAAGCCCGCGCGCGGGCAATCGAGGCGCAACGGTCGAGGCCTCCAAGGGTCGCGACTGCGGGCGTAACTACAAAAGTGAACGGAGGAGAGAAATGAAAATTCCACACATCCCACGCCCGTTGACGGCGATTATTCTTGGCATGGTAATCGGTACCGGCTCGGTGCAAGCCGACACGGTGCTGAAGGTCTCGCATCAATGGTCGACATCCGATGTCAGGCACAAGGTGGCACAGATGGTCGCTGATGAAGTGGCGGCCGCAAATGTCGGTCTGGAGCTGAAGATCTACCCGTCGAAGTCGCTGTTCAAGCCGAAAGAACAGTACAACCCGCTCAGCCGAGGCCAGCTCGACATGACTGTCGTGCCGCTGGCGTACGCGGCAGGCCAGCAGCCGGCCTACAACCTGACGCTGATGCCCGGCCTGGTGAAGAACCATGACCATGCGGCGCGGCTGGTCGAGTCGCCGTTCATGGAGAAACTCGAAGAGATCATGGCGACAGACGACGTCATGGTCCTCGTCCACGGTTATCTCGCCGGTGGCTTCGCGGGTAAGGAGCAGTGCATCACCAAGCCGGACGACGTCAAGGGCCTGAAGATCCGGGCCGCCGGGAAGTCGTTTGAGCAGATGGTGGCGGCGGCGGGTGCCTCGGTCACTTCGATGCCTTCCTCCGAGATCTACAGTGCGCTGCAGACCGGCGTGCTGGATGCCGCCAATACCTCGTCCTCGAGCTTCGTGTCCTACCGTCTATACGAACAGCTGAGCTGCTACACGCCGGCCGGTGAGGTGGCGCTTTGGTTCATGTACCAGCCGATGCTGATGAACAAGACCACCTTCGAGGGACTCACCAAAGAGCAGCAGGCGGCGCTGCTGGCAGGCGCTGCGAAGGCGCAGGCCTTCTATCTCGCCGAGGCAAAAAAGGCGGACGCGGCCTCGGCCGCCAAGTTCGAAGAGGCGGGCGTGAAGCTCGTTTCGATGAGCCAGGCCGACTTTGATGCCTGGCGTGAAGTTGCCAAGGGCTCCTCCTACAAGGCCTTTGTCGAGGAGACGAAAGACGGGCAGCAGTTGCTCGACATGGCGCTCGCCGTCGAATAAGGGGAACCGGCCGACCATCGGTAACGATGGCCGGCCGTCGCCCTTGGCTAGTCTGCGGGAGGTCTGATGGTGGCGGAAAACAATGCTTCTCTGGGCCAGCGGTGCGAGCAGGTGCTCGTTCGTGCCGTTGAGGCAATATCGACATTGTGCGGCATCATCGCGGCGCTGATGATCCTGGTCTCGGTGGTAATTACCTGTCAGATGATCTGGATGCGCTTCGTGCTCAACGCATCGACGATCTGGCAAACCGAGGCGGTCACCTACTTGATGATTTCAGCGACCCTGATCGGCCTGCCGTACGTGCAGCTACTGCGCGGCCACGTCAACGTCGATCTGGTACCCATGTTGCTGCCGCCGCGTCTGCGCAAGGGACTTGCACTGATCGTCCTGTTACTGAGCATCGCGGTGATCTCCATCATGACCTTCTACGGTTACGAGCTGTTTCACATCGCCTGGGAGCGCAACTGGCGGTCCGAGAGCGTGTGGGGCGTGAGCCTGTGGATACCCTATCTGGCGGTGCCGCTGGGTCTAGGGCTGTTTGTGCTGCAGATGATCGCCGACTTGATCGCGTCCTGGCGCTGTGATGCCGAAGTCCTCGGTCAGGGCAGTTTCGAGGAAGACTACTGATGGATCCACTTGTCTTGGGAGGGGTGGTTGCGCTGATAACGGTCCTGGTGCTGTTTTCGGGAGTATCAGTCGCGGTCGGTCTGCTGATCGTCTCCGCTGGCTTCCTGCTGGTCTTCGATGGCCCCGCCTCTTTCGAGCTCCTGCCGGAGATATTCTTCGGTAAGCTGGACAACTTCGCGCTGTTGTCCATACCCATGTTCATCATCATGGGCGCGGCCATTTCGTCCACGCGCGCCGGCGCCGACCTCTACGAGGCGTTGGAGCGTTGGATGACCCGCATCCCCGGGGGGCTGGTCGTCTCGAACCTCGGTGCCTGCGCGCTGTTCTCGGCGATGTCGGGTTCCTCCCCTGCGACCTGTGCGGCAATCGGCAAGATGGGCATCCCGGAGATGCGCAAGCGCGGTTACCCCGATGGGGTCGCCGCCGGATCGATTGCCGCAGGCGGAACGCTGGGTATCCTGATACCGCCGTCGGTCACGATGATCGTCTACGGGATTGCGACCGAGACGTCCATCGGTCGGCTGTTCCTTGCCGGAGTGATACCGGGCCTGTTGCTGGTGGGGCTGTTCATGGCCTGGTCCATCTACAGTACCTGGCGCCAGGGAGGCGCCCATTCGGCGCTGAGCACGACCCATTACAGCTGGGCCGAGAAGCTCGAGGTGCTGCCGCGCGTCGTGCCCTTTTTGTTGATCATCCTCGGTGTCCTCTACGCCCTCTACGGCGGTATCGCGACACCGTCGGAGACCGCAGCCGTTGGCGCGCTGATGTGCGTGCTGGCAGCGGTCCTGATCTATCGATTGTTCAGATTCGACGCGCTGTGGGCCGTGCTGCGCGATTCGACGCGCGAGAGCGTGATGATCCTCTTCATCATCGGTGCCGCCGGTGTGTTTTCTTTCATGCTGTCGAATCTGTTCGTTACCCAGGCGATCGCGGAATGGATTGCCACGCTGGACGTCAACCGATGGGTGCTCATGGGCGCGATCAACCTGTTTCTGCTGATCGCCGGCTTCTTTCTGCCACCGGTTGCCGTCATCCTGATGGCCGCGCCGATCCTGTTCCCGATCATCATTTCCGCAGGTTTCGATCCCTACTGGTTCGCAGTCGTCCTGACCATCAACATGGAGATTGGCCTTATCACACCGCCGGTTGGCCTCAACCTGTACGTGATCAATGGCATCGCACCGGACATCCCGTTGAAGACCATCCTGCTGGGTTCCATGCCGTACGTCGTCTGCATGGTACTGGCGATCATAATCCTGTCGGTTTTTCCCGGACTGGTGACATGGCTTCCAGATTACCTGATGGGCCCGGCGCGGTGATCCAAGGGCATGCGCGCCAATAGTATTTTCGGAGAGCTGCGATGGCCGGGGTGAAATGGCTGGAGCGCATCATGGACACGGTCGCCGATCGTGGCCGTGAACTGTTAGGCCTGCGCGAGGATGAGATGCGGGACTCGCTGCCCGGCCTTTGCCAACGTCTGATCGCCGGTCGCGGCGAGGCCTCCAATATCGCCCTGGCGCGCGAGGTTCTACAGCGCTTTGAAGGCCTGGATCAAGGTGACAAGACCGAATTTTTTATCGATCTGGCTGAGAACTTTGGCCCAGATCCAAAGAGGATCCAGGCTACCGCAGCCGCCTTTCGCAATGACCAGCCGGAGACACTGGTCGAATTGCTCAGGGCGGTAGAACCCCCCCGCCAGGATTTATTCCGACGTCTCAACATGGCCCCGCATGGCACCGCGAGCCTGGTGAACATGCGTGAGCTGTTACTCGCCCGCCTGTCTGAACGCCCGCAGTTGCGTTCGGTGGATGCCGATCTCAAGCATCTGCTGGCCTCGTGGTTCAACCGCGGATTCCTGCGTCTGCAGAAGATCGATTGGCGCAGCCCGGCGGTGGTCCTCGAGAAACTGATGCGCTACGAATCGGTGCACCCGATTAAGGGCTGGGACGATCTGCACCGCCGTCTCAGCGACGATCGTCGCTGTTTCGGCTTCTTTCATCCGGCGCTCCCTGAAGAGCCCCTGATTTTTGTCGAGGTCGCGCTAACCCAGGGCATCGCAGCCGAGATCGCGCCCCTGATCGACCCCGACGCCCCACTTGCCGATCCCTATGCCGCGGATACGGCGATGTTCTTTTCGATAAACAACGCGTTGAAAGGCCTGCGTGGCATCAGTTTCGGCAATTTCCTCCTCAAGCAGGTGCTCAGCGAACTCAGTGCCGAGTTACCGAACCTGCGCCATTTCGTCACCCTGTCCCCAATGCCCCGCTTCGCCGAGGGCCTGCGGTTGTTGTGTACTGGCGAGATCGAGGACTGGCCTGTCGAGCAGGTGGACGAGGCGCTCGACGACTTTCAGTCCACACTGAAAGAGCGCACCGGCCGGGCGAGCCCCTGTGCGGCAATACAGCATCTTCTCGACGATCGCTCGGCGGAGAATGAGCAATTGTTGGCGGGCCCGCTGACCCGCCTCGGATTGTTGTATCTCGCCGAACTGAAGCATGTCGGCAACTGCTATGACCCGGTTGCGGGTTTCCATCTGGCCAACGGTGCGATCCTCGAGCGCATCAATGTGTTCGCCGACCGCTCCGCACGTGGCGAGGCGCAGTCGCATTCGGTAATGGTGAATTATCGTTACGACCCGGACCAGGTGGTCGCCAATCACGAGGCATTCGTGCGCGACGGCCGAATCGCCATGTCCCGTTCCCTGCGGCGCGAGCATGAGAAGCACATCAAGGGCGAGCGCTGATGGACCTGCCGATGCTGCTAGCCGCCGGGGCCGTTGCCGGCACCCTGGCGGGCCTGCTCGGCATCGGCGGCGGGATTATCATCGTGCCGATTGTGACCCTGCTGTTCGAGACCCAGGGGTTGGCGCACGGTTTCGCGATCAAGATGGCGCTGGGGACATCACTCGCGACCATCATCGTCACTGCCATCTCGAGTATCTACACCCACCACCGCAAGGCGGCTGTGGAGTGGGGATTGTTCAAGGTCATGGCGCCCGGCGTTCTGGTCGGCTCCCTGATCGGCGCCTGGTTGGCTGACATCATCCCCGGAGAGATACTCTACGCTGCCTTCATCCTGTTCATGTTTCTAGTCGCGGCGCAGATGGCGACCAGCCGCGTGTCGGCTCACCGGCAGCTGCCAGGCAAGCGGTGGTTGACCGGCGTCTCGACCGGCGTTGGCGTGATCTCGGCGTTGATGGGAATCGGGGGCGGCTCCCTGAATGTGCCCTTTCTCAGCTATTGTGGTGTCCCGATCAAGCGCTCGATCGCCACCGCGGCGGCGATCGGTCTGCCGATCGCCGTCAGCGCAACCATCGGTTACATCGTCGGCGGACTGAACGAGCCTGGGCTACCGCCGCTCAGCCTCGGCTATGTCAATCTCCCGATATTCGGCGGTGTGGTGGCCGCGAGCCTGCTGTTCGCACCGCTCGGCGCCGTGCTCGCGCACAAACTGCCCGACCAGCTGCTGCGTCGGCTGTTCGCGATCTTTCTCTTCGTTCTGGCCAGCCGCATGAGCTTCAAACTCTTTTGAAGGACTCGACAAACATGACTAACGCAAACCTCTATACCCTTTTTCAACAGCGCTCCCCGAAGGATGCCGACGCCCTGTTCCTTCAAAGTATCGACGGCCGCCAGCTGCGCTATAGCGAGATACCGCCGCGCAGCGGCCAGATGCTCAGCCTTCTGCAGCAGCTGGGTGTGAAAAAGGGTGATCGCGTTGTGGTCCAGGTCGACAAGTCGATCGAGGCGGTGCTGTTGTATCTTGCATGCCTGCGCGCCGGTGCGATCTACATCCCGCTCAATACCGCCTACACCCCGGCCGAGGTGGGCTACTTTCTCGGCGATGCGACGCCGCAGCTGTTTGTCTGCACGCCGACCAAGAAGGGCGAGCTCGAGACGATCGCAGAAGACTGCGGCGTGCCCCGGATAATGAGTCTCGGCGGTGCCGCTGAGGGCGAGTTGATCGACGCGCTGGAATCGCAGCCGGCGAGCGATGAGGTCGTTCAGGTCGAAGCGGACGAGCTGGCGTCGATCCTGTATACCTCGGGCACAACCGGTCGCTCCAAGGGCGCTATGCTCAGCCATGCGAACCTCGCCTCCAATGCCCAGGTGCTATTCGATACCTGGCAGTGGCGACATGACGACGTGCTGCTGCATGCGCTGCCGATCTTCCACGTACACGGACTGTTCGTCGCCTTGCACTGCGCCCTGCTGGGGGGCTCGCGGGTGATCTTCATGCCGCGCTACGATGTCGCGACCGTCATGCGCAAGCTGCCGGAGGCCACCGTGATGATGGGCGTGCCGACCTTCTACACGCGCCTGCTCGAGCACGAGGAATTCGGCCGCGAGACCTGTGCCAATATGCGCCTGTTTATTTCGGGGTCGGCACCGCTGCTGGCCGAGACGCATCGGGAGTTCGAGGCCAGAACCGGACACCGGATCCTCGAGCGCTACGGCATGACCGAGACCGGCATGATCACCTCCAATCCGTATCAGGGCGAACGGCTCGCCGGGACCGTCGGCTATGCACTGCCGGGCATCCGCGTGCGCGTGGCAGACGAAAACGGCAATGAGCTGCCGCGCGGCGAGGCCGGCGTACTGGAGATCACCGGCCCGAACGTGTTTAAGGGCTATTGGCAGATGCCGGACAAGACCGCGGAGGAATTCCGGCCCGACGGCTGGTTCATTACCGGAGATATCGCGGTAATGGCGGACGATGGGCGGGTGACCATCGTCGGGCGCGCCAAGGACCTGATCATCTCCGGCGGCTTCAACGTCTATCCGAAAGAGATCGAGTCGGCGATCGATGACCTGCCGGGGATCAAGGAGTCGGCAGTGTTCGGCATCCCGCACCCGGACTTCGGTGAGGCCGTAACCGCCGTCGTGGTCCCGGATGGCAGCGCCGAACTCAGTGAGCCGTCGGTGGTCGCGGCCCTCAAAGACCGCCTGGCACGCTTCAAGCAGCCAAAGCGGGTGTTCATCGTCGACGCCTTGCCGAGAAACACCATGGGCAAGGTGCAGAAGAACATCCTGCGCGATACCTACAGAGACATCTTCACTTGAATGCGGCGGCGGCTAAGGACCTGGAAGACAAGATCCTTCATGGCATCCCGTTGAGTCGGGCGATGGGCTACCGGGTCACGGAGCTCGGGGATACGCGGATCAGCGTAGCGGCGCCACTGGCGCCCAACCGCAACGTCCATGACACCGGGTTCGCCGGCAGCCTGTACGCGCTGGGGATACTGACGGCCTGGGGTTTGTGTGCGCACGTCATCGCGCGCGCCGGTCTGGAGGCGGACCTGGTGGTCGCCGAGGCGACCATTCGCTACCGCGCCCCGGTCTGCGCCGACATCGTATGTCGCTGTTCGTTGACCGACGAGGTGGCACAGGCGTTCGTCGACGAGCTTGCCACCAAGGGACGGTCGCGCACCGCCCTGGACGTGGTGATCGGGGACGGCCCGGCGGCGATGATCGAGGCAGTCATGTATGCCAGCCAGGGCTTGATACCTCGGCAGTGAGCCTGTGATAGCGCAGGCTATCGCTTGCGGGCCAGGGTGAGGCCGTCCCCGATCGGGACGAGGCTGAGGCTGACCCTTTCGTCTCCCAGCAGCCGGTGGTTGAGCGCGCGCAGTGCCAGCGTATCCGCCGCCTGATCTTCGGGGTCGGCCACCGCACCGTTCCAAAGCGTATTGTCGAACATCAGCAGGCCGCCCGGGCGCAGCAGCTGCAGGCAGCGTTCGAAGTAATTGTCGTAGTTGGTCTTGTCCGCATCGATGAAGGCCATATCGAAAACGCCGGCCGCGCCGTCGCTGAGCAGCTTGTCCAGTGT
>JBATKF010000180.1:0-2189 GCA_049669185.1 Sedimenticolaceae bacterium | reverse complement strand
ATGGCGCCGGCCGCGCCCGAGGGCGCGGGTCTTTGAACCGCGCGCCGATCGACATCTGCGCCACGACGAACACCAGAAAGACGATCCAACCGAAGAGTCGATGGTCAGCCAGGAGATCCCATGCTCCGTCAGACCAATAGGTGATCAGGATCACGCTGGTGGTGCGCAAATTGTTCGCCACGATCGCGGCCAGCAGCCCGAGCGCGACATAGACGATGCGCTTGCCGGTGCCGGTATAGACGAGGTTGGCGTAGAACAACGACAGCACCAGGTTGCCGATCAGGAAATCCAGTGCCGAGCAATCCGCGACAATGCCCACGCGACCGGCCTCGGAGATCTCGAGCTGGGGTTAGTGGAAAAGTATGAGGATGGGCGGATCGCGTGTCCCTACGACACGATTCACGTCGACATGCAATTGAGGGTTGCGTGAAAAGGGTTTTGAACCTGGTGCGTTGACGACCGCCATCAGCCGACCGAGCGCCAGCAAGTAGAGAGGCAAACCGACATCCTCATTCCCCGCGTATGAAAAAAGTGAAAAAAGGGGGTCAGACCCGAATGGCGCTTACTTAAGCTTTTTCGGGTGACCATTTTTCCTGACGTCGTCCCTCGCTGGCTGTCGTGGCTTGGTCAACAGCGGAAAGGGTTTTGGTCGTCGTTTGACGGCTCGCGGCTCAATGCGTCCAGGACGATTTCCAACCCGCTGCTGGGCAATCAGGATGAACAGACGGGCGAGATGGCTGTCGTCATAGCTGCCGCTGTGCCGCCAGGCAATCCAAAGCTGGAGGGTATGCTTGAAGCTCAGTTGCCGAGGTCTCAAGTCGGCCAATAACGCGGCTTGGGCCATCAACAATCGGATCAAGTTGTAGGCCAACAGATAGACCCAGATCTCTTTTTCGGCCATTGCTGGGGTGCGACAGCTCAACCTCTCCATGCCCAGAGTGGTCTTGATGTTGCGCAGGTCCAGCTCGACGTGCCAGCGGTCTCGATACAGCGCCTTCAGGGCGCCCTTGCTCGTGCGCTTTGGGCAAAGCAGTGTCGTCATCAAGATCTTGCCGTTCGTGCTCAGTTCGCGCACTTTCACGGCAGCAGGCGCCTGGTCGTAGGCGGCCTGGCTCATCCAGTCCGGCTTTTTCTTCGGCTTGTGCAGCTCAATCAGATGATCCCGCGGACCCAGCCGCTGGCCACGGCGGAAGTCCGTGCTGCGTCGCCTTGCACCCTGTTGTTCGAACACCCCGTCCACGCCCTTCTCTTGCAAGGTGCACAACAGAAAATACGTGGCGAAAAAGGCATCGCCCAACAGAATGTCACCATCTTCCACAGTATCGAGTATCGATCTCAGCAATGACTGTTCATCGCTGCCCTTTCCCCGACAAGGTCCCAGGGCCGCATTCAGCACCGCGCCACTGGCAAGGCAAATGATGCCGACCAAACGGCACAGCGGAAACCCCAACCCCGGCTGTTGACTACGGGGCTGAGGATAGGCTTCTTGATTGTCCGCGGTATCCGGCAGCGCAACGCTCGCGCCGTCGACCAGCCTGACCGGCCGCCCGCGCCAGAGCCAGCTCTGCGGGGTGTGCTCGCTCATCACCGATCCCGTGTAACGGGTCAACGTGGAGACCATGTCCAACGGCAGTCGTTTCCGCGCCCGGCAGTAGGCGCCCGTGTGGGTGCTGCAGACCGCCAGGCCGCCCGTTAGACGTTTGATGGCGGCGTCATTCACCGCACTTTGGCAAGAACGATCGGCACTCATCGCCTGCGCCAGGAACATCGACAGCGTCTCGGTGGGCGGAAAGCGCCGTTCCCGGTGTTCGGGCAACAACGATTCCACTTGATCCAGGAAACGCGGACCGGTCAGCAGGTTAAAGAAGGCGTAGGAGTCGCTGTTTGTCGCATGGCTGTGCACACGTTTCTGTTGCTGTCGGCAGGCGCGTTGACTAGGATGCATCGAGGCTGGTTCCTTGGTTGATTGCTGTTGGTTTGGCGACTTGCAGCGTATCACCTGAACCAGCCTTTTTCGATTTTACATCAGCCAGTTACCCTTTAAGTAAGCGCCATTCAACTCTGACCCCTTAATTATACCAAGTCGTTAGATGACCGGACGTCGTTCAGCCGAGTGGATGGCGCCAGCGCAGTCCCTTGAAGCGCTTGAAATCGCGATCCGCCGACACCCATTCGCAACCGGACTCGAT
>JBATKF010000179.1:0-1530 GCA_049669185.1 Sedimenticolaceae bacterium | reverse complement strand
CAACGCATGCCGGGGCCTGGCTGGCTGTCGGGCTGATCGTTGCGCTGTTGGCGGCGGCCTTGCTGACGCCGTTGTGGCAGGCCCGCCAGGTAGTCCTCGATCTCGACGCGCGCCTGCAGCAGGCGCGCGATCAGGCAGCAGTCATTGGGAGTCTGCAGCGCCAGCTGGATGAGGGCGCGGCCCTGGCCAATTTTGTCTTGCTCCGTCAGCAGCAACGTGTCCCGATCGTCGAGCTGCTGAGCGAGCTGACGGAACGTCTGCCCGATGATACCTGGCTGCAGCAGCTTTCCATTCGCGGAAAGAATGTGGAGTTGCAGGGCGAGTCGGCGCAAGCCACGACGCTGATCGAGTTGCTTGAGGATTCGCCGCGCTTCGAGTCCGTGACCTTTCGAGCGCCGCTGACGCAGGTGCGCGGCGAAGCGGCCGAGCGGTTCTCGATCGTCATGGCCCTCACTGCGCGGGAGCAACCTTGATCTCGGCCGCCGCCGAACGGACTCGATGCGCAGGGCCCCTGGCCTTGACCCTGGTGGTGCTGGCGGTCGTGCTGCTGCTGGTGTTACTGCCGCAGCGCGCCAAGCTGCAGGCGTTGCAGCAGACCGCGGCGGATCACGCCGCGCAGTTGGCACGTTTCGAGGCCCGGCTTTCCCGGCGGCCGATGCTAGAGCGTGCACTCACCGAGTTACAGACGCGCACCGATGTTCGCAGCTCGTACATCCAGGGTCAGACCCTCGGGCTCGGCGGCGCCAACCTGCAACAGTTGACCAAGGGACTGGTCGAGGATGCCGGCGGCACCCTGATCAGCTCGCAGATCGCGACCCCGCCATCCGAGCCGCCGCTGCAGATGCTGGTCAACAAGGTCAGGATGCGCGGCGATACCGAGGCCGTTCTCAAGCTGGCGCATCGCGTCGAGACGGCTGAGCCAGCGCTGTTCCTGGAGAACCTGATCGTGCGCGGTGCGCGTGCGCGCGCGCGCGCGCGACGGAAGGCGGTCGACACGCTCGACATTCAGTTCGATCTCGTGGGTTACATGCAGCTCGCGCCGGAGAACCCATGAGCCGGTGGTTGCTGGGCATCGTCGTGGCCGGCCTGGTCGCCGTGCTCTTTTATCAGTGGCATGACTGGTCCCAGACGGCGGCCGTCGCTGCCTACCTGAAGCCGGCGGCGGTGCAGACGTCGGGCCCGGATATGGCGACCGGGCCGTTGCCATCGGTCGATGCGCCGGGGCCGCTTGAAGATTTCATGGAAATCATCGAACGGCCGTTATTCAACAAAGACCGTCGACCGCCCCCCGAGGACGCGGAGACGCCGGAGGAGGTCGTTGTGACGGGTAGGCCGCAGGTTCAGCTGTCGGGCATTGTGGCCACCCAGGGAACTTATAGAGCCCATATCCGGCCGCCGAACGGTGAGACGCTGATCGTCGCCGTGGGCGACGACTATGAGGGTTGGCAGGTGGCGGAGATATTGCCCGATCGGATCTTTCTGCTGCGCGATGGACGGCGCGAGGAGTTCGACCTGCGGCCGCCCCCGGAG
>JBATKF010000178.1:0-14445 GCA_049669185.1 Sedimenticolaceae bacterium | reverse complement strand
GCCGAGGCGATGCTGGCCACACTGGAGGCGCCGCTGCCCGCCGGGCAACTGCGACAGGCGGTCTCCGATTACACCGCGGAGGCGGCTGCGCTGGGTTATCTCGGCGCGCTCGGCCTGGCCGCAAGCTGAGTGTTCGAGATGCTGCTGTCGCTGAAACACAACTTTCTGTTCGTGCACATCGCCAAGACTGGCGGTACCTCGGTTCGCGATGCGCTGCAGCCGCTGCGCTACCGCGATCCCTACTACTCGCTGCAGTGGTTGTGCTCGCGGCTCAGCGGGATGACATCACACCGGCTCGGCATCAAGTTTCCACGCCATGCCAAGGTCATTGCCGCCAAGGAGATGCTGCCGCAGGAGTTGTTCGAGCGACTGTTCAAGTTCGCGTTCGTGCGCAACCCATGGGACCTGCAGGTCAGCTCCTTCCACCATATCCGGCGTGAACGCCCACATCTGATGGCCCACATCGAGACCTTCGATCAGTTCCTGCGCTGGAAACTCGATCCGGCGCGCCCCTATCAGTACCAGGTGGACACTTCGATAGAATTGCAGTCGGACTATGTTGTCGACCTGCATGGCCAGCTGCTGGTTGATTTCCTGGGCCACTACGAGACCCTTCCCGAGGATTTCGCGGAGGCCTGCCGACGCATCGGCATCGTGCAGCCGGCGCTGCCGCACCGCCGTCAGGCCAACGACCGCGGGCAGGACTACCGCGGTTATTACAGCGACGACCTCGCCGCGTTGGTTGCGCAGCATTTCGAGCCCGATATCCGTCGGTTCGGCTACCGCTTCGATCCGCCGCCCGCAGCAGGCAATCGGTGAGATTCGCAGGCTAGGGCTGCGGGTCTAGGCCCATCGCGGCGAGGTAGGCATCGGTGCTGGCCTCGACGGTGTAGGCCGAGGCAGCGTGCTGCATGGCCTCCAGCGGCGGCTGCTCCCCCAGTGCCTGCTGCATCGCTTGTGCGAATTGCCGGTGATCGCCGACCGGTACCAGCCGGCCCAGGCGACCGTCGGCCAGCAGTTCGCGTGGGCCGCTCGGGCAGTCGGTCGATATGATCTGTCGTCCCAGTGCCAGCGCCTCGATCAGCACCACCGGCATGCCCTCCCAGCGAGAGGTCAGCGCAAACAGGTCGGCGTGGGCGATAAATCGGTAGGGGTTGGCGTCGAATCCGGGCAGGTCGACAGACTCGGCGACCCCGAGCCGCCGCGCCAACACCAGCAGTCGGTCATGGCGCTTCCCTCTGCCGAGGATGATCAGCCTGGCCGGGGTCGCCTGGCGCAGTAGCGCGAATGCCCGAATCAGCGTCTCAAAGTCCTTGCGCCCGCAGAGTTCCCCGATGCTTAGGATGACCGGAGATTCCTTCTCGATCAGCCAGGGGTGATCGACCGGGGCAGAGGCCAAGGCGTACAAATCCTGCGAGATCACCGGGCTGGGGACGACCTGGATGCGTTCTCTGGCGATGCCGCTGAGTGCCGCGAAGTCATCGGCCGCACCGATGGACGGCATCAGGATGCTGTCGGCCGCGCCATATAGATAGCGCATCGACAACCGCTGGAGAAAACGGTCCAGCGGTTTGCGGTCGCGCAGGTCCACGCTGACGGTCGTGCCGTTGCGCAGCACCAGGCGTGCATTGCTCCCGCTCAGCCGCTTGGCCAGTATGGCGGTCCGGTTCACCCGGTCCTTGTCGCTGAAGATCACCTCAGGGCGGCAGCGGCGCAGATAGCGGATCAGGCCGGGAAGTGCCGTCGCGACGTGCTCGACACCGAGCTCCACCTTATGCAGGTTCGACTGTGGCGGGATCTCCGGGCCATGCCCGCGGACATGCAGAAGATCGACCTGGTAGCCGCGCGCGGCGATCGCGGGCAGCAGGCGCTGGAGCACTCGGTCCACACCGCTGTGACCCGAGGTCGCGAAAAAACAGGCGATATGCAGGCTCGTTGCCATCAGATCCAATCGAGCGGGTTTTCGTCGGTGCCGGGCCTGCGCCCCGGCTGTTCGACGAACAGGCGATGCCAGATCGCAAACTGCAGCAGGCACCAGATCTCGCGTGCCGCGCCGCCGCGCCCGGCATGGGCCTCGATCAGCTGCCGAACGCCCTCGCTATTGAACCATTGCCGAATCGCCGGGTTGGCCGGCAGCTTCTGCCGCAGACCCTCCAACAGCGCCCCCTGCAGCCATTCCCCGATCGGGACGTGGAAGCCACGCTTTGGGCCGTACAGATGTGCCTTCGGCAGGCGCTGCTCGGCCCAGCGCTTGAGCAGCCACTTGCCCTGGCCGCCGCGCAGCTTCAGGTGGTCGGGCAGGCTCAGACCGAATTCCACCAGCCGGTGATCGACGAAGGGAACCCGACCTTCCAGGCCAAAGCCCATCAGCATGCGGTCGGTCTTGACCAGCAGGTTGTCGGGCAGCGCGGTGGTCAGGTCGGTGTACTGGGCCTTCTGCAGGTGCGACCAGTCCTTCGGCGCAGCCTGCCATGCGCCAATAAAGGGTTCGCGTCGCGCAGCGGCCACCCGTTGAAGGCCTTGCCCGAACACCCGTTGCGCACGCTTGGCGCGCCATTGTCCGCGCGTTCGAAAGCCGCCGCTGCCAGGATGCAGCAGGGCCTTCAGGCGTGCCTCGAGATTCGATCTGTAGCGCCGATAGCCGGCAAAGGCCTCATCGCCCCCCTCGCCGGAGAAGACCACCTTGACGTCCTGCGCGGCGCGCTCGGCGAGCAGCGAGGTCGGCAGACTCGCATAGTCTCGCATCAGGTCGTCACTGGCCCAGGTGCTGTGCACCAGACGCCCGAGTATCTGCTCGCGGCCGAGCCGCAGCTCGTAATGCCGGCTGCCGAAATGCGTCGCGATCCGGGTGGCCGGGCGGAGTTCGTCCTGCATGCGGGCGCCCGCAAAGCCTGCCGAGTAGGTGCGCAGCGGGCCCTGCATGTGTTCGCTGAGCAGCGCCAGCAGGATCGCGGAATCAACCCCTCCCGAGAGAAACAGCCCAAACGGCACGTCGGAACGCATGTGTTCGCGCGTGACCTGCTGCATCAGCGGCTCGAGTTCCTCCAGGGCCTCGGCCTCGTCGATCGCCCGCGGCCTGATGTCCAGTGCACTCCAGTAGCGGCGCAGCGAGGTGTTCAGCGCGTAATCGATCCGCAGGCACTCCCCCGGCAGCAGACGTTGAATCCCGGCAAACACGGTGTCGCGGCCGCTGCTGAACTGGTTCTGCAGAAACTGCAGCAGTGCCCCGGGGCATAAGGGGGGACGAGCCGGCATCAGCGGCAGAAGGGCCTTGATCTCGGAGCCGAAGACGACGCGATCGGGGAGTACGGCATAAAACAGCGGTTTGATGCCCATACGGTCGCGACCGAGGATCACTTGGCCTGCGGCCATGTCGTGCAGCGCGAACGCAAACATGCCGTGCAGCTGCCGGATGCCATCGATTGCGTGCCTGTCCCAGGCATGCAGAATCGTCTCGGAATCCGATTCGGTCCGGAATTCGCAACCCAGGCCCTGCAGGGTCGCACGCAGCTCGACGTGGTTGTAGACCTCGCCGTTTGCCACCAGCGCGTAGCGACCGTCGCGGCTGCAGATGGGTTGATGACCACCGGCCAGATCGATGACCGACAGGCGCGTATGCGCAAGCCCGACGGGTCCGGCAATGTGTACGCCCTGATCGTCCGGACCGCGGTGCGTGAGCTGTGCGGCGGCCTGCGCCAGCACCGCACGCTCGGGTACGCCGTGTTTAATGATGCAACCGGCGATGCCGCACATCCTCGGGCCGCTCCTTATGGGCGTCATGATGGGCGGCCGAATTCTATCAGCAACCCCGTCGTGCGGGTTTCTCGGCGGCCTTGCGGCCGATCCGCAGGATCCCGTGTCGTGAATATCCCGCATGCCCTGAGGCCATTCGCTTCGGACATTCCACGCCGGCTGTCTGGCCAGAATTAAAGTTCTTCCGCGTTCGGCCGACGACAACTGCAACTACAGATTCGTCTGCGCGGTCAGACGGATCTGCACCGATACCCGGCCGAACGGCGCACGTTCAGGACTGCCAGACATGCAAGGACCGAAAAAGCCTGCCGATGAGGCGCAGCGTCTAGAGGCACTGCGGGCACTGAGTATCCTCGATACCCTGCCGGAGGAGCGCTTCGATAGGCTGACGCGGCTGGCGAAGAGAATGTTCGGCGTGCCGATTGCGCTGGTCAGCCTGGTCGACGATCACCGCCAATGGTTCAAGTCGCGCCAAGGCCTGGAGGCCAGCGAGACGCCGCGAGACATCTCTTTTTGCGGTCACGCCGTGCTCGGCGACGACATCTTCATTGTGCCCGACGCCAGCAAAGACGAGCGCTTCTTCGACAACCCGCTGGTCACCGAGGACCCGCATATCCGGTTCTATGCCGGCTGCCCGCTCTCGCTGCCGGGGGGCAGTCGGCCCGGCACGCTGTGCCTGATCGACCGCGAACCGCGTCAACTGAGCCCGGAAGACCTCGACCTACTGCGCGACCTGGCGCGCATGGTGGAGGAGGAACTCGCCGCGGTGCAGCTGGCCACCATGGATGACCTCACCCACCTGTCCAACCGGCGTGGTTTTCAGGCGCTCGGACTGCATGCCTTGCGGTTTTGTCGGCGGGTCGAGCATCCCGCCGCGCTGCTGTATTTCGATCTCGATGATTTCAAGGCGATCAACGACCGCTTCGGTCACGCGGAGGGCGATCGCGCACTGAACGTCTTCGCGCAACTGCTGCAACAGACCTTCCGCGACTCTGATGTCCTGGGGCGTCTTGGCGGCGATGAGTTCGCTGTGCTGGCCACCAACACGACCGCCGCTGGCCTGCGGCAGGTATTGTCCCGGCTGCAAGCCGCCGTCGACCGGCAGAACGCCGCGGAGCGGCGCGGTTATGACCTCAGGTACAGCGTTGGCGCGGTGGATTTCGATCCCCGGCAGCATCCAGACATCGATGCACTGACAGCGGCCGCCGACGCGCTGATGTATGCGCAGAAGGAGGCCCGGCGTCGGGTGGCCAGCACCGGCTGAGCCCTTAACCCGCTTATCTCACCGTTTTCCGTCGCGAGCGGTTCGAGACGCCGCTGTGGCGGGGCGCACGCAGCGGAGGGCGGTGAAGGCGTAGTCGACACTACGTCGAACCGCCTGCAACGAGACCGTTTCGCCAGGAGCGAAACGGGTCGCACGCGGTGCGCCCGAAGGGTATCGGGGGTCGCAGCAGGAAATGGGTGAGATATACAGGCTAGCCTTTGGAAGTCTGGTATGTACTCATTCCGCCATGGCTTCGGCGTAAGATGCGAGGCAATAGGGAAAAACTGAACGCGGCGATGGGCACCCTGGTGTTCGATGCGGCCCGGCAGCCTGCGCAGGCCATCGAAGATGGTGGACAGGGCTGAGGCGCGCGGCAATTGTGCAATGGCCCTCGGCGTGGCTTGGGCGAAGGCATAACGGATTCATCGTTATCCAGTGGCACTGCATCCAACCCGGCATCACCAGTTAATGCGCACAAAGTTTCGCAACAACCGCGTTCTGCAATTGCTGCTGCTCTGGCTGTTGTTGCTTTGGGTGGTCACCGCGATCGACCCCTACAACCGGCGCGACTGGCTGTTGGAGAACCTGCTGGTATTCATCTATGCGGCCCTGCTCGTAGCTACCTACCGGCGCTTCGCCTTCTCCAATCTTTCCTATGGCCTGTTTGCGGTGTTCCTGAGCCTGCACCTGGTCGGCGCCCACTACACTTATTCTGAGACGCCGTTCGGCTTCTGGCTCCAGGACACTCTGGATCTGTCGCGTAACCACTATGATCGCATCGTCCATTTCTCGTTCGGACTGCTGATCGCCTATCCCTTTCATGAACTCCTGCTGAGCGCGGCAGGCGTGCGCCGCAGCTGGTCGTACCTGCTGGTAATGGTCACCGTCCTGGGGTTCAGCGGCTTCTATGAGGCCCTCGAGGGTATTGTCGCAATGATCGTCAGCCCGGAACTCGGTGCTGCCTATCTCGGCACCCAGGGCGACGAATGGGACGCCCAGAAGGACACTGCGCTGGCCTTTTTTGGCGCGGTCATCACGATGGCGGTCGTCTGGTGGGTAAATCGCCCCCCGCGGCATGCCTGACCCGATAGTGCGCACACACGCGGCCGCCTCATGCCGTATCGATGTCGCCGAAACTCTCGGTGCGATAGCGAAAGACCTCGACCCGATCCGACCAGTGGTTCGCGGCGAGCCCCGCCTTTTGTTTGAGGTGCCTCAGAAACTCCGCCGGATCCGGCAGGCTCTCCCAGACCGCGGGCAGAAAGGTTCCCCGATGCGGGCCGTCCTGCAGGATCAGGCCGTCCTCGCCGGGGCGGATCTGGCGGATCAGCTCGGTCTCGTCGCTGAACTGCAGCGGCTCGGGCGCGGTCAGGATCGACAGGTCGACCTGGACCTCGGGCCATTCCTCAGGGGTCAGGGGCGAAAACCGCGGATCGCGAAAGGCCGCGGCGAATGCGTTCTCGGCCACGTCCACGACCAGTGGCTGCACGGCCTGGAGATGGCCGATGCAGCCGCGCAGCTGGCCGAGGCTGTGCAGGGTGACAAAGCTCGCGCGAACGGCCTGGAGTGCGCGGTCGAAATCGGACGCAGTGACCGCCAGTGACCGCCCGTTGGCGAGACCGTGTTCGATCGATCGTCGTGCCACGGCGAGCAAGGTCGCCCGCTGCGCGGGCGCCAGCCCTTGTTCAGTAGAACTCGTAGGCGCCATAGCCGACCACCCGCGACTTGTCGCCCGCGGTGTCGCCCGAGTTGCGCAGATCCAGTGTGCGTACGTGCCAGCCGTGACGCTGCGCGGTCTTCAACAGGCCGCGGATGGGATAGGCGCCACAGGCATCATACGGGCCGATCTGCTCTGCCTGCATGCCCTCGATCCGCCGCGTGGTCTCGCGGTCGCGCTGTTGGCAGCTGCGGTAGTCGTGGTAGTGGCTCAGGTCGGAGCTGACCACGATCAGCGTATCCTCGGAGCCCAGCGCCTCTATCACGGCGCTGACGTCGTCGCTGTCGGCGTCGCCCACGATCAGCGGCACCAGCGTGAAATCGGGCAGCACGCCCTGCAGGAACGGCAGCTGCACCTCGAGCGCATGCTCCTCGGCGAATGCCGCATCCAGCATCTGCACCCCAGGCAGCTGTTCCAGTCGGGTGACGGCCACGCGGTCCACCGCGATATCGCCCAGCGGGGTGCGGAATATATCGGCGCTGCTGGTCGCAATGCCCCGAAACGGCACGCGATGCGAGGGTGCGAGCACCACCACCCGGCGGATATCGTCGGCCCAAGGCGCCAGGGTAGCGTAGGCGCTGGCCGCGATCGGCCCTGAGTACTGGTAACCCGCGTGCGGCGCGATCAGCGCACGCGGCCGCTCGGTGCTCTGGGAGTGCGCGTCGCGCATGAACTCCCGCACGGTGTCGCGCAAGACCTGCGCGGATTCTGGGTAGAAGAACCCGGCGACTGCCGGGGGCTTGACGTGCATCATGGCTGTCTGCCTGTCAGGGGTATATAGGTTAAATGGGTCAAACGGCTTTAGAAATCAAGGCGGGAGTTTGTCCGTGATCAAAGACACCGTACCGGGACGCTATTGGCACATGCGGGATGACGGTCGCATCCAGTGCGATCTGTGCCCGCGATACTGCCACCTCAAGGAGGGCCAGCGCGGCCTGTGTTTCGTGCGTGCCCGTCAGGGCAATCAGATGGTGTCCACTACCTACGGTCGCTCCAGCGGTTTCTGTGTCGATCCTATCGAGAAGAAACCGCTCAACCATTTTCTGCCCGGGACCGCGGTGTTTTCGTTCGGCACCGCCGGCTGCAACCTGGCCTGCAAGTTCTGTCAGAACTGGGACATCAGCAAGTCGCGCGAGATCGACACGCTGGCGGCCAGCGCCTCGCCGGAGAACATCGCGGCGACGGCCAAGCGATTGGGCTGTCGCAGCGTCGCCTATACCTATAACGATCCCGTAATCTTTCTCGAATACGCGTTAGATACCGCCAGGGCGTGCCGTGAACAGGGACTCAAGTCGGTCGCAGTTACGGCGGGATACATCTGTGAAGAACCGCGGCGCGAGTTCTTCGCCGCAATGGACGCGGCGAATGTCGACCTGAAGGCGTTCACGGAGGACTTCTATCACAAGCTGACCGGCGGTCACCTGCAGCCGGTGCTGGATACCCTGGAATATATCCACAACGAGACCGACTGCTGGCTCGAGGTCACGACGCTGCTGATTCCTGGCCAGAACGACAGCGATGCGGAGCTGCAGCAACTGGCGAAGTGGTATCTGGAACGGCTGGGCCCCGACGTGCCGCTGCACTTCTCCGCCTTCCACCCGGATTACAAAATGACCGACGTGCCCCCTACCCCGGCGGCGACACTGAAGCGCGCGAGGAAGATCGCGATGGCCGCCGGGCTGCGCTATGTCTACGTCGGCAATGTCCACGATGCCGAGGGCGACAGCACCTATTGCCCTGGCTGCGGCAGGCGCGTGATCGAGCGCGACTGGTACCAGCTCGGCGAATGGAACCTGACCGGAGGCGGCCACTGCGCGCACTGTGGGCATGCTATCGCGGGCGTGTTCGAAGACCGTCCCGGCGACTGGGGTCCGCGCCGCCTGCCGGTGTCGATGCATGAGCCGGTGGAGTCCGGCGCGAGCTAGACCGAAAGCTTTGATGCAGCCTACACCTGTTCTGGCTGGCTAAGAGGCGCGCTCTTGGGCATCGCTGTCGCGCGCCCCGTCAACCGCCTCTACCGCATGGTGTTCGCGCGCCAGCAGCAGGTATACAGCAGGCACGACGAACAGCGTGAACAGCGTGCCGATGCCGAGCCCGGTGGTGATCACCAGGCCGATGTCAAAGCGGCTGACTGCACCAGGACCGCTCGCAGTGAGCAGCGGCACCATCGCCACCAACATCGCCACGGTCGTCATCAGGATCGGGCGCAGGCGGATGGTGGCGGCGCGCTCGATCGCCGCGCGCTTGTCCAGCCCCTCTTTGACCTGCAGCTGATTGGCGAATTCGACGATCAGGATGCCGTTCTTCGCGATAAGGCCGATCAGCGTGATCAGACCGACCTGGGTGTAGATGTTCACGGTGGCGAAACCCAGCGTCAGGAAGGCCAGCGCGCCGGCGATAGACATCGGCACCGATACCAGGATGATCAGCGGGTCGCGCCAGCTCTCGAACTGCGCCGCGAGCACCAGGTAGATCACCAGCAGCGACATGAAGAAGGTCCACACCAGTGCACTGCCCTGCTGCGCGAACTGCCGGGTCGCGCCGGTGTAGTCAAAGCTGAAGCCAAGCGGGAACTCCTCGCGCGCGATCTGTTCCATGGTCGCCATCGCCTGCCCTTCGGACACGCCCGGCGCCATCAACCCCTCGATAGTCACCGAGTTGAGCTGCTGGAACTGCGTGCGCTTGCTCGGCTCGACCGTACGTTCAATCCTTACCAGCGATGACAGCGGCACTTGATCGCCGGCCGCGCTGCGCAGATAGAAGTCGCCCAGCATCTCGGGCGCCAGGCGGAACAGTCGTTCGGCCTGCGGGATCACCTTGTAGCTTCGACCGTCCAGGCTGAAGCGGTTGACGTCGTTGCCGCCGAGCAGCGTGGCCAGATTGCGTCCGATGTCGGCCATCGAGATGCCGAGGTCGGCGGCCCGATCGCGGTCGATAACCAGGATGGCCTTGGGCCGCGAGAACTCGATCGACTTGCGCAGAAACAGAAACTGCCCGCTCGCCATACCCCGCCCGACCAGCTGGTCGGCAACGCCGTCCATTTCGCGGAAATCGGCGTCGCTCTGTATCACGAACTGAAACGGCAGGCCGCTGCTGCCGGGCAGGCTCGGGCGGGGGAACACGGCGATCTGCAGGCCGGCGATCTGGCTCAATAGCCCTTGCACCTCGGGCAGGACCTGCATCTGCGAGCGCGCGCGCAGCGCTGGCTGTTCCATCTTGAATCCGCCGAATACCACGTTGTCGTCGCCGCCGAAACCGAGCAGCAGGAAGCTCTCGTGATACTCAGGCACTTTTTCGAATGCCTCGACAATCTCGCGCGTGTAGACCTCGTTGTACTCGAGCGAGGCGGTCTGCGGCGCCACCGCCTGAAAGAAAAGGATGCTCTGGTCCTCGGTTGGGGCGAGTTCGGCCTTGGTCGACACAAACATGAAATAGATGCTGCCGAGCACCACGGCGGCGAACAGCAGGGTCGCCGGGAGGTTGTCGAGCGCGCCCTTCAGGCGCCGAAGGTAGAAACCCGCAAGCCAGTCGAAGAAGCGCTCGACCATGCGTTCGAAGCGCCCTGGGTTGCCGGCCGGCCGAAGGACCTTGGAAGACAACATCGGCGATAGCGTCAATGCGACCACGCCCGAAACCAGCACCGCGCCCGCCAGCGAGAACGCGAACTCTGTGAACAATGTCCCGACCAGGCCGCCCATGAAGCCAATCGGGGCGTAGACGGCGACCAGCGTGGTGGTCATTGCGATAATCGGCAGGCCAAGTTCGCGCGCACCGTCGATCGCGGCCTGGAAGCGCGTCTTGCCCATCTCGATGTGGCGGTGCACGTTCTCGACTACGACGATGGCGTCGTCCACCACCAGGCCGATCGCCAGCACCATCGCCAGCAAGGTCAGCAGGTTGACGGAGTAGCCGGCGAGCAGCATCAGAAAGGCCGCGCCGACCAGCGACAGCGGCACGGCCACGGCCGGTACTATCGCAGCGCGCAACGAACCCAGCGAAAGGAAAATGACCAAGAGGACAATCAGCACGGCCTCGATCAGGGTAGTGAACACCTCGTCGATGGAGTCCTGGATGAAGGCGCTGGCGTCGTACGGGATGTGCGCCTCGAGCCCTGAGGGCAGCTGACTGCGGATCCCATCCATCGCCTGGTGCACCGCCTTGGCCACAGTCAGCGGGTTGGCGCCGGGGGCCTGCGAGACACCGACGAAGATCGCCGGCTTGCCCTTGTACCAGGTCGCGGTCTCATAGTCCTCGGCACCCAGTTCGACGCGCCCGATGTCGCGCAGCCGCACCAGGGTGTCGCCGTTGGCGCGCACCACCAAGTTGCGAAAGTCTTCGACGTCGGCGACATCGGTGGTCGCGGACAGATCGATCACCGCGTACTGGCCCCGCGCCTGACCGATCCCGGACAGGTAATTGTTGGCGCGCAATACCTCGGATACGTCCTGCGCAGTCACTCCGAGCGCTGCCATGCGCCGCGGATCGAGCCAGATGCGCATCGCAAAGGTCTTGTTGCCGATCAGCTCGGCCTTGGCGACGCCGGGAAGGGCCTGCAGCTTGGGCTGCACTACGCGCAGCAGGTAGTCATTGATCTGCGAGGCGCGCATCTGCTCGCTGTAGAAGGCGAGGTACATCAGTGCGGTTCGGTCACCGGTCTGTGAGGTGATTACCGGGTCTTCGGCCTCCTCCGGCAGCACGTTGCGGCGGCTGGCGACCTTGGCCTGGATCTCCGCCACCGCGTCGTTCGGTGGGTAGTTCAGGCGCATGTGGGCCTCGATTACCGACTGACCCTGGCGGCTGGTCGAGGACAGATAGTCGATGCCCTGCGCCTCGGCGATCGCCTGTTGCAGCGGCGTCGTGATAAAGCCCTTGACCAGCTCGCTGCTGGCACCCGGGTAGCTGGTGCTGACGGTGACGACCGTATCCTGGGTCTCGGGATACTGGCGAACCTCGAGCGAGTTGATCGCCCGCAGCCCGACCACCAGGATCAACAGGCTGATGACGCTGGCCAGTACCGGGCGCTGGATATAGACGTCGGTAAACTTCACGACCCTGGGCCCGCACCGCTGTCACGCGCCGCCGGCGCCGGCCGGCTGTCGATCGCGACCCGCTGGCCGTTGCGCAGCTTGTTGTGTCCGGCACTCACCACCTGCTCGCCCGCCTGCAGCCCGGATACCACGGCGACCCGGCCGGCGCGCGACTTGCCGGTCTCGATCTGGCGGCGGCTGACCGTTGTCTGACCCTCATTGTCCTCGATCACAAACACCGAGTCACCATAAGGGGCATAGCTGATCGCGGTATCCGGAATGGTGATCACCTGTTCATCTTGCGGCAAACTGACGCGAACGTCGGCGAACATGCCAGGCCTCAGCCGCTTTGTCGGGTTTTCCAGCTGGCCACGCACGCGAAAACTCCGGCTGCCGACCTCAACCCCAGGGTCGATCGCGATGATGCTGCCGCGGAAGATCTCGTCAGGGTAGGCCTGGACGCGGATCTCGACGCCCTGCCCGTCACTGACACGCGCCAGCTCGCGCTCCGGGAGTGCGAAGTCGACATAGATCGGATCGAGCTTTTCCAGTGGCACGATCGGAGCGCCCGGCGTCAGGTATTCGCCCAGGTCTACGCGGCGGATGCCCAGGCGGCCGTCGAAGGGTGCGCGGATGCGCTTCTTGTCGATCAGGGCCTGTTGCCCGCTAACTTGGGCCTCGGTGGCGTCGAGCGTGGCGCGGGCCTCGTCATAGTCCGACTTGGACACGGATTTGTCTTTGATCAGCTTGGCGGTACGCTCGAACTTGAGCCGCGCCAGCGTGCGTTCCGCGAGCAGGCCCTGCAGCTGCGCCTGGTCGGTGCGGTCGTCGAGTTCGAGAAGCAGGTCGCCCTGTTTGACGCCCTCACCCGAGTTGAAGTGGATGATACGGATCTGGCCCGCGACCTCGCTGGTGACCTCGATGCCCGCCACCGCAGAAAGGCTGCCGACGACCTGCAGGTAGGGCTGCCACACCTCGCGCTCGGCGCGCGTCGCGGCGATCACTGGCGGTGGTGGACCACCTGCCTGGGCCGCGGTTCGCTGGGCGGCAAAGTGTTTCCAGCCGAAAATGCCGCCGAAGACGGCGGCAAGGATCAGGGCAACAAGGATAACGCGGATCAGCATAACGATCTTCTTCGCACATCTGGTCCTAAATAGTGGGGGTGGTTCAGCGGCGAGTCTATTCCGCCGGGCGGACAGCGCCTGCCGCAAACCGGTGCAATTGAGACACACGAGTTTACGCGATGCTGGGCGCAGGCGCCGCGATCTCTGCAAGGCCTTTACTTCACAGGATGGCGCCAGGCGGCAAAGTTTTGCCGCTGCGCACCGATACACGCGTTATCGACTTCAGTGGTTTGGCTTCACGGGAACTGAGCCAGCGCGAGCTTACCTGCGGTGAGCGCGCCGATCCGGGCCACTGCGAAACCAAGAAAGGAGCGGATCCAAGATGGCGCTAATCGATGTACCCCGAGTCCTGCAGATCATGGTCAAGAACAACGCCGCCGACGTGTTCATGTATACCGGGGCAAAGATCTCACTCAAGACCCCCAAGGGCTTTGCCCAGATCGGTGAGCCGCTGGAGGCCGGCGATGCGGAGCGCGCCATTCGCGAAATTCTCACCGATGAGAAACTGAAGCACTTCGAAGAGCATGGCGAAGTGGATTTTTCACTGTCCTATAAGGGGATTGGGCGCTTTCGTGGAAATGCCTTCCGGCAGCGAGGTGAGGCCTCTGTGGTACTTCGCCACATCAATACCCAAGTCCCCACGGTTGCGGACCTCGGGGTGCCCGATGTGCTGGCAGACCTGGTGATGCAGCGTAACGGACTGATCCTTATCGTCGGTGCGACCGGCTCGGGAAAATCGACCACCCTGGCCGCGATGATCGATCATCGCAACGCCAGCGCCGGCGGTCACATCCTGACGCTGGAAGACCCGATCGAGTTCGTGCACGAGCACAAAAAGGCGATCGTCGCTCAGCGCGAGGTCGGCACCGACACCCAGTCTTTCAGCAGCGGTATGAAAGCGGCGCTGCGCGAATCGCCGGATGTGATCTTGATGGGGGAGATCCGTGACCTAGAGACCATGGAGTTCGCGCTCAAATTCGCCAACACTGGGCACCTTGCACTCTCTACCCTGCATGCGAACAACTCGATCACCACCATGGAACGCATCCTGGGGTTTTTTCCCAAGGACGGTATCGAACAGCAGGCCAAACGGATCGCGCAAAATCTGCGCGCGATTGTCTGTCAACGCCTGGTGCCGGGTAAGGAAGGCGGCAAGGTGCCAGCGGTCGAGGTGCTGGTCAACACCGGCTATATCGCCGATATGATCGGCAAGATGGAGGTCGGCGGCCTCAAGGACGCCATCGAGCGCGGCGGCAACTATCACATGCAGTCCTTCGATCAGCATCTGGTGCGTCTCTATCACGAGGGCCGCATCACCGAGGAGACTGCGATCGAATATGCCGATTCGGCGAGCAATGTCAAAATCCAGATCAAGACGGCGGACGCCGGTGAACGGATCAGCAAGTCCGCCGACTGGGGCAAGGGACTTTCCCTGGAGCCCAACGAGAACGATGCCGGGCAGATCGGCGACGTCGTCGCCGAGTTTCGCTGAGCGACCTGCCGCTACGCCAACGATCTGGGCCGCGCAAGGCTTGAGGGTCTAGGCTGCATATCTCACCG
>JBATKF010000177.1:0-4358 GCA_049669185.1 Sedimenticolaceae bacterium | reverse complement strand
CGCCGACGCAACCCCGACCGACAGTGGCACCCTTGCCTGGTCGCTGATTGTCCTGGCGGATCTCGCCGAGTCGGAGGGCGCTATCGCGGTCGCGAGAGAGGCCTTGGAACAGGCGTTGGAACTCGTTCCGGAGGATATCCGGCCGCGCATCGCGTATGCCGATTTCCTGCTGCGCCAAGACGATCCGGAGGGCGTCCTCGAGATCATCTCCAGTGACACCGCCTCGAGCACGCTGCTGCTTAGGCGCGCCTTGGCGGCGAAGGCCTTGGCGCTTGCGGAGCTGGACGGCATCCGCGCACGACTGCACGCGGACTTCGCGACCGCCGCGCTACGAGGCGACAGCCTGCACGAACGCGAGGAGTCACTGGCGAATCTGGCGCTGTTCGATCGCCCGGACGTCGCGCTGAAGTTGGCCACGCGCAATTGGGAACGGCAACGCGAGTTCATGGATACCTACCTGGTGCTGGCCGCTGCGCAGGCCAACGGCCAACCGCACGCCGCCCGGCAGACCCTCGCGTGGCTACGTGCACAGGGCACGGTCGATCAGAGGCTGATCGCGCTGACTACCGGCCTGGGCGACGGAGGTGGCGATCATGAATTTTGAGCACCGCGCCTGCCTGTTATTGCTGCTGCTGTTGCTGCCGGCGACGGTCATGGCCCACAAGCCGAGCGACAGCTACCTGACGCTGGATCTGCGTGAAGATCCACCACAGCTGCGCTGGGACATCGCGCTACGCGATCTGGAACAGGCGGTCGGGATCGATCGCAACCGGGATGATCAGCTGACCTGGGGCGAGGTACGGCGCAGTCACGCGGCCATCGCCGCCTACGCGGCCGGCCGCCTGGCGGTGCTCTCCGGCGACGAGCGCTGCCGTCTGCAGGTCTCCGAACAACGGCTGGTCGACCACAGTGACGGTACCTATACGGTGTTGCCGATGGCGATCGACTGTGACGACGCCGAGCCGACCACACTGCAATACCGACTGTTGTTCGACATCGACCCGTCGCATCGCGGCCAGCTGCGGATCCTGACCGGATCCGCGGAGTCCTTCCGGCTGCTATCGCCGGATCGTTCAACCGCGTTGATCGCCTCCGAAATGGGTGCGGCCGGCGCGCAGTCGTTTCTCGAGCAGTTGGCAGAGGGGGTTCGGCATATCCTGCAGGGCCTCGATCACCTGTTATTCCTGATCACGTTGTTGCTCCCCGCGGTCATGTACCGGCACGACCGCGAATGGCGTCCGGTCCTGTCAGGATCAGGCGTCGCCAGCAATCTCCTCGCGATCGTAACCGCGTTCACGGTGGCACATTCGCTCACCCTGTCACTGGCGGTATTCGGACTGCTGGTCGTGCCCGCGGCTTGGGTTGAACCAGCGATCGCGCTCAGCGTGTTGTTGGCTGCGCTGAACAACCTGTGGGCCTTTCTACCCGGTCCACCCTGGGCCATCGCCTTCTTCCTCGGCCTGGTCCATGGCTTGGGTTTCGCATTCGCCCTCGACGACCTCGGCTTGTCCGCGACTATGACGGCGATCGCGCTGGCCGGTTTCAACCTCGGCGTCGAACTCGGTCAGCTCCTGGTCGTGCTGCTGATACTGCCGGTCGTCTTTACCTATCGCGCCACGCAGGCGTATCGAATCCTGGGGTTGCAGGTCGGCTCGGCAACGATCGCGGCGGTCGCGATCGTCTGGTTGGTCGAGCGCAGTCTGCATATGCAGCTGATCCCGCTTTGAACCCGGCACGGGGAGAGACACCGACAGTTACCAAGCCAGGACCGGATGCCGAAGACCGAGGCAGGGAAGCCGAAATCCCATCAACCGCCGAGAGGAAACAATGATGAAGATCAGTTCCAGAGTCCTTTGCATGACCCGACCCGGTGCACTGCCGCCACTTGCCGACCCCGGTCCGCCCACAGCAGGCCCTGCCAACACCGGCTGCGCCGGGCGCGCCTGTGGGCGCCCTGCCCTGGACCACCCATCGACAGTTTTCACCCATTGCCCCTGACCCAGAGGAAGAGAACCATGAACCTCAGAAACAATTTGCTAAGACTCGCAATGAGCACCGCCCTGGCCGCGGCGACGTCGGCTACGACAATGGCCGCCAGTCACAGCGACGCACCCTTGATCAAACAGGATCCACAGGCCAATCTGACCGACGTCTACGCCTTCATCGGGACAGGCTACGACGACCCGGCCGAGGAGGTATTGAACGTGGTGGTTAGCGTACGGCCGTTTTCGGAGCCCGGTGATGGCGTGATCTACGATCGCTTTGCCGATGACGCGCTGTACAGTATCCATATCACGGATCCGAATACCGGAGACACCAATCTGCGCTACGACTTCAGTTTCTCCTCGGTCAGCTCCGGCCTCAAGAACTCCGATACCATCCTGAGCTACGGCCTGGGCACTGAGGTGGGTTCGATCCTGGACGTCGACGACGCCCGACAGAATTACGCCCAGACCTATAGTGTCACCAAAGGTGTCGGACACCGCCGGCGCGTGATCGCCACAGGCCTGCTGACGGCCCCACCGAATGTTGGCGGCAACACCACGCCCGAATACAATGACTCGGCCGGTGTCGCGGTCTCTGGGGCGACTAATTTCGGCGAGTTGGACCGCTACACGCAGCAGACCATCTATAAGGCGTGGAGCGGCGAGAACCTTTTTGCAGGTCCGCGCGAGGATGGCTTCTACGCCGACATCCCCGGGATCTTCGATCTGCTCGACGACCGCATCCTGGACAACGATGGGGATATCGGTGACGGGCTGGGCCAGGATGGTGGCGGTGTCGATGGTTTCAAGGGCTTCAACGTCCTCAGCTACGCGATCCAAATCCCGCTCAGCGAGCTGTCGCCGGCGCCGTATACGGCCGCCTTTGCAGATCTCGGCAATCCCGAGAACCCGCTGCCTTCGGCCGCCCAGGCGACCGGCGTCGGTGTCTATGCCTCGGTCAGCCGCAAGCGCATTCGCCTGTTGCGCGACCATCGCGAACCCCTCAACGTCGGGCCCTGGGTCCAGGTAAACCGCATGGGTAACCCGCTGTTCAACGAGGCGCTGGTCGCCTTGGCCGACAAGGACAACTACAATCGCAGCAGTCCGCTCAACGATCCGGCAGATTTCGCCATCTATGCCGAGAATCCGGAACTGGCGACGCTCATCAACGCCGTGTTCGGGACCAGTCTCGTCGACAGCGGGCGGGCCGACTTGGCGCTGGTCTATCTACCCGACGTTATTCGGGTGGATACCACGACCGGTTCGGTCCGACTTGCCGGTCAAGCGGGTTTCAGCCGGTTCGGTTTTGCCGGCGGTGATACCGTCACGGCCGGTGACGGACGCGTCATGTCCAGCGGCTGGCCGAACGGGCGCCGCTTTGGAGACGATGTGATCGACATCGCGCTAACCGCGGTCGCGAGCGGCCCTAGCTACTCGACAGTCACCCCGGTTGGCGACAACATTGCGGCCAACGACCAGCTCTACCACCAGGTCTTTCCTTACGCAGGCACGCCGCATGCCGGTCCCACCAACCTGAAGGATTCGAACTGATCACCGGGTCCGGGAGTGCACAGGGATGTGCACCTTGACCGATAGGCCGATCGAGCAGACAGCCGAAACCAGCCATGACCAGTCAAAGAGTCAACGAGGAGGCGTCGCTGCAAGCAGCGAAGGCGAATGCCTGCGCCTCGCGCGACGACCTTATCGGATGGCTGGAACAGGTGGGCCGCGACGCGGACCCGGGCGCCTTCGAACGCCTGTTCGATCACTTCTATCCGCGATTGTGTCGCTACATGCAGCATTGCGATATCCATCCGGGGGAGGCCGAGGAACTGGTCCAGGATACGATGGTCAAGGTCTGGTTGAAGGCAGGCGATTATCGGCCAGTGCTCGCCGCACCCAGCACCTGGATATTTACCATCGCACGCAATCTCCGAACCGACCGGATCAGAAAGGAGGGTGTGCCCAAGGGGTACCTGTGTCCTCCCGAGTATCCTGATGCGGCACAGCTCGCCAGTGAAGAGACCCGAGCGGATGCGCTGGCTATACTCGATCGCCTAGATGAACTCCCCAAGGAGCAAGTCGCGGTCCTCAAAATGGTCTATCTGGACGGCCTGTCGCAGGCCGAGATCAGCGAACGCCTCGAGCTACCCCTGGGCACGGTCAAGTCCCGGATACGCCTCGGCTTCAAGGCACTACGCCGCAGTTTGGGAGTCGATCCATGAGTATCTTGCATCACCCCAACGACGAGACCATTCTGGCCTATGCCGCCGGTACGCTCGACCCGGCGCTGGCGCTGGTGGTTACGCGGCATCTAGCGATGTGTCCGGCCTGCCGCGACAGCGCCAGCTGGGGCGGCGCACTGGGTGGCGC